>JAAYCB010000444.1 GCA_012744395.1 Pirellulaceae bacterium
CGCGAATTCGCGGAACGCAGTAGGTCTCGAACTTCACGCCGCGGGAGAGATCGAACGCGTCGATGGCGTCCATCAGTCCGAAGACGCCGGCCGATATCAGGTCGTCGAGTTCGACCCCGTCCGGCAAGCGGGCCCAGATCCGCTCGCCGTTGTATTTGACCAGCGGCAGATAACGCTCAACCAGCCGGTTGCGCATCTGCTGGTTTGTGGGATCGTTCTTGAAGTCGATCCAAAGTTGCTCCACATCATCCGGAGCGACAGTGGTTGGCATGCAGTCCTCCGTGACAGCGCGTCAAGGCACGAATGCCGAGCTATCCTGGTTGTTGTTTCCGGGGCACATTACGGTCGGTTCTCGTCCAACCCGTCGGCTGTCGCCGCGCGGACGGCCGCATCGACGGTCCGTCCGGCAATCCATCCGAGCATCCCGCCGATCGCGGCGAAGACGCACAGGCCGATCCACGCATCCAAAGCGATTCCTTCGCTGGCCTGTCGGCGAATCAATCCGCGCGGCGTCATCGTCAGGATCGCCAGGGGGCCGGGGATGCCGGCATAGACCCCTGCCACGAGCGAAACCTCTCCGTGCCCTCGAAAATTACGCAGTCGTTAAATCTTGACATCGCGCGACAAGGCGATGGTCTTCTTCGTTATCGGCATTTTTGCCGTGTTGGATGAGTCGATTTTCCAGTTCCGTTCCTCCGCCGCGGCCGATCTCCGCCGCGCACTTCGCTGCTCCTCCGGCGGGGCCCCCGCCGAGCGCGTCTTCCAGCGCGTGGGCAACGGCGAGCAGGGCTCGCGCCGCGGGGGCCGCGGGGTGCGAGATCACGAACGGCGTCGCTGCCCGCCCCGCCGCCGAGACGCACGGCTCGATCGGGAGCCAGTCGCAGGGCGGCAGTTCGAAACCCAGGAACCGCCGGCAGGATTGCGCGATCCGCCCGTAGACGTCGTCGGCAACCTCGGCGGACGGGCACATGTTGACCAGCAGCCGGACGCCGGGCCGCCCGGCGGGGCCGGCCGCGACCTTGATCGCCGCGTAGGCGTCGAGCACCGCGCTGGGCTCCGGGGTGGCCAGGAGGACCACCGCGGCGGACGAACGCCAGAGCCGCCTGGTGAAGGGATGCAGGCCGTTCCCGCCGTCGATCACGACCAGGTCGGCGCGGGGGCCCAGGGCGGCGAACTGGTCGAGCAGACGCACCTGGCTCGATTCGGAGGCGTCGGCCAGATCGACGGCCGCCCATGCTCCGGGCAGGACGAAGACGCCGGCCGGACCCGGCTGGAGCGCTTCGCCCAAGGTCCGACGCCCGCAAAGCACGTCGGAGATCGTGTAGCGGTCCCGCAGCCGGCAGAGCGACTGCACGTCGGCCCGATCGGGATCGGCGTCGATCAGGACCGCGCGGAGGCCTCGCTGGGCCGCGGCCACGGCCAGGTTGACGGCGACCGTGGTCGTGCCGACGCCCCCCTTCCCGCCGCTGACCAGGAGCATCGGAACCCGCTCGGGGGGCCCGCCCGGCCGGCTTTCGGCGGCCTGCATCACCAATTTTCTAAGGTCGTTTGCCTGGTCGATCATGGGAGGTGAAAACGGGGCGAAAAAAGGATTCTCCGCGCGGTGGCGCCCGTGGCCGGTTCCCGCGCGGCGGCTTGGCGGTGCGGCGGCGCAGGCCTTCGCCCCGCGCCCCTAAACGCTTGCCCTTCAAGGCTCATTTGCGATACACGCTCTCCGTGCCCAGCACGAGCCGCGCCAGCCGGCCCGATTCGGCCGTTTCGATGTCATCCGGCACGTTCTGGCCGATCGTCAGGTAGCTGATCGGCAGCCGGCTCGAGCGGACCAGCGGCAGGAGGTTTCCCAGGCTTGTGGCCTCGTCCAGCTTGGTCAGGATCATCCCCGTCGTCCCCACCGAGGCGAACCGCGCCGCCGTGTGGACGAGGGCCCGCTCGCCCGCCACGCTCGACAGCACCAGGTGGACCTCGTCGGCTTCGGCCTCGCTGAGAAACGAGCGGAGTTCCTGGATCTTGATTTCGTCGCGGGGGCTGCGGCCGGCGGTGTCCATGAGGATCAGGTCGAGGCCCTCCAGCCGCCGGGCCGCCGAGCGCATCTCGCGGGGCGAGGAGACGACCTCCATCGGCAGGTCGATGATGTCGGCATACGTCCGCAACTGCTCGACCGCGGCGATGCGGTACGTGTCGACGGTGATCAGGCCCACGTTCTGCCGCTGGCGGAGGCGGAAGTTCGCCGCCAGCTTGGCGATCGTCGTCGTCTTGCCGACGCCCGTCGGCCCCACGAGCGCCACCAGCCGCCGCCGGCCGGGCGTCGCGTGGATCGGACCGCCGACGGGTATCTCCGTTTCGAGAATCCGCCCGATCCGCGCCTTGGCGAGCATCGGATCGGCCAGTTCGTCGTTGGGTGCTTCGCAGCGGATGTGCTCGATCAGCTGGCGGGCGATCTCCTCGTTGATGTCGGCCTCGATCAGGTCGGTGAAGACGCGAAACAGGCCGTCGGGCAACTCGCGCCCCGGGCCGCCGCGGTTCTGGCGGCAGAGCTCCTGGAGCATGATCCGCAGGTCGGAGAGCTGATCCTCGACGCCGCTCGGCGGCTGCTCGCCGGCCCTCGGCCCCGCTTGCCGGACGCCGCCGAGCGGGTCGCCCGCCGACCGTCCCGGCACCGGCCTGGCCGGCGGCGCGATCCGCGCCGCACCGCGCGCCGCCGCCCCCGGCCTGACGCACGCCTCGGGCAATCGGCTGGGTACATTCACCCCGGCGGAAGCGGTGACCTCGATCCGCGACCGCCCGCGAAGCAGGCCGAAGAACCGCCGCGATTGCACCTCGCGCGTGTGCAAGACGGCGGCGTCCGGGCCCAGGTCGCGGCGGACCAGCGAGAGGGCCTCGTGCATCGAGGTCGCTCGATACGTTCTGATTTCCATGGCGGTTTATCCGGTTCTTGCCGAATCCTGGAGGTTGTCTGGCGCCGCCGACTCTAGACGGCGTCGGTGACCATTGCCACCGATTCGATCTGCGTGTCTCGGGTGATCTCGTTGTAGCTGAGAACGATCAGCTCCGGCAGGTGCGCGCCGGCCAGCTCCTTGACCGCCGCGCGGACCTGCGGACTGCACAAGACGATTGGCGGGTGGCGGTCCAGCCCAAGCCGCTCCAGTCCGTCGGCAATCCGCCGGCAAGTCGTCTCCACGGCTTGCGGCGACATCCGCAGCAGCAGCCCGCGTTCCGAATGCTCGACCCCCGCGCGGATCCGGTCCTCCAGGGCCGGATCGAGGGTCACCACGTGGAGCCGGTTGTCGCGATCGCGGTAGCGGGTCGAAATCGTCCGCGCCAGCCGCGCCCGCACATACTCCGCGAGAACGACCCGGTCCTTGGTGCGGCCCGCGTAGTCCCCGAGGGTCTCGAGGATCGCGCTGAGCCGGCGGATCGGGACCTGCTCGCGGAGCAGCGACTGGAGAATCTGCTGGACCTCGGCGAGCTTCATCTGTGCGGGGATCAGCTCGTCGACGACGGCCGGCGCGGTCTGCCGCAGTTCGTCGATCAAGTGTTTCGTCGCGTCCCGGGTGAGAATCTCGGCGGCGTGCCTGCGGACCGTCTCCGTCAGGTGGGTGGCGATCACGGCGCACGGCTCCACCACGGTGTAGCCGAGCATCTCGGCCTGCTGGCGAACCGGCGGCTCGATCCACAGCGCCGGCGTGCCGAACGCCGGGTCGTTCGTGGCCAGCCCGGGGACGGTTCCCGAAGTCATTCCCGAATCCATCGCCAGGAACATCCCCGGATGGACCGTGCCGCTTGCCACCGGCAGGCCGGCGATCTTGATCCGGTACTGCTGCTGATCGAGCTGGAAGCTGTCCCGAATCCGCAGCTTCGGCAGGATGATGCCGATCTCGGAGGCCACGTTCTGGCGGATTCTGTGGATCCGTTCGAGCAGGTCGCCTCCACGCTTCGGATCGGCCAGCTTGATCAGGCCGACGCCGATCTCGACCTCCATCGGGTCGACCGCCAGGTAGTCCTCGATCCGCTCCTCCGGCTTCCCGGCCTTCTCGGCCTTCTGCCTGGCCTGGCTGGCCGCACGCTGCCGGGCAGTCCGATGCGAAAGCCTTAACGCCAAGGCGATGCAGGAACCGGCAATCAACACCAGGGGGGCCTTGGGCAGGCTCGTCAATGAGAGAACGCCGAGGAATCCGCCGGCCACGGCCAGGGCTTCGGGCCGGGCGAACAACTGGCGGAGAAACTCGCTCGGCAGGTTGGCTCGTTTGTTGGTCCGCGTGACCAGCAATGCCGCCGCCACGGAGATCAGGAAGGCCGGAATCTGGCTGACCAGGCCGTCGCCGATGGTCAGCTTGGTGAACAAGGCGGCCGCATCGCCCAGCGGCATCCCGGCTTCCACCACGCCGACGAACAGCCCGCCGACGATATTCACCAGGGCGATGCAGATCCCGGCGATCGCGTCGCCGCGGACGAACTTGCTGGCACCGTCCATGGCCCCGAAAAAATCGGCCTGGGCCGTGATCTCCTCGCGCCGCCGCTGCGCCTCCCGCTCATCGATCGTGCCGGCGTTCAGGTCGGCATCGATCGCCATCTGCCGGCCCGGCATCCCGTCGAGGGCGAATCGCGCGGCGACTTCGCTGATCCGGGTGGCGCCCTTGGTGATTACCACGAACTGGATGATCACGATGATCACAAAGATGATCATGCCGACGACGATCTTGTCGCCGGCCACGAACTCGCCGAAACTCCGCACCACCCCCCCCGCCGCCAGCAGGCCCGCCGACTCGCCACGCGTGAGGATCAGCCGCGTGGTCGCCACGTTCAAGACCAGCCGGAACAGCGTCGTGGTCAGAAGCAGCGAGGGAAAAATATTGAACTCCAGCGGCGTTTTCACGTAGACCGTGGTCAGCAGCATGATCACGGAAATCGTGATGTTCGACGCCAACAGCACGTCCATCAGCGGGACCGGCAAGGGAACCACGATCACTAGCACGCTGGCAACGATCCCCAACGGCAAGATCAGCTCGCGCAGCGTTGCGAAGGGGGAGCCGCCCGGGGCGCGCAATGCGACGTCCGATGCCATCCAGTTCTCCAGAGAGAATGGCCGGAAGACGGCCGTTCGAGGATCCGCTGAAGGTCAAGAATCGAGGGCGCGAGGGTACCCAAAAGCCGGCGTTCTGTCCAGGCCGGTTGTCGTCCGCCAGCGCGAACGGCCTCTCCGATCCCCACTTCTGGGGCGGATTCCTCGACAAGCTCAAGTCTTATTGCCGGGAGAAGCGATAAAGGATATGAGGAGAGTCTCTTTTCATCCGCCAGGGCAAGTGCGTCTTCTCCGCAGGCAAACTGGGCAGAGTGAAGTGTTCTTGATGCGCAACATCCCCCTTGTTGTCCTAGGTTCCGCAGTTCTGCTGCTTGCGGTCTCCGCCGGCTGCGACTGCCCGGAGCCGCCATCGCTGGTGATGCTCCGCGAAGCGCAGGGGGCGCCGGAAGCGCTGGATGCGCCGCCCGCGGCCGTCGCGTTTGTCGACGACTTCGACAGCGGGCTAAAGTTGGCCCTCCGCGACGGCAAACCGCTACTGCTCTTCTTCCACGTCCGCGATTGCGTCTATTGCAGCCAGATGCTCAACGAGACGCTGAGGGACCCGCAAGTGGTCCGGTTGGCGGAGAGGTTCGTCTGTATCCGCATCGAGGCGGACGCGTCGCGCGCGGTCTGCCGCAGGTTCCACGTCGAGGCATTCCCAACCGTGCAGTTCGTCTCCCCGCGGGGAATGCCGCTCAGCCGGCTGCTGGGCAAGATCGACGCCGAAGCGTTTGTCTCGCAGATGGAAGCGGTGCTCCGCGGCCCGCAGAATCGCTCCGTCTATCGCGGCGACCTGATCTTGCGATAACCCCCCGCAGCGGGACTGCCGTCCGGGAAAGACTCAACGCTCAAGGTTCAAGATACAAATGGAATCTGGTGCTCCCAGTCAAAGGCCCGGTCCTGCCCACTCTTGGCGATTGGCAATGGAACCTTGAACCTGCGATTCTGAACCCTCCTCTCTCTCCCATGCGCTCTCGGCACGCGCTTCACGCGGCTTGTCTTCGCCGCCTGTCCTGGAGTTGATAGACGTAGGCCAGAATCTCCGCCACGGCCGCATAGCGCTGGCGGGGAATCGGCCGTCCGACCTGGACCTCGCGACACAGGGCCTGGGCAAGCGGTTTCTTCTCCACGAGCGGAACCCCGCTCTCCAGCGCCAAGCGGCGAATCCGCTGGGCGATCAGCCCCGCCCCCTTGGCCACGACGATCGGGGCCTCCATCGTCTTCGCATCGTACTGGATGGCGATCGCCGTCTCCGTGGGGTCGGTGACGACAACGTCGGCCTTCGGCACGGCTTCTGACAGGCGGTGGAGCACCAACTGGCGCTGCACGGCCCTCCGCCGGGCGATCACCTGCGGATCGCCCTCCAAATTGCGCATCTCCTCGCGGACTTCCTGCGGCGTCATCTTCAAGTCCTGCTCGTGCTTCCAGCGCTGGAAGCCGTAGTCGAGCAGCGCGAGTACGAACAGCGCCGCGCCGATCTTGACGGTCGTCCAGACAAGCAGGCGGATCATGTAGACTGTCAGTTCCCCCACATCCAACTCCCCCAACCCGAGAATCGCCTCCTTCTCGCCGTATAGCACGGCGGCGGCGACCGATGCCACCACCGCCAGCTTGAACAGCCCGAACACAAGCCGCGCTAGACTGTGCATCGAGAACAGCCGACGCGCACCCTTGAACGGATCGAGATGCGAGAAATCGAGCTGCACCCTGCTGGGCAGAAAGAGAAATCCGACCTGCGCCAGGTTCACGGCAATCGCCGCCAGCAAGACCGCGCCGAAAATCGGCAACACCGCGCGGGCCAGCCCGCTCACCGCGCTGCCCCACTGCCAGACGGCAAAGCCCACGTCGGCCCGCACCCACGCAGCGCCGCCCAGTTGACTCCGGCCGTAATCCAGCAGGAACGAAACCAGCCGGGGGCCGGCCAGCAGCAGCGCCATCATCCCCGCCAGCAGCAGCACCGCCGAGCCGAGGTCCTGGCTCCGCGCAACCTGGCCCTCCTCGCGCGCCTTCTGCCGGCGATGCGGTGTCGGGGCCTGGGATTTGTCGCCGTCGTGGTCGGGCATCGTGTAAAAACTTCAGGGGGCAAGCGGCCGGGTTCAGGGTTCAGGGTCCAGTTTTCACTTCCCACCTCGTTCCCAAGCTCCAGCTTGGCAACCAAGTGGGAATTCTGTGGTATGCAAGTCTGAACCCCGAACCCCGAACCCTTCGCCGGTTCCCAAGCACCGGCTTGGCATCGAGTACTCCCGCCTCTGATCTCCTGGCAACCTCCACTTTACCGGCCGGGCGTTGGCACCTTCAGCGACTGGCAAATCAATTCGAGCGAGGGTTCAACCTGCCGCTGAAACACCCAGACCGCCACTCCGATCACAAGGGCCAGCGTGCCGAAGGCGACCATCGCGTTGATGCCGAAACCGACGACCAGGATGTTCAGTTGGGGCAGCGTGCGGCTGATCAATCCCATCACCAGCGTCGAGAGCAGCAGCGCGGCAACCAGCGGAGCCGCGGCGCGGATGGCGAGGGAGAAACTCTGCGCCGCCAGCACCACGAACGTCTGGCCGATTCCGGTGGGGATCGCGCCGCTGCCGATCGGAAGCGCCGTAAACGTGTCCAGCAGCGCGGAGAGCACCATCCGATGCCCGCCAATCAGCAGGAACACGGCGAGACTGGTGAGCAACAGCAGGTGGGAAACCAGCGGCGAGCTTTCACCGGAGGACGGATCGAACAGGTCGGCGAGCATCAGTCCGCCGAGCTGCCCGATCACCTGGCCGGCCAACTGGATTCCGGAGAAGAGGATCACGATTCCCAGGCCCAGGGTCAGCCCGACGACCAGCTCGCTGCCGATGTAGACGGCGTACTGCAAGGTCGTGCCCGGATCGGCCAGGGTGGCGTTCCACTGGCTGGGCATGATCAGCACGGAGATCGCCGCCGCAAGGATCGCGCGGACGTGGATCGGCACGTTGGTGGAGCTGAACACCGGAGCGGTCATCACCAGCCCGCTCACCCGCGTCAACACCAGGGTGAAGACGAGCAGCTTGCCGGCGTCGAGTTGGGCGATCAGGTCTGGCACGGTGGAACGGGTTCAGGGTTCAGGGTTCAGTCTTCACCTCGTTCCCGAGCTCCAGCGTGGCAACGCATGCCAGCAGGAGCTTGGGAACCTGTCTGCCGTGGGAGTTCGAAAAGCCCGGCGGTCTCCCCGCGTTCAGAACCGTCCCGGAATCGTTGTGATCAGGTTCGAGGAATAGTCGAGCAGTTGGGCGAGCAGCCACGGCAGCGTCAGGCTCAGGACGGCCACCATGGCGATGATCTTCGGCACAAAAGCAATGCTCTGCTCCTGGACCTGGGTCAGCGCTTGAAACAGGCCGACCACCAGCCCGACAACCATGCCGGCCACCAGCACCGGCGAGCCGACCAACAGGGCGATCCAAATTGCCTGCCGCGCCAGATCGATGGCGTCTTCAGCAACCATGGCGATGCCTTTTGTGAAAGCGGAAAGCGGAAAGCGGAAAGCGGCCGATTGCCCATCTTGTGTCAGGTGTATGGCGCAAAACTGTCCATCAGCATGCCCACGACCAGGTGCCAACCGTCGAGCAGCACAAACAGCATCAGCTTGAACGGCAACGATATCAACACCGGCGGCAGCATCAGCATCCCCATCGAGACCATCACGCTGGCGATCACCATGTCGACGATCAGGAACGGCAGGTAGACCTGGAATCCGATCAGGAAGGCGACCTTCAACTCGCTGAGCATGAACGCCGGCAGCAGCGCCTGAAGCGGCACGTCCTCATAGCCGTCGACCTCGGGCGGATCGGGCAGCCGGTTGAGGAACAGGTAGACGTCCTCGGTATTTCCCGCCCGCTCGATCTGCATGCTCATGAACCGGCGAATCGGCACCTGCCCGGTCTCCCAGGCCTGTTCCAGAGTGATTTGGTGGTCCGTATAGGGCGCGATTGCCCCCTCGTAAACCTCCTTCCAGACCGGTGTCATCACCAGCAGCGTGATGAACAGTGCGAGGGTTGTGATCACCTGGCTGGGAGGGAGTTGCTGGGTGCCGATCGCCTGGCGAAGCAGGCCGAGAACGACGATGATCCGCACGAAACAGGTCGTCATCATCAGCAAGGCCGGGGCGAGGCTGAGCACGGTCAACAGCAGCATCACCTGCAACGTCGCGCTGAGGCCCTCGGGGCTGGTCCATTGACTGGGGCCCCCGGCCATCCCGCCGGGCAATTCCAGCGATAGCGGGCGGTTGGCCGCGTCTTGAGCCGACACGGGGGCGACCGCGGGCAGCAGCGCAAGGGCGGCCAGCGTCCCGGCCGCCGCCCAGCGCAAGCGCCAAGGGCGCCGGCGCGGCGCGGCGTCCGATCGGCTTCGCTCGGGCGACTCAGCCATCCAGGCCCTCCCGTCCGCCAGGCAGCAGGGAGCCGGCCGAACGGACCGCGAACTCCGCTTCGGCGGACCGGCCGCTGAACTGCTGGAATGCTTGGCGGAAAGCTGCGGTTGCGCTGCCCGCCTGGGCCGATTTGCAGAGCCCGGCCAGCCGCGTGACTTGATCGGGATGTTCGATCTCGGTAAGTGTCTCGGTCCCCTCGGGCGTCGTGCAGACCAGCAGCAACTTGTCGCCGCAGCGGAGGAGCTGGACCTGCTGGCCCTTGGCGATCGAGGCCCGGCCGAGAACCTCGAACACGTCGCTGGGCAGAACGCCGCTGCCGCTCGGCGCCGCCCGGCGGATCAGCCAGGCGACGATGCAGAACAATCCCAGCACGATGGCAAGACTGCTGATCACCGTGGCGATCGAGCGGGTCGCGGGGTTGCCGTCCGTGGCGGATTGCCCGCCCTGCCTCGCCGTCCGACCGGCCGCGGCAAGGCGCGGAAACCCCGCACGTTCGACCGGGCGGGATGCCGTCTCGGACGAGGCCTCGACAGGCGGCGGCTCGGCCGCCCCGGCCGCCTCCGTCTGGTCGTCGCGCGGCGGCGATCCGCCCTCCGCCGGACCGCTGTCCGGCGGCTCCGCCGCCGAGCAATACACGGCCGCCTGCACCGACTGGACCGGACGGCCCGGCGGATCGCACGCCGTCGGACGGACAAGGCTCGGGGAGCCGCGTTCCGCGGGCTGGGCTTCCACGGGGGGGCAAGCCGGCTGGGAATCGCCCTCGACGCGGGGCGCGAGGTTGGCCGTGGCCTGCTTCCGGAACGAATCGGCAAAGAAACGCTGCTCCCCGGCCGCCCCCGGCGAGGCAACGAGCAGCAGCAGTCCGAGCACGGAGAGTTTCCCAGGCATCCTTGCCTTCACGGCGATCATCCCTCTTTCCGGCCGTTCACCCGTCTGCCAGCGGCCCCGCTGGCCCGCTTCCAGAACCGCGCGCGCCCGGCCGTTCTCCAATCGCGGCCCAGGATCGGCCCGGCGGCCCCTCTAGGCCGCCGGCGCTGTGCTCGCCACGAGTTCCGCCACGCGCACGCAAAAATTGTCGTTCAGCACAAGGACCTCGCCGCGCGCGATCAGCCGCCCGTTGACGTAGATGTCCACCGGATCGCCGGCCAGCTTGTCGAGCGCCACGACGGCTCCCTTCCGCAATCGAAGCACATCCTCGAGATACATCTTGGTGCGGCCGAGTTCGATCTTCAGGTCCAGCTCGACGTCGCTGAGCAGGTCCAGCGTGGCGGTCTCCGTGTTGGCGGGGCTGCCGCTCAGCTCGCGGAACTGAAAATGGGTGGCGCTCGGCGGCAGGTCCCTCCCTTCGGTCGCAACCGATTCGAGCGCCCTCTCCGCCTGTTGGAAGAGAAGTTCGACGTCCGCCGCCGAGATCGACGGCTGGGCGGCATCCGTCCGGTGATCGCTGCCAGCGGCTGCGGCGTGCCCTCCCGTTGGCGGACGGGCCTGGCTCGTGCCGCTCGCCTCCGCCCCGTCGAGGCGCCTGTCCCCCTCGTCATCCGCTGGCGACCGCCCACTGCCCGCCGGCTCCGCGGGCCGGCGGCCGGCGGGGGACGAATCTCCCGCCAATCTCCCGCCCGCGGCCGCCTCCGACGCCGCTTGATCCTCTGGATTGGGCGCGGCGGAGGACGCGGACCCGCTGCCGGATTCGGCTGCCGCGCCCCGCAACTGGGCTTCGATGTCCCCCTGGTTGATCAGCTCGTTGTCGTCGGCCATGGCAATCCATTCCCGGCTTCGTGAACAACTCCGGCGAGCCAACCCGCAAGGCCTCCTGCCGCGGGCATGTTGCCGCAAATCCATCCGCACCGGTCCGGCCCCCGCCAGACCAATCTCGGGAGCGACTCGGGCGGGCGGCAACGGTTCGTGCGGTCGGGCTGCTCCTCGATGAAGGAGAATTCACTGAAAAAGCGCCGACCGCGGGAACGGCCTGCCGAATGTGCGGTTAGTTGTCCCTGAAATCCGTCTTTTAATCAACCCCAACCCGGCGTCCATCAGGTCTTCCCGGCCCGCGCTCCGCGCCGTGAGGGTCACCGGGTCGCGGAGCCGATGCCGGTTTTCCTGCCAGGCCGCCAGGAACGCCTCTTCCTCTTCCCCGCCAATTGTGCCAGACAGGAGCCAAGAGGTGCACCGCGCCTCCGAGGACCTTGGCGGTCATCGCTCCCCCTCCTCGGCGCGGCAGCGCTGGCCCACCTCGTCGAGGCGCCGGGTCTCCAGCCTCGCCTCCTTGTCGAAGTGCGCTCGCTGTTGTTTCTCGCGGAGCAGCTCCAGGACGCGGAGGGAACGGTCGGCTTCGACGAGCGCTTCGCGGCGGCGATCGATCGCGCAGCGGATCGCCTCCTGCTTTTCGGCCAGGTCGCGATCCTCCCTCCGCAGCGCCGCCTCGTAACGCCGCGCGACCAGCAGCCGGTCGAGGTCCAGCGCGCCGGGCCGGGCCGCCTCGCGGCAGGTCTCCAACAGCTCGGCCAGCTTGGCGGCCACGGACTTCCGCTGCTCGCGAATCACCTGCTCGGCATGGAAGGCCTCGGCCAGATCGCTCCGCCGCTGGTCGCGGGCGGACGCCCGCAGCCGGAGGAGCGTCGCCAGACGGAACTTGAACGTGCTCATTGCCAGGTCTTAGTCCGTTGCCTCGATCGGGTTGCCTCGCTGCGGTCAGGGGGCCTCGGCGGCGGGCAGCTTCCGCGTCACGATCTGCAGGAGGTCGAGCAGCATCGCCTCGGCCTCGGCGCAACTGGCGCGCTGCTCGACGCGCTGTCGCAGCAGGGCGTCGATCTTCGGCTTCAGCTCGATTGCCAGGTCCACAACGGGGTTGGCGCCTTCGCGGTACGCGCCGATCGAGATCAGGTCTTGATGGTCGCGGTAGGCCGCCATCAACTGGCGGACCGCCAGGGCGGCCCGCTGGTGTTCCGCGCCGGTCACCTCGGGCATCAGGCGGCTGAGGCTTTCGAGCACGTCGACCGCCGGGTAGTGGCCCCCCGCGGCCAGACTCCGCGAGAGCCAGATATGCCCGTCCAGCAGCCCCCGCACGGCGTCGGCCACCGGCTCGTTCGGATCATCGCCCTCGACCAGGACGGTGTAGAAGGCGGTGATGCTGCCTTCGGGCGTTCGCCCGGCCCGTTCCACGATTCGCGGCAGGATCGCGAAGACCGACGGCGGATAGCCGCGGGTGGCGGGCGGCTCGCCCGCCGCCAGCCCGATCTCGCGCTGGGCCAGGGCGAACCGCGTCAACGAATCGACCAGCAGGAGGACATCCTTGCCCTGGTCGCGAAAATACTCGGCAACGGCGGTCGCCGTCGAGGCGGCGTGCACCCGCACCAGCGCCGGCTCGTTGCTCGTGGCCACGACGGTGACGCTCTTCTTCCTGCCTTCCGGGCCGAGATCGCGCTCGATGAACTCGTTGACTTCGCGGCCCCGCTCGCCGATCAGGGCGATCACGATTACGTCGGCGTCGGAGTAGCGCGCCATCATTCCCAGGGCGACGCTCTTGCCGACCCCGCTGCCGGCGAAAATCCCCAGCCGCTGGCCGCGGCCGCAGGTCATCAATCCGTCGATCGCGCGAATTCCGGTGGAAAGCGGCGTGTCGATTCGCGGGCGGCGGCAGGGGGCCGGCGCGCCGCGCTGGAAGGCGACCCGGTCGGCCAGCGCGGGCTGCCCCCGCCCGTCGATCGCCCTGCCTTGGGCGTCGATCACCCGCCCGAGCAGCGAATTGCCCACGCGGAGCCATCGCGATGTGCGTTTCAGCCGCACGCGGTTGCCGTGGCGGATGCCGGCCAGGTCCGCAAACGGGTAGAGCAGGGTCATGTTGTCGCGAAAACCGATCACTTCCGCATCGAGCGGAGGCCCCGTCTCGCGCTCGATCTGGGCGAGGGCCCCGACCGGCGCCGGGAACCCGGCCGCCGAGACGGTGATTCCCGCCGTGCGGGAGACCGCCCCGCGGATTTCAGCCGGCATCAGGTGGTGCAATTGCTCGACAAGGTCCATCGGCGGCAGCGCCCCTTTCAGGTTAGTTCCTCTTCGATCCGTCGCATTTGCGTTTCGATCGCCTGGTCGATTTCCCCAAAGGCGGTCTCCACCCGGCATCCTCCCCGGGTGACCGCCGGATCAGCGGCCAGCTCGCACGCCCCCAGGCCCGCCATCGCGCGAACCAGCGCCTCGGCTTGGGGTTGGAGGGCGTCGTAGTCTTGGGGATTGAGCCGGACGCGCACGGTCGGACTGCCCGCCACCAGCCGCAGCGTCTCGCCGACCAGTTGCAGCGGGATCTCCGGATGCTGCTCGACCTGCTTCCTCACGATCCGCTCGGCAATCGCGATCGCCAGCCGGACGGCGCTCCGTTCCCAGTGGGCCAACCAGGTCTCCTTGGCCTGCTGGATCTCGTCGATCACGGCGGCCAGCGCCGGCATCAGCGTGGCCAGCTGCTCGGCGAGCTGCGTCCCGACGATCCGCTGAATCTCTCTCTGCCCGTCGGCGTAGCCCCGCTTCCGCGATTCCTCCTCGGTCGCGCGGCGGATCCGCTCGGCATCCTGCTGGGCCCGGGTGAGCACCTCGCCGGCCTGCTGCCGTACCCCGTCGAGATAGACGCCGGCCTTCTCCGCCATGTCGTCGAAATTGAACGCCACGGGTTGGATTCCGCCGGCCCGGTCGGTGGCCTTGATGACAGTCGGCCTGTTCGTTGGCATCTGCTGGTCCTGGGGTGTGCTGGCAAAACGGTTCGCGGTCGCCTCCGGTCAGGCTTCCTGGCAGAATCCGGCAGGCGACGCCGGCAACCGGCGGCCGCGCCGCCCGGCGCTCCGCGGCGAGCGGATGCCCAGCTTCTGGGCAATCATTCCGATCCATTCGCGCGCCGCCTCGACGTCGCTCAGCCGCGTTGGGCCCGGGTGGTCCATCTCTTCGCTCAGCACGGCCGCCCGCGCCGGCGGCAAGGCCGCCAGCAACCGGTCGACGACGGCCGGCGGCGCGCCGACCAGCGCCAAGGCAAGCAGCTTCAGATCGGTCGCGTCGAGCAGGTCCTCCAGGTCGGCACGGTCGATTTGCGCCAGATCCTCGAACTCCATCCGCTCCGGCCGGAGCCGCTCCGCCAGCGGCGGATCGTGGGCCGAGAGGTTCTGATACAGCTGGCTGCCCACTTGGCGATCGGCCGCGTCGAGAATCCCTTCGACCGCCGCCAGGCCGGACACCCGGCGCAGCGGAAAATCGAACGAGTGCGACGGGCGGCAGCGCAGCGACTGCTCGATCTCGGCAAGAATTTCCGGATCGGTCTCCTCCAAATCCACGAGGCGGCGGAGGACCTCGGTCTGGATCCGCGACGGAAACCGGACGAGCACCTCGCCCGCCAAGGCGGGCGCCAAGTGCGAAAGAACCATGGCGATCGTCTGCGGCCGTTCGGTTGCCAGGGCGCCCGTTAGCCCGTCGGGCGAGATTTCGCCGAGCGACTGGAAAGCGCGCGGTGTGCCCGCGGCGGGCGTGCCGCCGACGGCCTCCGCCTGGAACCGGCCATGCCAGACGACCGGGCGCTGCGGCGCGGCCCGCAGGAACTCGTCGATCACCCTCCGCTGCTCGGCGGGATCGAGCGGGTCGAGGTCGAAGACGGCGCGGCGGACTCTCTCCGCCTCGTCGTCGGCCAGCTGGTCGAGCACCAGGTCGGCCGCCTCGCGGTCGAGAGTTTGGATCAGGATGGCGACCTTGCGGATTCCGTCTGGACTGCTGTTCATTGGGTTGTGTCTCGTTCGGGCCGGCCGCGTTGCGGCTCGGTTGTCGTTGTCTCTGGGCTGCCTGCCGCTTGCCCGCTGCGGCCGGGGACTATTCCGTCGGGGTCCCGATCCAGTTCCGCAGGATGCTTGCCGCCGTCTCCGGATCGCTGGCCACCAGGGCCGAGAGGTCCTCGCGGAGCGACTTGTCCGTTCCTGAGAACCTCCGCAAGGGGCGCTCTTCGCCCGCCTCGCCGGCCCCCTTTTCCCCGTCCGGCGCGGCAGCGGCCGCCGGCTCCGAGCCGTCGATCGTCTCGCCCGGTGGGATCGCGCGGATCGCCGATCGCAGCACGGCGAGGGCTGCCAGCCCGAGCACCAGCAGTCCCAAGCTGCTCCCGTGGATTCCCAGCCACGTGGCCACGGTCTCCGCCGCGCCGGGCTCAGGCAGCGGAGCAGGCGCAATGTGCTGGAAGTCGCTGACCTGCACCAACTGGGACGGGTCCGCCTGCCCTTCCGCCTGCGGCAGCACGCCCGCGACGAGCTGCTTGATCTTGGCCGTCTCCTCCTGGCGGATCTGCGCGATGTCGGCCGCCGCCGGCTCCCTGGGCTCTTCGCCCGGCGCCGGCGGATGCTGGTTCCGCCAGACCTTCGCGAAATAGCTCGTGGGGACGGCGATCGCCACCGCGACGCGCTCGACCGTGTGCGGCGCGAATTCCTTTTCGGTCTCCTCGCCCGAGGGAACCGCCGTCTCGCTCGACTCCCTCACTTTTTCGGCCTCCGTCGCCCCGTTCGATTCGCTCGCCGCGAGCGACCGGGCAGTGTTCCCCGCCGCATTCGCCACGTGGCCCGGGCGGCCGCCGCGGGCCTGGCCATGCTGCGATCCGGTGGCCTTGTTCTCGAGGTGACTGGCCGGGATCGACTTTTCCTTGTCGAACGCCGTTGTCCGCGTGCGATGCACCCTCTCCGGCGCTAGATCAACGCTCGGCGTGACGATCACCCCAGGCACGTAGGACAGGAGATCCTCGATCTTCCGCCGCCAGTTCTCCTCCTGCTTGCGCTGCTCTTGGGCGAGCAGGCCGCCGCCGCCGGTCGCGCCGCCCGCCGGGCTGCCGATGTGCGACCGGCCGGTGTTCAAATCCATCACGACGACGTTCTCCGGCCTCAAGCCGGCGACCGCTCCGACCATCGTCTGGCAGACCGCGTTGACGAGCATCTCGTCGAGCGGCTGCATGCCCGCCGGCTTGATGCTCACTGAGGCGGTGACGACGCGCTCCTTGCGCAGCCCCGGCTTGATCTCCTCGTCGAAGAGCACGGCCGCCCGCTCGATGCCCTTGATCTGGCGGAACACCTCGGCGAGGAATTTCTGCTTGTCGTTCTTGAGCCGCGCTTCGAACTTGGGGCGGCCTTCGAACGGGCTGCTGTTCTCCAGGGCGCCGTCGAGAATCTCACTGAAATCCCGCGGCAGGGCGCTGTTCTTGGCCAGCGCCGCAACATATGCCGCCTGCTTTCCGCGCGCCACGCGGATCCGCCCGCCGACAATCTCGAAGTCGGAGAGCCCCTCGGTCGAGAACGCCGCCAGCATCGGGGTCAGTTCGTCGCTGGAAAACAGCCGGTTGTCGAGCAGGTAGACCCCGTCGCCGGCGCCGAACTCCCTGGTGAACACGTAGCCCAGGCTGACCACGGCGACGATCAGCAACAACGCCGAGGTGGCCCGGCCGGACGGCGTCATCCCGGCGAAGAACTCTTTGATCGGAAGGAAGTAGCGATTGAGGACATCCATCCATGGAACCTCGTGCTGAATGGCTGGGTTGCTCGCCGGCCGGCGCGCTGCGCGCCGGCGCGGCCCGCACACGCCAACACGCGATCATCAGACCCGAATGCTTTGGACGTCGTTGTATGCCTGGACCATCTTGTCCTGGACCTGCATCATCAGTTGGAAGGCGATGTCGGCCCTCTGGACCGCGGTGAGGACCTCGGCCGGGCTGACGTCCGCGCCCGCGGCAAGCTGCTCCACTGCCCGGTCGGCGTCCTGCTGCATCGTGTTGAGCTGGTGGATCGAGTCGAGCAGAAAGTCCTTGAACGAGCCCTCGCCGCCCGCTGCCGCCGCCGCGTTGCCGAGCCCCTGCGGCGGCTGGATCGGCGCCAGCCCCCGGAAGCCATCGATCGGATTCATCAGGCAATAATCCTCAACGTCTGATTGGTCAAGTCTCTGTCGATCTCGACCGAGGAAACGCGGACCCCGGCCTGGAGCGTTTCGTGGGTCTGCTCCAGGCGGAGCGCCGCGGCGTGCCATGCCGCCAGCACGGTTTGCCGGTCGGCGTCGCCGCCCGGCGGCGCGGGGCCGCGGCAGAGGGTGGAAGCAGTCTCAATCATCAAAGGCCGTCAACCAGTCGAACACCGTTTCCCACGCTCGTCCGCCATGGGCCTCGATGGAACGAGGATCAGGTGGCAGCTTTTACCCAAAATATCGGGCCCGTGTCAAGAGATGCCTCGTGGGCGCTTCAGGTGCGAAGGTCCGCCTGGCGGTAAAGGCATTCCGGGAGGATCTCGCTTGAAGAGGCCCAGCACTGGGGATCATCGCGGGCGCGGGGCGCCGGCCGGCGGTCCCTGTCACGTTCGGCGACGGGTCTGCCGAGAACGGTCCGTGCATCGGCCCTTTTCCGGTCGATTGGTGGGCATTCGCTCCGCACCACCCCCCGCCCCCTGTACACGGCCGCTACGGCAAATCGAGCTTCTTCAGGAACTGCTCGGTTCGATCGGAGAAGTCGAGATCGCCCGGCTTGTAGGCGAATTGGCCGGCGTGGATCGGCTCGTTGAAACGCACCTTGGAGAGGTTGATCCGGATTGCCGGGCGGTCGTTTGGTTTGGCCTTGACCGTGGTCGTCGAGCCGGGAAGCCGGTAGAAGACGATCGAGTAGGGAAACAGATCGTCTTTGCCCAGGAAGAGGATCACGCAATTCGGCAGATGCGGCGGAAGCTGCTCGAACTCGACTCCCTTCCGCTCCCCGGCCTTGGTTTGATCGCCCGGGAGGGCCGTGGCGAGCACGCTCGGACGCCATCGCCCCTCCAGCTTCCAGGCGGGAAATTGAGGCTGGAGCAGAACGCTCTCCGGCGTTTCGAAGACGAAGGCCCGGTCGAACGAGTGGAGCAGCCCCGCCAACCCCCCCAAACCCGGCCATTGATCGATGGCCCGCAACCGGGCGCTCGTCCCGGCCTCCTCGATCTTCTGCTGAAGCCGTGCCAGATCGAGGCGCGACAGCGTTTCGGCGCCCTGGAGCTTGCGATAGTTCCACAAGAAGCGGCCGTCGCAGACCTCCAGGAGGCTGCTCGGCTGCTCGTCCACCTTGGTTTGCACGTTCAATTCCAGCCGGTATTGCAGGCCCTGATTCGATCGCTGTTCAAAATAGCTGCCCGAACCGATCACTTCCTGCCCGAAAAGACGCACGGACTGGGTGACGTGCGCCGAGACGGCGAAATAGCGTTGAAGAATCGCCCTTGCGCGGCGGACGAGAAGCTGGCCTTCGGGGTCGGATGCCGCATCGCTCCGCCGGGCGGTCTTCTCCCCTGCTCCGGGCCCCTCTCTTGCCGCCGAATCGTCTCCTAAACCGGAAACTGGCAAAACCAGGAAGCATGCGCAAAGCCTCGCGATCATTAACTTCGTGCGCATCGTCCGGGTCCTGACGGATTTTCCAAAGATTCGCGTTGTACTATTCCGACCTTTAAACCTCAGAGGGGGAATTTCGCGCGACCGGAGCCTGGTCGCCGGAATTCTCCAACCCTAGCGACTCTCGGGCAGTCAAGGCGGTCTGCCCGCCGAGTCGCGCTGGGGCGAGATCGTGGACCTCACGGATTGTAGGACGCGCCCGTGTCCGGGTCTACGTCAATCACGTCTCGGTCCGGGTAAGAAGCAAGCCAATGCGATGGGCGGCCCGGCGTGGGTCCGCTCGGCAGATTGAACTGGGAAACGATTCGTGGCCGGAGCCCTGAAGAGAGATAGGGGGGACACCTGATGAGATGCGGATTCGCTTTGTGTCTGATGGCCTTGGTGGCAGTTGCCGTGGGGTGCCGTGCGCCCCTGCGGCACGGAATGCCGCCGGCCGAAAGTATGCTCCAACAAGGACCAGGCGTCGGTGGCCCCGGTCCGGGAGTGATGTATCAGCAGGCGGCGGGTGCGTCCGCCGCCGACTCCCAGGTCGCTTTTGTCAGGCCTGAGGGGATGGTGGTCACCTGGGATGTCTCGATGCCCGGGCAATTCGACTCGGTTCCGATGGTCGCTCCCGGACGGCAGAACTTCCCCCAGGGCGCGATCTATCGCCTCAAGTTGACGAACATCCCCGCATACGACGGAGTCGAACTCTATCCGACCCTCGAAGTCGGGCCGGCAATGCCGCGAACGCAGGCGTTCCTGGCGCACAACGCGATTCCGATCGAACTGACCGCTTCCGATTTCGAACAGGTGCTGGCCGGAAACTTCGTCACCAAGGTGATCTACCTGCCCGACCCGGAGTATCAAGAACTGGCCTTGGCCGGCGTCGAGACGCTGGTCAGCACGCGGCTTGATCCGGGCGTCGATCCGATCGTCGAAGCCGACCGCCGGGGTTCGATCCTGGGCGTGCTGCGGCTGGGCAACAAGGACCTGGAGATTCCCGGGCAGGCCACCGAAGGCGCCAGCGTTGTGCCGACGTCTTACGCTCCCTTCCCCGGCGCTGGAATCGCCCCGGACATGGGGGCCCCGATGAACACCGGCCACCTGTCGACGGTCCCGACGAACTACATCTCGGGCGTGACGGGCCCGCAGTACGGCATGCCGATCAGCGGAACGCCGATCGGGCTTCCGGGCCCGCCGCATATCCCGCTCGGTTCGCCCGCCGGATTGCAGAAGCACGTGATTCGCAACCACACGCCCGGGCACATCCCCGCCCCGGCCAAGCAGATCCGGGTCAACGTTCGCCAGGTTCCCGGTCTCGGCTATCCCAAGCCCGGCAACACCGCTTGGATCGGTGGCCGGGCGGCGGCGGGACCGGTCTGCCGGCAGCAAGCCGGCGGCGAGGTCTGCGGCGATCCCGCCTGCCAGTCTTGCCCCTGACGATACCCGTCTCGAAACGTGCTTCCGGCGCCGCCGTGGCGGCCGGCAAGACGCGCGGCCGGCCCGGCGGAGGCGAGGCACTTGACTTGCCTGCGCCGGGAAGGGACGCCGCCCGATGAGTAACCCAAGTCCTCACCTTGAGGCCGCACGATACCCTGCCATGGTCCGCTCGCTCAGCCGTACAACCCAACGCCGAGTTGGAGACACTCGCCAGATGCGCCCCTCTCCAGGCGAACAGCATGCGACCGTCTCCGACCGCGGCTGGCGGCCGAGCCTGCCCCGAGTTGCCGGCCAGATGGTGCTCGTCGTGGCGGCCGTTCTCTCCCTCGCCGGTCGTGCGCCGGCCCAGCAGAACGTCCACCGACTGTACCATGCGATGATGCCGCCGGGAGCGATTGGAAGCATGCAACTCGCCCGCGGCGGACCCTTGGTGGGATATTTCCAGCCGGTCCTGATCAAGGGACCGGCTGGCGTGCTGGCCGCCATGGCCGAAGGCGGCGGCTTCGCCGAGGCCGAGACGGCGCCGATCCGGGTCGGGTTGCTGATCGGGCAGGTTTATCGCCTGCGGGTGATGAACATCCCCTTGAATCCAGGCGCCGAGGTGTTTCCCACAATCGAAATCATCGACCGCCTCCATCCGCCGGCCGGCCAGGAAGAACGCTTCCCGATCGTCGTCGAAATCTCCCACGACGATATCATGAAGGCCCTACAGGGCACGTACCTGACTAGGGTGATCTACCTCGAAGATCCGCAGTTGGCCCTGCCCGCCGCCCATGCCGGGCTACAGCCCTCCTTCGACCTGCCGCCCGGACAGGACCCGCTCGCAGTCGCCGACCAGATCGGCCGCCCCGTGGCCATCCTCCGCATGGGCGGAATCCTGCCGACCGCCGATGGCCAGCCGGACATGCAGTTCCTGTTCGGATGCCCGCCCTGGATCCGGCCCGCCCTGCCGAGCCCCCCGGACCCGGACCAGCAGGTGGTCCCCCAGGGGCTCGTCTGCGGCCCGCTGCCCGCGGGAACCGCCCGGCCCTGGCCGGCCGACGAATACATCTGCGACGGCGGGGATCGCAACCAGACCGCCAAGGTCACCCCCGATTGGGAAGTCCGCGGCCTGGAGACCGAAGACACGATCGCCCACTATGATACGCTCGACGGCCGCCGCGTCGTCGAGCCGAGCAACCGCGTCTGCATCTACAGCCCTCGCTTCTCGGCGGTTCGCCACGTCGTCGGCCTGCGGCTGAACCAGCAGATGCACGCCGCCGGCGGCGTCCGCCAGGAGACGATCATGGCCCGCGTTGCCGACACCCGCGAGGTCCGCAGCAGCACGCAGAATTTCCAGCCGATGGCCGAGGCGTCGCGCGGCCTGGCCAACCTCTACCAGTCCGAGCAAGGCGGCGGGACCCTCGCCTCGCGGACCAGGCTGCGAGGTTTCCACCAGGGCTCGTTCATGCCCTACGAGAATCTCGTGGCGATCCGCACCGGCGCGTACGACAGCGCCGAGACGGCCTGGCTCGCATCCAGAGCAAACGCGGCAATCGCCTGGTCGCACGACCTGGGCCTCCAGGTGATCATCGATCGCCAGCGGGCGGCCGCGGAGATTCGCGACCAGGGCGTTTCTACTGTCTTCACCGTCAACGAACCGCCGACCAATCCGCGCTTGCGGTTGATCAAGGTCGCCTCGACGCCCAACGCACTCCCCGGCGAAACGGTCGAATTCACGCTCCGCTTCGACAATCTGGGCAGCCAGCTGATCGGCAACGTGACGCTCATCGATAACCTCACCACGCGGCTCGAATACGTCGAACACTCCGCCGAGTGCAGTCTCGACGCCGACTTCAGCACCCAGCCCAACGAGGGCCAGTCGCTGGCCCTCCGCTGGGAAATCACCGAGCCGATGGCGCCCGGCGATGGCGGCGTGATCCGCTTCCAGTGCCGCGTACGGTAGGTCTTGCCGCTGGCCTGCAAGCTCCGGCCTCTACTTGGCTCCCAGGCTCCAGCCTCTACGGGTTTCCAAGCTCCGGCCTCTACGGTTCCCAAGCTCCAGCTTGGGAACCCGACTCCAACGGCCATCCGAACCGCGGGGCCGGCCCGCGCGGCGATCCGATCCGGTTGTCAGCGCGCCCCGAGAGCCGGATAATGGGGCAGCTCCAAACCGTCCCCCTTTACGCCCCCTGCAATGCTCTCCGATACCTCCGCCGACGCCCTGCGGGTGCAGATCGAACTCCTCCGCAAGGCGACGCCCAGCCAGCGATTCCGCCTCGTCTGCGATCTGACGACGACGGCCGTCGAACTGTCGCGCGCGGCGATTCGCCGCGCTGGTCCCGAGTTGAGCGAATCGGAGGCCAAGCTTCGCTGGGCGGAACTCCATTACGGTGGCCAGCTTGCAGACCAGGTGAGGGGTCATTCAAGAATCGCGGCGGGCGACATGAGCCAAATACCCCTCTTTGCGGCCTTGAAACCCGTAATCGAAGCCTTCGAGGGCCTCTCCGTCGCATACTATCTGGGCGGCTCCGTCGCGAGCTCCTTTTACGGTGTCGCACGTACGACTCTCGATGCCGATTTGGTCGCCGATCTCGAGGCGGGCCACGCCCCGCCCTTGATCGCCCGCCTTGGTGACGAGTACTATGCCAGCCAGGAAGCGATCTCCGATGCGATCGCGCGAAAATCTTGTTTTAACGTGATCCACCTACCCTCGATGTTCAAGGTCGACGTTTTCGTCGCCAAGCCAGGGCTTTATGATCGCCAGGCGCTGGCACGCCGGCGCTCGGCGGCTGTTTTCCTGGGCGGCGTGGCCGAGGATTTTATGATTGCTTCGCCGGAAGACGTCATTCTCAGCAAGCTCCAGTGGTTCCGGCTCGGCCAGCAGGTTTCAGAACGACAATGGCAAGACGTCCTGGGAGTGCTTCGCGTTCAAGGCCCTCGGCTCGACGAAGCGTATCTTCTGAAATGGGCTCGTGAGCTGGGCATCGGCGATCTGCTCGCCCGGGCGAGGCAGGCAATCCCGTCTCCGGACCTGCACAGCGGCGGGCGGAGTTCCCAAGACGCATGACGCCAAGGACGGCCTGTTTCCTGCCCCCTGTCCCCCCCTCTCCCGCGCTGTGACCAGCCCATCCAACCAATTCGAGTTCCGCTGCCCCGGCGAAACCTCGGCAATCAGCCGGGCCGTGCATCTGGCCCGACTGGCCGGCGGGTATCCCGCCTGCCGCCAGTGCCCGCATCGCCACCAGGTCGAGGGACTCTCGTCGCGGCTGGCGAAACGCACTGCCCAGCTGCGCCGCGCTGCGGGGCCGGCCGATTGGTTTCACGAGGAAGGGGCGGGCGGCGGCTTGCATGAGGGCTTTAACGCGGACTTCGCGGGCCGCCTGGCGGCCGCGTTCGGAGTCCTCCTCCGCGACTGGCTGCCGCCGGACCCGGCCAACCCGGCCGTCGTCGTCGCCGGCGACGGCCGGGCGTGGACCCAGGAACTGCTCGCCGCGGCCGCGGAACGATTGCGCTGGGCCGCCTGCGATGTGATCGAACTCGGCGCCGCCACCGCCCCGGCCCTGGCCTGGGCAGTTGCCCACTGGCGGGCCGATGGCGGATTCTACCTGGGCAATCCCAGCGGCCGGGCGCACGCCGCCGGCGTCAAGTTCTTTCTCTCCAAGGCGCGGCCGGTCTCCGCGGGCGATGCCCTGTCGGCAATCCGCCGGGCGGTGGATCACCCGCCGCGGCGGCCGGCGAGGCGGTTCGGCGCCGCCCGAGGGCATGGCGGCGCGCCGCACTACCTCGAGCGGTTCACCGCAGCGTTTCATGGCCTGCGACCGCTTCGTTTTGCCCTCCAGACAACCTGCCGCCCCTTCGTTGCCGCCGTCGACCGCTTGCTGGAAGACACCGCCTGCCGGGTGATTGCCGTGGACGCCATCGGCGGCCCCGGCTGGCCGCCGGCCGAGAGCCAGGTCCACTTCGCAATCGCCGTCGACGACGATGGCGAGCGGTGCCGCCTCTGGGACGAGCGCGGCCAGCCGGTGAGCCTCTCCCGGCTACTGCTGATTGCGGCCGCGCGCGGAGACGCTCTGGCCGGCCGGACCGTCGCCGTAGGGTGTGAAATCTCCGCCGCGGCGGCCGCGCGGCTCACCGCCCTTGGAGCCCGTCTCGTCCGCTGCGGGCACCTCCGTGCCGAGACCTACCAGGCCCTCGTCAAGCAGCAGGCCGCCCTCGGCGCGGACTCCGCCGGGCGGATCTGGCACACGGCCGGCGGCCATCTCGCGGCCGACGCGCTCGTCACGCTGGCGATCCTGCTTGGGCGGCTCAGCGGCGACGACCGGCCGCTTTCCCAGGTCCTCGACGCGGAGCTTCGAGACCACTAAAATCGTCTGTTGGCAGCGAAACGTTCCCGTTGCTGGTTCCGGTGCAAGCCTGGCGGGCCGACTGCCGCGGCCGCGACGCCGCCAGCACCGCCTTTTTGGGAACGATCGCCGCTGCCTGTGAAATCCCCGCCGGAATGGCCCCCCATGCCGGTACACCCCCCCCTACCCTTCTCTCCGCGTTTGCCTGCCATGGCCATGCCTGACTGGATTGCTGAACGAACCAGGTGCTTTGACTCCTCCGGGATTCGCAAGGTCTTCGACCTCGGCGCGAAGATGGCCGATCCGATCAACCTCTCAATCGGCCAGCCCGACTTCGACGTGCCGGGCGAGGTCCGCAAGGCGGCCATCGACGCCATCCAGAGCGGGAAAAACGGCTACGCGCTGACCCAGGGGATGCCCATCTTGCGCGAGAAACTCCAGCAACGGATCGACGCCGAATACGGCCATCCGGACCGCGAGTTGTTCGTCACGTCGGGGACAAGCGGCGGCCTGATGCTGGCCCTGATGGCCCTCGTCGACCCCGGCGACGAGGTGATCGTCTTCGACCCCTGCTTCGTCATGTACAGCGCGCTTGCCGGGCTGGTCGGCGGCACGGTCGTCACCATCGACACGTATCCCGACTTCCGCATCGATCTGGATCGGGTGGCGGCCGCGATCAGCGAGAAGACGAAACTGATTGTCTTCAACAGCCCCACCAACCCGACCGGCGCGGTCGCCACGGAAGACGAGGTCCGCGGCCTGGCCGAGTTGGCCGCCGAGCGGAACGTCGTCCTGGTCAGCGACGAAATCTATCGCGCCTTCTGCTACGACCGCCCCTTCCTCTCCCCTGCCCTCTACAACCCGGAGACCCTGGTCATCGACGGCTTCAGCAAGAGCCACGGGATGCCGGGCTGGCGGCT
This sequence comes from Pirellulaceae bacterium, assembly GCA_012744395.1. Taxonomy (GTDB): domain Bacteria; phylum Planctomycetota; class Planctomycetia; order Pirellulales; family Thermoguttaceae; genus JAAYCB01. The sequence continues at coordinate 25,501 of JAAYCB010000444.1, forward strand.
CGGTTTCGCGCACGGTCCGGGCGAGATCATCCGCACGATGATCAAGCTCCAGCAATATAGTTTTGTCTGCGCGCCCCAGCCGGCGCAGTGGGCCGGCGCAGCAGCGCTCGACGTGGATATCTCCCCGCAGATCGACGCCTACCGCAACAAACGGGACATGCTCCTGGCAGGCATCGGCGACCTCTACGAGATCGCACGCCCCGGCGGGTCGTTCTACATGTTCCCCAGGGCGCCCTGGGGCACGGGCGCCGAGTTCGTCGAGCGGGCGATCCAGCAGCACCGACTGCTGATCATACCGGGCAAGATCTTCAGCCACCGGGATACGCACTTCCGCATCTCCTACGCGGCTCCCGACGGCACCATCCAGCGCGGGATCGAGGCCCTGCGGAAGATCGCCAAGGAGGGGCCGTGAGCGGCGCGCCGCCGGGCGGCGCAAGGTGGAGAGATGGTCCAGGAAATCCGCTGGTTCGGCTTGATCCTCATGGCGGCTGCCTGGATCACGCTGCTGGTCTCGTTCTTCCTGCCCGCCGCCGCCCCGCTGAGCTTCGGCTGGGCGGCGCCGCTCCCAGTCCAGACCGGCTGGGAGAGCTTCCTCGAAGCGCTGAATCTGCCGCTCGTGGCGGGCTTCCGCCCCCTGGCGATCCTCGCGCCGTGCGCGGCGGCGATCAATGCGCTGGTGCTCGTCGGCCCGCTGGCGATTCTGGCCTTGAGGCAGTGTGCGGCCGCGTACGGCGCGCTGGTCTGCATCGGCGGCGGCCTGGCGGCCTGGCTCTGCCCGATGGTCTACGACGATCTGCGGATCGGATACTACCTCTGGATCGGCTCGATCTTCGCGATCGCCGCGGCCGCCTTTCTGATCGGCATCAGCCAACTGCGCGAGCAGAGCCTGGCCCACGATCGGCGGCTGGCCGAGTTGCGGAAGGTCCAGGCCGCCCTCGATCAGGCTTGATCGGGGGGAGCAACAAGGGAATCTGACGTGACACGAAGTTCCACACCAACCGAGACGTTCCTCCGCTATACCGGGTCGGCCTACGTGACGCCCCCGCGGCGAGTATCCCTTTTCGCCCGGGCCTTCCCCTCCCTGAGTTTCTACCGCAGGTTCCTGGCGATCGTGTTTGGCAGCAGCGTCCAGGCCAGGCGCGGGCTCTACGGCGACGCGGAGTGGTGCCGCAGCAGCCACGAGGTCCTCAAGACCCTCGAGTCGGTCGGCGTGCGCTTCGAGATCACCGGCATCGAGCACCTCGAGCGGCTGCCGTCTCCCTGCGTAGTCATCGCCAACCACATGAGCGTGCTGGAAACAAACGTCCTGCCGGTGATCATTCAGCCGATCAGACCGGTGACCTTCGTGGTCAAGCAGAGCCTGCTCGACTACCCCGTCTTCAAGCACGTGATGCGGTCGCGCGACCCGATCGCCGTCACGCGCGGCAATCCTCGCGAGGATTTCAAGGCGGTGATCGAGGGCGGCAGCGAGCGGCTTGCGCGGGGAGTTTCGATCATTGTCTTTCCGCAGACGACGCGGACGCGCCGGTTCGACGCCTCCCAGTTCAACTCGATCGGCGTCAAGCTGGCCCTCCGCGCCAACGCGCCGGTGGTCCCCTTGGCCCTGCTCACCGACGCCTGGGGAAACGGCCGCTGGATCAAGGACTTCGGCAAGATCGACCCGGCCAGAACCGTTCATTTTGCCTTTGGCGAGCCGCTGGAGATTCAAGCTCGCGGCACGGAAGACCACCAGAAGATCATCCGCTTCATCGAGGAGCGGCTTGCCCGGTGGAGTCTTCCGAGCCCCGCTTGAGATGGCCGCGCTGCGCGACTGACAGGAGCCACGCAAATCCCAAGGTCCGCAGGTCAAAACCAACGGACAGCGGCCGTCTCTCACGGCCCTGAAGCCACCGGTTCCTCGCACCGGCGCTCGGCCAGCCTGTTCAGCAGGCCGAGCAGCGTCGCGACGATCTTCGGTTCGGCCTCTTCTTCCAGGCAACTCGACCGCGCCCGCCAGGTCGTGTAGCCGCCGAGCTTGTGTTGATCCGGCGGCGGCAGGTAGCCGGCATAGCCGTTGGCCACGGAAACGTTGAACGTCGGTTTCAGCGGGCTCTCGGCCTTGATCCGCAAGCCCGTGCTCCCATACACCTCGTTGGGCGTCGCCGCAATGCCCAACGGGCCGATGCGGATCGCCTGGAGCTTGATCTCCCGGGTGTCGGGCCACTGGTCCATGATCACGGTCTCCCGAGCGTAGATCTCCGGCCAGTTGCGCGGCTTGCCATTGGGGAGCTTCTCGACGACCAGTTGGGCTTCCTTGACCTCTTCAGGCGTCGGCTTGCGGACCTTGAGCGTCAACCGCGCCTCCTCCATCGCCAGCGGCGCCCAATCGTGGTATTGGATCGTCCTGTACGCCTCGAATGCGGCCTGGGCCACGTCGCGGCCAACGGTGAAACGGTCGAACTCCCGGCGGGGCCTGGTGAAGTCGCAGCAGTTCGCGTCGCCGCTGGTGCCATTGGAGAGCATCGCCACAAACGGCGGGTCAAGGTTCTCGGCGCCGATCCGCTTTTCGATCTCCGCCGCGAAGACGGCGAAGTAGTCGGCCGAGACAGGGCTCGAACCGGCGTAGTGCGTCGAGTAATTCGAAACCAGCGCAAGCGGCCGGCCGTCACGCGCCTGGATCGAGACGACCGCCACCTCCGGGTCCGCCGGCCCGGTCGGTCGCAACGCATTCGGGTTCAGATAGCCCGGGTTCATCTGCGCCTGGTCATTCGTCTTGCCTGTGAACGGATTCGTCCCGGCGGTGCCGGGCTTCATCAGAAAACGGCGGCAGAAGACGTTTGTGGGGTCCTTGCCCATGGCCCAGCCAATCCGCGCGGGAGCCAGGTTCTTGTTCGCGCGCTCGATCCCCGCGGCGATCCTGCCCGGCAGGTAGCCGGCATACGCCTCATCGCAATCGGTCCCCAACACGCCATAGACCGATGGCGCTGTGTGCGTGTGCGTGGCGGAGATCAACATCCGGTCAACGGGAATCCCGGTTTTTTCATGGGCCATCTGCTTGGCATCGTCCATCAGCGGACGGGGGATCAGCAGGCTGTCGACGACCGCGATCGCGATCTTGCTGACGCCGTCGTCCAGCACCAGGCAGCGGGCGTGCAGCGGGTCGACAACCTTCGTCGCCCCCTGCTCCAGAGAGCTCCCGCTGACGAGGACGGGGAATTTCGTCGGGGTCACGTCGATGGCATAGGCCCCTGCCCGAAAAACCCTCGCCGCACCTGGCTGTTCCCCCTCCGCCCCGAAGCTGCAAAACGGGTAGCCAATCGCGACCAGGATTGCCGGCACGAAGATGGCTCTCAGTCGATCGGGCATGCGCGCGCTCCTTTCTGGTTCCCAAGCTCTTGCCCGGCCCTGCTTCTCAAGCTCTCCTGCCCGGGGACCGCCGACCAATGGGAACGTGGTGTTGCGTCCCGGCTAGCTGAGCCACTCGCCGAGATGCTCGTTGACGAAATCATCGTCGGTCAGGTAAGGGTAGGTTCTCGTGACGCGGTCGAGTTCCTCGCTCTGCCCCGGGCTGAGGGTCTCTTCCGGGGCGAGGCACCACGCGCCGGCAAACAGCCCCTGCCGGCGGAGAATCTCGTGCACGCCGGCGATGCAGCCGGCGAACTGGTGGGCCACGTCGAACAGCGCCGCGTTCATGTCGGTGACTTCGATGTTCGTGGCCAGCAGTTCGGCGGGAATCGCGTTGGCCGCGGCGGCCCGGCGGCACGCGGCGTGCAACTCGACGGCGGCGCGGGTCCATACGGCCCAATGGCCGAGCAGTCCGCCGACCATCCGCCGCTCGACCTGCTTGCCTTGAATCTCGAATCGGTAGGGGGTCACCAGGTCGGCCACGAGATTGTCGTCGTTGCCGGTGTACAGGGCGATGTCGCCGCGGCCGGCCTCGGCCAGTCCGCGGACGACGTCGATCGTCTGGTAACGGTTGAAGGCGGCGATCTTCACGGCCACGACGCTCTCGATCTCGGCAAACCGCCGCCAGAAAGAGAATGGCAGAATCCGCCCGCCCACGCTCGGCTGGAGATAGAACCCGAAGACCGGGATCGCCTCGCCGACCGCGCGGCAGTGGTCGGCCAGCTCCGCGTCGCCGGCGTCGCGCATCGCGCTTAAGTTGAGCAGGCCGGCGTGAAACCCGCAATCGGCGGCCGCGGCGGCCTCCGCCACGGCTTCCCTCGTGCGGCCGCACACGCCCGCGACCCGAACCAGCGGCTCGGAACGCCCCGCATCGAGCTCGTCGAACACGTCGCGGGCGAGCGACAGCAACGGCGCAAACAATCCAATCTTCGCATCCCGGATGGCGAACTGCGTCGTATGGACGCCGACGGCAATCCCCCCCGCCCCGGCCGCGCTGTAGTAGCGCCAAAGCGCCCGCTGGCGCCGAGGATCGAACCGGCGGGTCGAGTCCAATGCCAAGGGAGTGGCGGGAATCACGGTTCCGCGATCGAGCGTCGCGCGGATCGACGGGGGCAATCGTCGGGACATGGCGGTATCCGACAGGCGTTCAGCGTAACGGGAAAAAATACGAGCGACCAAGCAGGGCCGCCGGGCGTTCAGGGCTTCCGGCGTCAAGCCTATTGTAAGGGATGCCGGCCCGCTTGCCATCCATCGCCCACGGCTTTCCCACGCTCCGCGGCAACCGAGCGGTTCCGCGATGGGGTCAGAAGCCCGCCCGCGGCGAAAACCGCATCGCCCGCTGCCGCCACGCCGGGCAGGAACGCGCGCCGGGTATTGCGGGCTGGCCTGCTGACGGTTATTTTCCGGGGAAACGCCGATCAACCACGCGGCAATCGGATCCAGCCCAGCGGCAGAGAGGGGACCGGATGTTTGAAACCGTGACCGTGGCCGGAGACAAGGCCCTCGAGGAACTGATCCGCTACCGGGCCCTGTTCCGCGACTCGGGCCAGTATCCGTTCCTCATCGGCGACTCCGAAGCGCTCGCCCAGCTTTCCGAACAGATGGAATTCGACAAGCGCCCCCTGGCGGAAATCCTCGCCGCGGCCTCGCTCTTCCGCGCCCAGGAATGGCTCGGCGAGCGCCGCGCGGAAATGGAGGCCGACGGGTGCGATTTCTCCGCGATCGAGGGCGTCTGGCCGGACGAACCGCCTGAACAGGGCCGCATCCAAGCCCATCGCGACACGCCTGCCGGGAGCACCAAGGAGACCGTGCTCCTCGGACGCGTCCAGATCGCCGAACCCTGGCAACTGCCCGCCGCCCTCCACTTCGGCGGCTGGAACGACTGCCCCGAGCCCGAAATCCACGCCGCCATGTTCATGCGCTGGCAGGAGCAATACGCCGCGGAGATTGTCAGCATCTCGGGCGACGTGGTCGAATGCCTCGTGGATCGACCGCCGACCGAGCGCCGCAGCGCAATCGAACTGGCGTGGGAGCAGTATCTCTTCTGCTACGACATCGTCGAGCAGGGCTGCCAGACGATCGCCAACCTCGCGGCCGCCCTCCTGAATTCCAACTACTGGCACTTCTGGTGGGACTGAGCCCGCAGTTCGGAATCCATCCCGCGCCTCCTCCGCGCCCCGGAATTCATCCCCGGTTACCCGAAGCGTACGCGAGACCCACCCGGCCGGCGGCCCTCGCGAACGCTTCGGGCTGACGCTCGGCTCATGAACAGTCCGGGCGAGAACCGCCATCAACCCCCGCCCACTCCCCGCAGCCGTGCGATCTCCGCGGCGTCCTTATCTCCCCGGCCGGAAAGACAGATCACCACCGCTTCGTCCCTGCTCTTCTCCGCGGCGATCTGGATCGCTCGCGCCACGGCATGCGCGCTTTCCAGGGCCGGCAGGATGCCCTCGGTCTGCGCCAGGGTGTCGAACGCGTCGAGGGTCTCCCCGTCGGTGGCGTAGGTGTAGCGGACGCGGCCGGATTCCTTCCAGTAGCTGTGTTCCGGTCCCACGCCCGGATAGTCCAGACCGGCCGAGACCGAATGGACGTCGCCGGTCTGGCCGTCGTCGTCCTGGAGGACGTAGCTGAAAGCGCCATGCAGCACGCCGGGCCGGCCGAAGTTGAGCGTCGCGGCGTGGTCGCCGGCCTTCGTCGACCGCCCGCCCGCCTCGACGCCGACCAGTTCAACGCCCCCCTCGTCAATGAACGCGTGGAACATGCCGGCCGCATTGCTGCCGCCGCCGCAGCAGGCCACGATCACGTCGGGCAACCGCCCGAGCTGCTCCAGGCACTGCTGGCGCGTCTCCCGGCCGATCACCGACTGGAAGTCGCGAACGATCCTCGGGAACGGGCTCGGCCCCACGACGGAGCCGAGGATGTAGTGGGTTGTCTCCACCGACGCCATCCAGTCGCGCATCGCCTCGTTGATCGCGTCGCGGAGGGTCCGCGATCCACTGGAGACGGGGCGGACCTCGGCGCCGAGCAGCCGCATGCTGAACACGTTGGGTTGCTGCCGGCGGATGTCTTCTTCCCCCATGTAGACAACGCATTCGAACCCGAACCGCGCGCAGGCCGTTGCCGTGGCCACGCCGTGCTGGCCGGCCCCGGTCTCGGCGATCACCCGCGGCTTGCCCATCCGCCGCGTCAACAGGGCCTGGCCAAGCGTGTTGTTGATCTTGTGCGAACCGGTATGGTTCAGGTCTTCGCGCTTCAGGTAGATCTGGGCCCCGCCGCACCTTGCGCTGAGGCGCTCGGCATGGTAGAGAGGGGAAGGCCGGCCGACGTAATGCCGGTACAGGTCGGCCAGCTCCAACTGAAACGCCCGATCGCCAACGGCCTTCTCATACTCCGCGCTGAGCTGGCCCAGCGCCTTGATCAGCGTCTCCGGAACGTAGCGGCCGCCGAACGGGCCGAATCTGCCGGCCTCCTCGGGCGCCGGGTTTGTGGTGGTCATGCACGAAGTCTCTCTGCGGTGGACTGAAAATCGGTCGCGGCGGCACGACACTGCCCGCACGAGCCAGGACCGGCTTCTGCTGCGGCGAAACACCCGCTCGCCCCGCGCCGACCCCGCCTCGGTGGGGAAAAATCCATTCTCCGGCCGGCCGTTCCCGCGGTCAAGGGGATGCGTGCTCCGTCACGCGGGCGTGCCAGGCTGCCCGCGGCGGCCCGACGGCAGACGAATTCCCAGACACCGCCCGTCAGGGCCGGGTTCGCAATTGCCTGCGGATGGATCACTTCGCGGGCGCGGCCGGCTGCTCGACCACCGTCGATCCCGGTTCGGCTTGCGGCGGCGCGGTGGGATTCTCCGGATACTCGACATCCGGCGAACCGCAGCCGGCCGAAAGTGCCAGGAGGGCGGCCGGCAGGAGCAGCCAGCGGCGGATTCTCTGGATTGCGTTCATCGACTTTCTCCACACTGCCGAGCCGGCTGAGTCTTTGCCAATTCCGCGCCCCTCGCGCGCGGACGGCTCCCCCCGGCGCGGCCTTGTTTGTTTCCGCTCCCTTGGGAGGTCCCATCCCGGGCCCTGCGGGGTCAATCGAGCGGCGCGATCTGGCCGTCGCTCATCCCCGAGCTTGCCTGGAAGATCCCGCGGTCGATCGTCTCGGCGACTCCGCGAACCGAACCGTCGACCAGGCAGAACTGCACGATCCCCGGGTGGCGCGCGGTCCACTGCCACCAGCCCTCGCCGATCCCCCAGCCGGTCGCGGCCATCCCGCAGCCGGCCCAGGAAAAAGCGAAATGCCGGCCGTCCTCGTGCCCCGAGTCGCCGCCGATGTTCTCGCCGAACAGGAGGGTGTTGCTGGAGCCGTCGCGAACGTCCTTGAAGCGGTTCTGCGAGCGGTTCGTGAACACCCCGGCCCACTTGTCCCAATCGGCGTTGCCGGTCTTGCCCATCCCTCCGGCGATGCCCAGGTAGTGAGTTCTTCCTAGGACTTCCGCACTCTCGTCGTCGTAGCGCCCGCCGGCCTCGACGACCTCGGCGGCGGCCGTGTCGTAGAACAGGTGGATTGTGATCAGGGTCCTCGCCGGTCTGGCCTCGTTTTCCGAGGGGCAGCAGAACGCCCGGAGCCTGGTCTGGGCCGCCGCCCAGGCCTCGGTCCGCGCCCAGTATCCCTCCCCCACACGCGCCGCGTCGAAGATCGAGATGTCGCCGTAGTTCGAGCGTCCGGCGTCGAGCTTCTCGTGGACTGCGCCGATCTCCAGGTAGGGCAGCAGGTGGGTCAAGGCGCCGACGAACTGGCCCGTCCAGGGGGGGACCGGCGCCTGGGGGTTCGGTCCCAGGTAGCCCGGCGGGAACCGGTTGTGCGCTGCGTGGAAGTTGTGGGCGGCCAGGCCGAGTTGCTTCAGCCGGTTGCTGCAATCCGCGCGGCGCGCGGCCTCGCGCGCGGTCTGGACGGCAGGCAGCAGAAGGGCGACGAGAATGCCGATGATCGCGATGACGACCAGCAACTCGACCAGCGTGAAGGCGTTTCGGCGGCCAGGCACAATCGGGTTCCCACCAGGAGGTTCCGCTTCGCCCCGGAAGGCGCCCGGATCGATCCGTTTGTCCGCGGGAGGCGCGCGGGGAGCCTTGTTTCCAGATTATACGTTACGGCCGCAGGGTTGGCATCGCGGCGGCGGAGAGAATCGCGGCAGCGGGCCTGGCCACCCCCCCCCCACCGCGCGCAGTTGCCCGCCGGGGAGCGCCGCCCCGCCCGGTCCGAGACCGGGCCGATCAGGACGTGACCGGTTGCCGCGCGGCGCGGCCGGCGGGCCTCAGGTGCGGCACGTCTTCGCGCTCGCCGTGTCCAGCCGGCCGCTTCTCCTCCAGGCGGTCCATGGCCTCGCGGGCCTGCTCCTTGCGGATCTCGCGGAAGCCGCTCTTCCAGAATTGATTCCCGAGCGGGGAGGCCAACAGGGCCGGCAGCACGAGCAGGTTGCCGATCGACGAAACGGTCAGCATCGCCAGCATCATCGCGCCGAACCGCTGCGTGGGGGTGAACTCGCTGAACATGAATGCCGAGAGACCCAGCCCGATTACCCCCCAACTCTGGTAAATCGCCCGCGCACATTCCTCGTAGCCGTACATGATCGACTGGCTGCGATTCATGCCCCGCTTCTGCCCCTGGCGGCAGAAGATCATGAAGTGGATCGCGTCGTCGATCGTCACGCCGAGCGCCACGGCGGGCACCATCACCGTGCCCGCGTCGATCACGATCCCGGTGTGCCCCATGTAGCCGAAAACAAGCGCCAGCGGGAACAGGCTGGGGATTGCCAGCAGGATTCCGGCGGACCAATCGCGCATCAGGAAGATGATCGCGATGCCGATCAGCGTCAGGTCGCCCGCAAAACCCAGCAGCAGGCCGTCGAGCATCGACCGCTGGGCCTTGTAGATCAGCGGGACCAGTCCGGTGTAGACGGCCGAAATGCCCTCGACCCCGCGCGCCCGGTAATCGGCCAGGACCGGATCGACCTGGCGGCGGATGTCGTGGATGAACTCCCCGTAGTCCAGGTCGTTCAGGGCTCCGACTCGCGCGCTGACGCGCCACAATTCCTCAGCCTCTTCGCTGCACAGGTAGTCGCTGAGCTCCTCGCGGCTCCGGTTCAGGAGCGTGATCCAGGTCCGCCGCTCGATCATGCCGGGCCGCGCGGGGAGGCTGCGGGTGAAGGTTGGCGCCGCCAGCGTGCTCCCCACCTCGGGCATCGCCCAGATCGTCCGCCGCACGTCCTCGACCAGGCGGAGCTGATCCAAGATGTCCAGATTGCACTTCTCCTTGTCGACGCGGATTACGACTTCCATCGGCACCAGCGGGCCCAGGTGTTCCTCCAACCAGGCGTAGTCGTGCAGAATCTGGGCTTTCGGGGAGAACAGCCGCATCAACTTGACGGATGTCTCCATCTTCGAGACACCGTAGAGTCCGGCGCACATCAGCGCCAGGCAGATGGCGATCACCACCCCGTTGCGGCGGATAATCCAATCGCCGACGCCGCGCCACTTGGGCGAAAGACCCGGGTCGTATGCGTGCAGCCCTTCCTGGTTGATGTTCTTGATCGGCCAGGTTTGCAGCGCGGCGGGCAGGTACAGGCAGCAGACGACCAGGCTGATCATCACCCCCAGCGCCGAATAAATGCCGAACATGCGGATCGGCACCAGCTCGCTGACCCCCAGGGACACCAGGCCGATCGCCGTCGTGCTGGTGGCCAGGAACAGGGGCAGCCCGGCGCGTCGCACGGCCTGGTCGGCCGCCCCCTCGACCGTGCCGTGCTCGTTGGCCGCGTCGCGGTAATAGTTCGCCAGGTGGATCGCGCCCGAGATCGCCGTCACGTAGACCAGCGAGGGCATCGTCAACAGGATCGCGTTCATCGTCGAGCCGGTGAAATACACCGCGGCGAGGCTCAATCCGGCGGCGAAAATCCCGGTCGTAAAGACCATCGCCGTCAGGCCAAAACTCCTCAAACACCACCACGAGATTACCAGCCCGACAACGCCGCAAATCCCGGCCAGCTTGTAGAGCGACTTCTCCCCCTCGGTGTCAATCGCCACGTTGTCCACCGGCGGACCGCCCATGTGGAGCTGGTCGGGCGAGATCGCGCACTCCTTCTCCGCCACCTCGTAAACCTTCTCCACCACCGCGTGGAGAAATTTCTTCTTCCGTCCAAACGTCCGCTTCGCCTGCTCGGCATTCCAGATCGCCTCGCCATCCGGGTTGACCGTCAGAACGAGGCATGTCTGCTTGCCATCGGGCCCGATCACGAACCCCTTGAGACGCTCGATCGCCTCCTCCGGCGACAGACGCTGATCCTCGATCAGCATGTCCCGCAACTGCGTGCCCGTTATCGCGTTGGTGAAGAATCGAAACGGCGGAACTCGGGAAGTCGGATCCTCGTCAGGGGGGAGCAGCTTGCGCGCCAAGAGCTCCAACGCGGGGCTGTCCAGCGTGCAGCCCTCCCAGCTTACCAGGACGAACATGTCGCTTTCGAATCGCTGGCGATACCACCTGAAAGTCGTCGTCTCCTCGTATTGGGCTGGCAGCCAGGATTTCACATCGTTCGAGTTGCTCATCAAGGATCGCCTGGTCCCGACCCACATCATGGGCATCAGGAAGGCGATGATCATTAAGACTTTGAGGCTGTTTCGCGCAAAGAAGGCTGGTTTCATGCGTTCAGGGAACCCTTCCGCGAAGCGGTCTTTTCCGATGTTACCACGGTTACGGCCCGCATTGATGCCAAAATCGGTTCGCGTGCCCCAACGGCTGAAGACGGCACCCGCCAGCCGGTCCTGCATACCCAAAGCATAAAGTCGCAGTTCCGCGGGTTCATCCGCCGGGGTCAAAAGAAATGCAGCCAGCGCCGAGATACCGCCCCAGGGGGGGGCTCCCGCCCACGCACGCAGCTCGGCAATCGCCTCGCTCCATGCAGCACATGCCCCATCGCGCTTCAGTCGATCCTAACTACCGCTCCGCCGACCGTCAAGCCGTACTTGAAGTCCGAAACAGCCGCCAACCCCCCCCGAACGATTGGTGCAATCCCCCTTCCGCGGAAACGGGCGGCGACAAAAAAACGCCCGCTCCGACTCGCGGCCGGAACGGGCGACTTGTGGGCGAAACAAAGAGGGCCGTATGGTGGGGCAGGGACCATACGACCCGAGGTTGTGGACGTGAATCCACAACCAGTGAACGAGTAGTATATATTGCTGATCGTCGCCTGCAATACTTTTTTAGAAGGGGTGCAGAGTGGCCCGTCGTGGGGAGGGCGGCCGTCCAACTGGCTCGCGGCCGATCTCAGCCCGAGCGGAGGAAACGCGAAATCCGCTCCAGTGCCCGCAGGTGGTCGCCCGGCTGGTTCGGCGGCGAAAGCAGCAGGAAGATCGTCTTGACCGGCGCCCCGTCGAGGCTGTGGAAATCGACGCCGCCGGGCGCATAGCCGACGGTCCCAACCACCCGCGCGATCGAGGGGTGTTTCACGTGTGGCACAGCGCACTCATACCCGATCGCCGTCGTTCCCAGTTGCTCGCGGCGGATCAACGAGTCGATCACGTCGGGCAGCGATTTCTGCGGCACGTGGCCGTGCTCCGCCAGGCTCCGCACCAGCAGCCCGATCGCCTCGTTGCGGTCGCCGGGCTGCATCGCGTGGAGGATCGCCTCGTGCACGAGGAAATCGAACTGTTCAACGCCCGGCAGGTGCGGAAGCCAGAGAACATACCCGCAGCTCGGACAGGGCATGTTGCCGGGCGGAGCCGTCGGTTCGATCGGCAGCTCCTTCTGGCAATTCGGGCAGCAGCGGAAATGGCTCGTGGGCGTCGGCATACTGGGAGTCCTCGTTCGCGTTCATCCTTGGGGACGCGGTCCGGTTTCATATCGTTCGGCCTCGTGGATGACTTTCGCCACTTCGGCCCGGTTGGCCAGGTAATAGACATAGCCGATCGCCGCGATTACCACCGTCACGATCCGGTAGCTGAGAGCGACGACCAGCCCCTGGCCGGAGGCAATTGCCCCGCCCCCGGTCGGCACCTGCGTGTACAGGAAGTTGAGCACGATCTCGAACGGCCCGGCGACGATCGGCAGCACGCCCGTGGCGGCCCCCAAGGGGCTGATGACGAAGTGCATCGCCAGCGAAGGGGCATGCTCGTACAAGGCCGCGCAGATCAGGTAGACGCCGATCGAGAAAAAACTGTGTACGGCCACGCTCATCAGCGCGGAGGCCAGGACCACCGGCCAGCGGCGCCGATACATGGCCACCGCCTCGGCGACCTTCTCCAGCAAGCCGCCGACGACCGGCGTCTTCGCCAGGAGCCGCGTCGAAGCGCCGCCCGAAAGGTCCGGCGCCATCAGGGCGATCATCGCCACCGTCCCGGCGATCGTGATCGCGTGGGTCGCCGTGCAGATCGTGCGAACCAGCTCGTTGCCGAAGTCCGCGAAACCGGTCAGCAAGATCGCCGCCGACGCCACCACGAACAACAGGTACAACCCGATCACCCGGTCGACGAACACGCTCGCCACCGCCTGGGTCCGCCGGCCGGGACAGGAGAGCGCTAGCAGGTACGCCTTGAGCAGATCGCCGCCCACCACGCCCATCGGCGCCAGATTGAACAGGTATCCCACCAGCCCGATCCGCAACGCGTCCTTCAGCGTGAAGGGAATCTCCAGCGCGCGGACCAGGTAGTACCAGCGGATCAGCGTCAGCAGAACGGCGGTCCCGCTGAACACCAGCGACAACCCCAGCAGCGGCCAATTCTTCGACTGATGCGCCAGCGTTGTGAACGCGTCGTCCTTCTGCGCATCCCAGAACAGGTAAGCCAGGATGGCGATCGGCACGCCGACCTTCACGGCGAGCAGAGCGGTTCTTTTGACCATGCCGGTTTCCTGTCCGCGACGAAAGGCCTGCGTCGCCCGCTGTCGGCAAGCTGCATGAACGTTGGATTATAGCAGGAACCCGCAGCGCCCGCAGCGCCCGCAGCTCGGGCGCCGCCGCGGGGGCTGTCTCTCTCCCGCGGGCTGGCGGCGCCGCGGAATCGCCTAGAGGGCCTTCCGCGCCAGCCGTTCCGCTTCGACCTGGCCAAAATGCCAGAACAGGTCGTCCCACAAGAAGGGCTTCGCCACCACCGCGCGGGCGCCGGCCGCGAGGAAACGGTCCCGCTCCCGGCAGCGAGGAAAATCGGCCAGAACGATCACCGCCGCATGCCAATCGGATCGCAGCCGGCGGAGGACGGCGATCTCCTCGTCCATCCTGCCCGCCGCGTCGAAGAGGATCAGCCCTGGACTGTCCAGCGGCAGATCGTCCGGCGGGCGTAGCCAGCGCGCCGAGTGGCCCCGCCGCCGACACCCGTCGGCGAGCAACTCGTAGAGGTCGTGTTGCCAGGTCACGATGTCGACCAGCCCGGCGCCGTTGGCATCGAAACCGCCCGCCAACACCAGGCATCGCTCCTCTTCACCCGCCGTCGGCGGCAGGCTCCAGACCGACGCGCCGCCCGCCAGCAGCCGCCCCAGCTCGCGATCGCAGTGGGATACCCATTGGTGCCAGAAGACGCGGACCGCGCCCGGCCAGGGCCGGCCGGTCCGCGTCTCCCCTTCGCACCAGGGACCGAGCAGGGCGACCATCCGCGCCAACGGCGCCGCGCTGCGGATCGGCGCGATCTGCGATTCCGAGAACTCGTCCGGGTAGGATTGGACAACCACGACCACGTCGGGTACCAGCGATTCCCGCTCCAGAAGGGCGATCCCTGCGGACGCATCAGCAGCCGCCACGACCCTGCCCCACGACTCCAACGCCTGCCGGGCACCGCCGAACTCCGGCCGCGACAGGTCGCCCAGACACAACATTGCCAGTTGACCGGGCCGGCCGTCCGAGGAGTCGCGAGTCTGATCTTCCATCAACACGCTCGATTGCACCCAGGCTGCGGTCTGATCCCCCCGGCCGCCTACAGCGTCGCCTCCGCCACGGCGATCAACCGATGCACGCTTGGCGAATCCTCCGCCTCGCGCAAATTCTGGAGAAAACCCGGACTTCCGAGCACGCGGGCCAGCCGAGCCAGCGTTCGCAAGTGGCCGCGATCGTCGACCGAGCAAATCAGGAAGAACAGGTCAGTCAAGTTGCCGAAGCCGCCGCCAAACGGAATCCCCGAAGCCGACCGGCCAAACGCCAGCAGGGGTTGCCCCAGAATCGACGCCATCGGACGCCGCGGGTGAAGCAGCGCCACGCCATTGTCAAGCGCTGTCGGATGCATCTCCTCCCGATCGCGGACCGCCGCCGCCATCTTCTCCGGATCCCACAAGTATCCGGTCCCAGCCGCCAGGTCCACCATCGCCGTGATCGCCGAGTTCCTCGTCTTCGCCATCAGCGGGATCGCAATCGCCTCGACCAAGAGGATCTCGGCCAGGACAATCTCCTGGGCATCCTCCGGACCCCGGTTGCGGCGCAGCGCCCCTTCGACGTTCACCAACTCCTCCTCGTCGGCCAGGCCGATCCGGGTCTCAAGCCAGTGATGAATCTCCGCGCGGGAAAACCGCCACTCGCCCCCAACCTTCCGACCGGGAAGCTTGCCGCGATCCGCCAGCCGGCCAACCTTCTGTGGCAAAAGGTGGAGGTAGGCGGCCAGACTCTCCAGATCGAAGTCCTCGTGGGGCATGAAAACACCGCTGCATGGGCCCAAGCGCCGGGGCTGTAAATCCCGTAGACCGCCATGATCGCCGATTTTCACAAACCTGTCCAGGCCCGCTCCGCCGACCCCGTCCGACAACACGTAGGACGGGGATCCCGGCCCGTTGCGGTGTCTTGTGGTGACGCAGCGCTGGCGTTTTGACGGTGCAAGTGGCACTCGCCTTGGCGAACGTTTCGCGCCCACGCCAATCGCCCCGGATTGCTCCGCACCACCCTACATGCTCCTGTACGAATCAGCGTCGCGCCCCATCGATCAGCACCTCCACGCCATCCGGCGCCGTGTAGCTCGTCGCCACGCTGCCGTCCGGGCGCTTGTCATGACGGACCCGAACCACGCCCCGCGGGGTGGGCAGACCGCCCTCCGCCCAGGCCAGATCGGCCAACTGCGGCCGAATCCGGACTCTCTTGCAGCCCGGTTCGAGCACCTCGATGCCCAGCACGTGCTCGCTCAGCCAGGCCGTCGGGCCGGAGGCCCACCCGTGGCAGAGGCTGTGGCGGAGCCCCTTGTAGCAGTAATTGCCGAAGTCCGCGTGAATGTCCTTCTTGCCTTCCGGCACGAACTGGTCGATCCGCCCGGCATTGTCCATCCACTCGATGTCAAAATCCTCCCAGAAGGTCGTCGCGCCCAGGTCGAGCATGCCCCCCCAATACTGGCGAATGCAGTCGATCGCGCCCTGGTAATTGCCGGCCTTGGCCATCGCCTCGAGAATGTAATAACCATAGAACGTCGACATCCGCTTCGCGCCGTCCACTGCCAGGTAGGTCTCGTTCATTTCCGCCGCCGGCGCAAGCCCGGCAAGAGCCATCAACGCGGCCGCCTGTTTCGAATTGTTCGGGTCCGGCACGTGCCGGCGGAGCCGCCCGGCGGACCCGCGGCATTCAGCGGCCGTCTTCCCCTCGCCCAGCGTGTCGCACAGCTCCGCCCCGGCGTCCATCGTCATCGCCAGCAGCGATTGCAGGCCCGCATGGATCGCCGGCTCGTTCTCCGACGAAGGCCAGTCCAGGAAACGGCCGTCGAGCTGCTCTTCGTTCCGCTCGTTGACCTTGGCCATCAACTGGCCAAGCAGCGGGACCAGGTAGGCCTTCTGCTCTTCGAGATACGCCCGATCGCCGTGGTGCAGGTACCACTGGTGGTGAATCAGCACCCACCACATCGAATACGAGCTGATGCCGTTCATCCAGCCGGGCAGCGGGAATACGTCGCGGGCGTAATCGAGACTCGCCGGCACAACCGGGTTGGCCCCGAAAACCGCGCAAATCGTCATTGTCTCCGGGTGCATGTCGCCAATCCAGACCAGCCGGTCGCGCTTGATCCCGTCCCACAGATAGTGCTGCATGTTCAAATGGACTGTGTAGGCCCCGGTCCGCCAAATCCGGTTGAGCCGTTCGTCGCTGCACCGGAACCAGCCCAGGTAGGGAATGTCGCGGTACGCCAGGATCGCATGGACCTCCTTCAGCAGCACCGTCCGCTCGCCGTCGACCAGGTCGATCCGCGCGAAGCGGAAACCGCTGTTGCCGACCTCCACGCTCCCCAGCCAGGGCGCTTCGACCACCAGGTCGCGCATCGCGTGGTCGTTCGTCGCGCCCCCCACGCCGCCGATCTCCGACATCGCCTCACTCACCGATTCGCCCAAGCGGATACGAAACCGCACCGGCGACTTGCCGTCCGACATCCCGAGCACCAATTGCAGCCCCCCCTGAAGCTCGATGCCGAAATCGAACAGGATCGCCGGCGCTGGCTTGCCGGGCTGGCTCGTGAGCGTGCATAGCCCCCGCCGGACGGTTGCCGGTTGCCGTGTCCCCCTCTTCAGCAGCACGGACGCACCGGAGATGGTTTCGCCGCTATCGTCCGATTTCCAGAGGATCGCCTGGGGAGTGATGAATGCGCGGACCGTGGCGTCGATCTCCGCGCGGTCGCCCGCGGCGGCCCGAACGGCCGGCGGCACGTCGCCCTGGCTGGCAGCGGGCGCGGCGGCCCAAGCAAGAATCATCCCCAGCGCGATGTAGAACGCGGATTTCATGGCGGCTCCTCAAAGCTACGGTTGTCTGGCCTGCTGGCGGTTTCGCCCTGCCGGTTAGCCCGGATTGATCATCAGCCGCCGACTTTTTGACTGCCCCGCGCTATCGCAAATGCGAACCGCAAGCGAGGCCAACTCGTGTTGAACGCCGTCGCTTACGCTTCAGGTCAACGGCCGGCTGATGACTAACCCGGGGTAGTCTCCCATTCTACCGCCCTGGCGCCGCGGGGTGCACGTCCGCCTTTGCGGGCGTTGGCTGGGTCCGGAAAAGGTCAAGCAGAGAATCTGTGAACCAAATGGCAATCTGGCTGGTGCGGGCAGTTTGGTGAAAACGTGCCTCTCGCCCAACAGCGCGGGTCACGGATGCCGCCCCCCATCGCCCGGCGAGAGGGTCTGCGGGTTGGCGTGTGGGTGCTCGGCAGCAGTGCCCGCCGTGCTCCTTGGGTCAGGGCACACCGTTCGCTATGGCCTTGGGAACGATGTTTGGACCGCGCGTCTTCGCGCTGCGGGTGTCCACAATTTCCCTCCCAGCGGTAGAATATAAGTAGGCGGGATGTGGCTCGGCGACAGGTCGGGTTGCCTCGATCGGGCCGATCCCGATCCGCACTTCGCACAGGAGGCCCAACACCATGTACGCCGCCATCGCTCCGTCGCCCCTTCGCATCCCTCGCGCCCGGATTCACGCCGCCGCGATTCTCCTGTGTGCGGCGACCCTCTCAACCGCAATCATGCAACCGGCGCGCGCCGGCGGGCCGGAATCATACCCAATCGCCCACCCCTGGTACGGCTATGGCGGCCCCTACTTCGGCCCCTACTTCGGCCCCTACTTCGGCCCCTACTTCGGCCCTTACCCCGATCACGCCGCGACGGCCGCCGAGTCGTATCGGCGGGGCCTGGCGGACGTTCTCCGAGCCGGAGGGGAATTCAATCGCCTCACGTCCGAAGCGGCGCTCAACCTCCAGGCGGCCCGCGCCCAGGCGATCACCAACGCCCAGGACTCCGTCGAGGCGTATTTCAACATCCGCCGCCAAGCCCGCGACTATCGCCAGACCGAGCGCAATCCGCGCCCATCGATCGAGGCGGTCGGACGCTACGCCCGCGATGCCAGGCCCCGCGAACTCAGCCTTAGCGAGTTGGATTCGCTCACCGGGCGGATCAATTGGCCGATCCTCCTCCGGCACGAAATGTTCCAGGAACCAAGGGAGAGCTTGGACGAGCTCTTCGACCGCTGGGCCGTCTCCCGCAACCTCGGCGCCGCCGATCGTTTCGGCCCGCGGGAGTACCTGGCGATTCTCCAACGGACCGGCGAGATGATCGAGCAGCTTCGCCAGCAGATTCAACGCCTGCCGCCCCAAGATTACCTCAACGCAAAACGGTTTCTCGAGAGCCTCGCCTTCGAGGTCCAAAGCTCGAACCGCTCGGAGGGGCCGCCGGCCGCCGACGTGTCCCAGACCACCCAATAAAAGCAGGCTCTCCCGCTTTCAACCCCTCTGCGGCCCTTTGGAGTGCGGCGACTGATCGCCGCTTTCAGCCGCTCTGCGGCCCTTTGGAGTGCGGCGATTGATCGCCGCTTTCAGCCGCTTCGCGGCCCTTTGGAGTGCGGCGATTGATCGCCGCTTTCAGCCGCTCGGCGGCCCTTTGGAGTGCGGCGACTGATCGCCGCTTTCAGCCGCTTCGCGGCCCTTGAACGCCGCCAAAGACCGCCAACGCCTTCGCCGCACGTCTCACCGCCCGCCCGGCAACATCTCCGTTTCAATCCGCGCCAGCCCGACCCCAAACACCGCCCGTGCAATCTCGTCGAGCACCGCCCGATCGGCCTGGAGGTGCAGCGTGCGGTGGCAGTGCGTCAGCGACTGGCCGGACCCAAGCGCGGCCGCCGGCGAGAGCGACTCGATTTCGTAAAACGCGCCCATTCCCTTCACGCCCGGCGCCGGCGGCCCGTCGTTGTAGGCATTGGCCACGTCGCCGCTGTACGGGGCCGGCGCGTCGAGGCCCCAGCTGTTGTTCATGTAGTCGCAGCAGGTCGGGTCGTCCGGCATCGTGAACTGGACGAGCGTCAGCGTTCCGGAGGCGAAGTCGACCGAGCCGAGCACGTTCTTCGCCCGCCGCTGCGAGGTCCCGATCTTCGCCCGATACTGGCCATCGGCGCGGAGCAGGATCGCTTCGGGCAGGATCTTCAATCGGTCGGCCGGCACCGGGCCGAAATAGTCGGACTTGACCGCCGGACCGAGCGACTCCTCCTCGCCCGGCCGGTAAGGCACGACGATCACGGTCTCCGGCCCCGCATTGAGCATGCCCAGAATCCAGATCGAGACCATTCCGTCATCGCGGTGCATGTCCGGGCCGCAATTCCGGATCGAGTTGACCGTCTCATAGGCCACGCGCCGCACGCCGCCGGCGAGCATCGGCCCGGCGGCCCGCCCAAACAGCCGCTGGAGGTCTTCGCCGCCGAGCAGGCGGACTTCGCGAGTCACCGCCAGATCGAACCGCGCTGCCGAGGCGTTTTGCAGCTGCATCCGCCGCGACATCCGGCAGGAGGCGTCCCCCGCCGTGCTGGCCGCCTCGTAGGGCCCCGCGTTGAGCGCCGGCGGCGTGTGCCAGTTGGCGAGCGTTTGCGCCGCGCCCGGGGCAAACCAGAGGCTGAACCGCCCCCCCTCCGGCGACAGCCACATCCGATCTTCCGCCCCGTAGTTGTTGAACTGCGGATCGTGCTTGCCCGCTTCGATAAACGAGCGATTGACGAATCCGAAGCTCACGCCGTCGTCGCCGCCGCAGGTCGACGTCATCACGCGCCCCTGCCACTCGGGGCAGACGGCGACCCGCGCGCCGCGCTCACCCGAGAGCTCGACGACCCGTGTGTGTTCCCCGAGAAACCCGCGCACCGTGCCGTACGTCATCTCTTCCCCTCTCGTCTCCAGTCCCAACACGCCCGCCACACCGAAAACGACCGCGGCACGAACGATCCTCCAGGCCATCGGCATCACCCTTCTTCCTCCCGGATCGGTTGCCCATCAAGCGGTGTCCTCTCGATCCCGCCCCCATCCGGCTCGCCCGGGTGGAGCGCGAAATTGGCGGCTACCAGCTGCATCGAGACTCGATCCTGAAAAGCCCGCGCTAGCGCACGGCACATAGATCTTCTTCGGAACAGGACTTTTCGCCGCGCAGGCCCTGAGCCTCTCCGCCCGGCCGTTGCATTTGTCTTCAATCGAGATAATCATAATATGGTTCGCGACTGATTCAAAGCATCCACGAAAGGGAGCCCCGCCGATGAGACGATCACTTCTTCTGGCCGCCGTCGCCAGCCTTGCTCTTGCCCCGCTTGCCTTGGCCGATGAGGGGGTCGTGCCGATTTTCGACGGCAAGACCTTCAACGGCTGGAAGGCCAACGAAGGCGGCAAGTCGTGGACGATCGAAGACGGGGCCCTCACCGGCCGCGGCGGCCGCGGCCATGTCTTCTACGTCCAGGACGAGCTCGACGACTTCGAGCTCAAGGTCGACGTCAGAATCAACGAGGGGGGCAACTCCGGCATCTACTTCCACACCAGGTACCAGGAGGAGGGATGGCCGGCCGCCGGGCATGAAGTCCAGGTCAACAACACCCACGCCGACCCGGTCAAGACGGGTAGCCTCTACGACGTCGTCAAGCTCTA
>JAAYCB010000445.1 GCA_012744395.1 Pirellulaceae bacterium
ATGAGGCCGAGTCGATCGCGACCCTTCACCGCGCCCTGGACCTGGGGGTGAATTTTCTGGACACGGCCGACATGTACGGGCCGTTCACCAATGAAGTCCTGGTCGGCAAGGCCATCCGGGATCGGCGTGGCGAAGTCGTGCTGGCCACCAAATTCGGCAACGAGCGCCGCGCGGACGGAAGCTGGGTGGGCATCAACGGCAGGCCGGATTACGTGCGCCGCGCGTGCGACGCCTCGCTGGGCCGGTTGGGCCTGGACCATATCGACCTCTACTACCAGCATCGGGTCGACGCTACGGTTCCGATCGAGGAGACGGTCGGCGCGATGGCGGAACTGGTCCAACAGGGAAAGGTCCGGTTCCTCGGACTGTCGGAAGCGGCGCCGGCGACGATCCGGCGGGCGCACGCCGTCCACCCGATCACGGCCCTGCAAACGGAGTACTCGCTGTGGACCCGGGATGCGGAGGACGAGGTCCTCCCCACGGTCCGCGAGTTGGGCATCGGCTTCGTGGCCTACAGCCCGCTGGGACGCGGCTTTCTGACCGGGCGGTTCCGGCACTACGAAGACCTGGCCGAGAACGACTTCCGGCGGCGGGCGCCCCGCTTCCAGGGCGAGAACTTTCAGAAGAACCTGGCCTTGGTTGACCGGCTGCAAGAGATGGCCGAAGAGAAGCAAGTCACGCCCGGTCAACTGGCGCTGGCCTGGCTGCTCGCCCAGGGCGGCGACATTCTGCCGATCCCCGGCACGAAGCAGCGCAAGTATCTGGAGGAGAATGCGGCCGCGCTGGAAATCACGCTGTCGCCCGAGGACCTGGAGCGGATTGACAGGGCTGCTCCCAAGGGGGCGGCCATCGGGCAGCGATACCCCGACATGAGCACCGTCAACCGCTGATCGCCGAGAGCATCCGCGACTGGCCGGCCTTGACAGCAAGATCAAATTGAAGACACTCGTTGGATAGGTGGCAATCCAGGCCTTTGCGGAGCGATTTGCGGATGAGCGGTATCAGTCGGCGGAGAATGATCAAGTCGGGTGTTCTCGGAACAGGATTCCTGCTCGGTGGTGGACTATCTGGTCTGGCGGCTTCCGGGCGGCCGGCGGCCCCCGAATCCGGCCCGCCGTATGGTCTGGGAGGTTTTCCGAACTTCAAGGAGTACAAGGCGGCCAAGAAGGCGGCTCGCCAGACGATTCCCGCCGTTCGTGTCGATGCGGACAACCCGGCGATTCTGCTGCACGACTATCTCTGCCAGGAATGCGGGCACTGCGAGGAGACGTGCACGGATCAGATGACGGTCTCGCATTACTGCAAGCCGGCGGCAGTCGGGGGAACGGCCGTCTGCATCCATTGCGGCCAGTGCACCAATAGCTGCAAGCGCGGCGGGATGTCGGAGCGGTTCGAATTCCCCCGCATCCGGCGGATGGCGGAAGACAAGGGGCGGGTTCTCATCGCTTCGACCTCGCCCGCGGTCCGGGTGGCGCTGGGGGAGTCTTTTGGCTTGGAGCCGGGAACGGATTGTGAAGGGAAGATGGTCGAGGCGCTGCGCCGGATCGGCTTCCATCACGTGCTCGACACGACGTTTGCCGCGGACATGACCGTGGTCGAGGAGGCCCACGAGTTGATCGAGCGACTCGACGCCCGAGGGGGTTCGAAGGCCGCGCTTCCGCAGTTCACGAGTTGCTGTCCCGCCTGGGTCCGTTTTGCGGAGATCTTCTATCCGTCCCTTCTCCCGCATCTGTCGACGACCAAGAGCCCCGTGCTGATTCAAGGGGCTGCGATCAAGACCTGGTTCGCCAACAAGAACGGGATCGATCCGAAGTCCATCGTGAATGTTGCCTGTACGCCGTGCACGGCGAAGAAGGCCGAGATTCTCCGGCCCGAAATGAATGCCGCGGGGCGCCATTTGAAAGACGACTCGATCCGCGATATGGACTACGCTCTGACCTGCCGCGAGCTGGCGCAGTGGGTTTTCGAGAGCCGCATCCGATTCGATGAATTGCCGGATGGAGAATACGACTCGATGATGGGACGCGGCAGCGGCGGGGGGATCATCTTCGGCAACACGGGGGGGGTCATGGAGGCGACGCTTCGCGCGGCCTGGCTGTACATGACCGGCACGCGGGCGCCGGCCTCGCTTCTCCGGTTCGAGCCGGTCCGCGGACTGGCCGCCGTCCGCGAGGCGTCGCTCGAGATCGACGGCAAACCGCTGCGGGTTGCCGTGGTTCATGGAACCGGCGCCGCGCGACCGCTTCTCGACGAGATTCTCAAGGGGAATGCCCGCTACGACTTCGTCGAAGTCATGGCCTGCCCCGGCGGATGCATCGGCGGCGGCGGGCAGCCCAAGCCGGGCGGCAACGGGCGGCCGGACGACGCCCTGCGCCGCAAGCGGATTGACGGGCTCTACACGAAGGACGAGAAGCAGGCGATCCGCTGTAGCGCGGACAATCCCGACGTGCAAGCCGTCTACCGGGAGTTTTTGGGCAAACCGCTCGGCCCCCTGGCTCACGAACTGCTGCATACGAGCTACAGCCGCACGGGAAACTGCTGAGGATCGATCTCGGGCGGCTGGAGGAAAGCCGCGGCGCGAGACGATTCGACTCATCGTGTCGCCGTACCATGCCGCCCTTCGTGGTCCATTTCAGAAATGATGTCAGGGTTCCTTCAATGATGTAGGTTGGGCGTTCCCGCCCGACAGAGAACGACGGGCAGGAATGCCCATCCTACCAATGAGCTTGCACGATCTTCAATTTCCACCGAGTTCGTATCGCTCTCGAGCGGAAATGCTGCAGCGATTCTTGTGGCCGCCGCAGTCGTTCACAAGCAGCCGTCCGCGCCCGCCCTGCCCGCCGACGCATTGGCCGCCAAGGCAAGGGATATTCTCCAGGCCACCGGCGAGACCGAGGGCTATGCCCTCGTGCTCGGTCTCGACTCGGGACAGCTCGTCGAGGAATTGGTGCGCCGGTCGGACCTCCACGTGATCGACAAGCAGGCCCAAGCGCTGCTTGGCGCGCAAAGGTGGCGATGGCTGCTGCGCCAGGTCAATCTCTGACTGGACCGCCTCGTCCCAGGTGACCACCTGGCCGGAGTAGCAGGCCATTCGCCCCAGGACGACGCCTTGCCTGTTGCAGCGCCTTTCAAAGCTTGTCAGACTATCCGCAAGGGACAGTCCCGGAACATGCCGGAATGGAAACGAGCCGTGATGGCGCCGCGCGCCGAGGAGCTTCTCTGATGAAACGTCGCCGGATGCTACAGGGGTTGGCGGGCGCGCTGTTGGGCTGGCCGCTGGCTGCTCGCAGCGGTTGGGCCGGCCAACAAGGCCAGCGGAAGATTCTGTTCTTCAGCCGTAGCGCGTTGTTCGAGCACTCCGTGGTCCGCCGCGAGGGCGGCCGCTTGTCGTTGGCCGAGAACCGCCTCGTCGAGATCGGCCGGCAGATCGACTGCACGGTTGAGTGCACCAAGGATGGCCGGGTCTTCGACGGAGACCTGGCCGCCTACGCGGCCGTGGTCTCGTACACCTGCGGCAAGCCCGAGGACCTCATCACGCCAATCAAGGCGGATGGCCGGGACGGCAACCAGCCGATCTCGGAAAGCGGATGGAAGAACCTGGATGCGGCGGTCCGCGGCGGCAAGCCCTTCGTGGCGATCCACCCGGGCATCTGGTTGTTGCCCGACGCCGTCGGGGGAGACTGCCTGGGGCACGGCAGCCAGCAGGTGGCCCGGATCAACGTGGTCTCGCCGCGGTTTCCGGGCGCCGCGAGGCTGGGGGAATCGTTCTCGATGCTCGAGGAATGGTTCTCGCTGATGGATTTCGCCAAGGACCTGCACGTAATCCTGGTGCAGGACTGCGCGGGGATGGATACGCGCGCCGCGGCCGATCGCCGCTGCTACGACCGGCCCCCCTTCCCCTCGACGTGGGCCCGCATGCATGGCCAGGGGCGCGTGTTCTACACCTCCTTGGGCCATCGCGAAGATGTGTGGTCGAGCAAGACGTTCGAGCAGATCCTGCTCGGCGGACTGTCGTGGGCCTTGGGCCGGCTCGAAGCCGACATCGCGCCCAACCTCGACCGGGTCGCCCCGCGAGCCAACGAGTTCATGAAGCGGTGATGCTTCCCGGCCCAGGGCGGCGAAGGACCGACGCAAGTCGAACGGAACTGGGCCGCCCCGCTCGGTTCCCGTCCCTGGCGGCCGTTCAACTCGTCCTCCACCGCGGGCCGGTGGCGGCGGGCTACTGCGTCTGTTTCTCGTAGTACTCCATCAGCTCGACGACCGCGCCGTCGCCGGTTTGATAGAACCCGACCCGGGCGATGCCCGCGTCGAACGGCTCGAGCAAGACCTTCAGCCCCTTGGCCGCTTCGGCGATACTCTCGACGCGGAAGGCGACATGCGGCATGTCGCGGACCGGGCCCTTGACCGGCGTGTCCGGCTCGAACCGCAGCCACTCAACGCGGTACGGATGGGATCCGATGTCGGTGACCCAGACCTTGGTCGCCGCCACGAATGTCTCGCCGGACTTCTTTTCGGTGGTGATCAGCCCGATGTGATCGAACTGGAGACGGCTGGCGGGCTCCTTCGCCTGCCCGTCGTAGAATTCCATCAACTCGACGACCGCGCCGTCGCCGGTCTGAAAGAACGCCACCCGGGCGACACCGGCATCGAACGGTTTGGAAACGGGTTTGAGCCCCTTGGCGGCCTCGGCGGCCTTCTCGATATTTTCAACACGGAACGCGACGTGGGGATTCGGCCCCTTGAACGGCCCGTCGGATCGCAGCCATTCGACCCGGTACGGGTGTTTCTGGAAGTCGGTGACCCAGACCTTGGTCGCCGCCACGAACCGCTCGCCGGGCTTCTTTTCGGCCGTGAAGATGCCGAGGTGCTCGAATTGCCCGACCGGATCCAGCGGCGCGACCGGGCTCTGCGGTCCCCGCTTCTCGGCGGCCAACGCGGCCGCGGCCAGCGCCGCCGACAAGCACACACAACCAACAACGGCACGGTACATCGCCATTCAATCATCTCCTCGTGTGAATATGGACTGTTCGGGCCGGGAACGACTCGATTTTACCAGGCGATCTCGGGTTTCGCCGCATCCCCCTCCATGTGGACGGGCAAACGCCAGACGTGGGTCCCCTCGCGATCCGTGAAGTACAGCCGGCTCTCGGAGGGCTGCCGGGCGTGCCCGTCGGCCCAGATTGCGTAGAAATCCGGGTGGGCGTTGACCGGGCGGCGGACATACGTGTGGTTGTACGGGCTGTCGCGGGTAATCTGCCTGACCCGCGTCCAGGTCTTGCCGCGGTCGCCGCTGGTCCAGATGGCGACTTCGCCGCCGGGGTTGTACGGCTGCGGGCCGGTCTCCGTGGGCGCGATCAATCGCCAGGTCCCGTCCTCCTCGATATACAGCGAGCCGAGATCGTAGTTGTTGTCGGAGCGAATCGTGCCCTGAATGTCCCACCCGCTGCCGGTCCAGCGGGCCGTCTGCCAGATGCGGGGATCGTTTGCCGGGCCCGACTCCCAGCCGCCGCTGGTCAGGTAGAGGATCACCGGATGGCCATCGGCGTCGAAGGTGATGTCCTTCATGTAGACATTGCGGCCTTTCGACTCGTACTCCGCGACCAGGGCCGGATTGTCGGGATCGCGGAGCGGGATTTCGAGCGGCGTGCCGGCGGCGTTCCGCCACGTCTGGCCGAAGTCGCAAGTCTCCATGTAATAGAGGTTGGTCCGCCAATTCAGCCCCTTGCCCGGCGGGTGGTAATTGAACGTCGTGCCGAACTTCTCCGAGCCCCAGGGTTCGGCGGTCTGGTAGTGCCCCTGGCCGAACAGGGAGAGCAGCCGCGGCTCGCTCCACTGGCGGCCGTCGGGGCTGGTCTGGAAGTAGTTCGCGCGGCCGCCGAGGTAAATCGTCTGGGCAAACAGGAATCCCTTGCCGGCGATGTGAAACGGCTGCGTGTACGAGAAGTTGGTCGTCAGAATCCGTTCAAACCGGTCGATCTCGTATGGCCGCGCGCTTCTGGAGATGTACGAAGGCCGGCCCGTGCCGTGCGAACTCGAAAAGATGAAGACATACCCCTCCGCGTCGATGGCGATCACCGGATTGTCGTGGGCGTCGGTGGTCTGTTTGTCGAGCAGCAGCGTGGGGCGCGGGACGGTCCCCGTGGCATGGTCGAACGCCGAAACCATGTGCAGCAGCGTGTTGCCCTCTTCGTTCGTTCCGCCATAGCAGAAGAACGTCTTGTTCACTTCGGGCCGGTAGACGGCGAACGGCCGGTGCTTTCCGCAGTACGTGCCCAATCCGCCGCTGTACTTGTAGACGTACTCGTCGTCCTGCCGCTGGTTGTAGTACCAGATGCCGCGGTAGCCGTCGAGTTTGCGGTTCTCGATCTCGGCAAGCGACGCGTAGGTCCGCTTCCAGGGGGGGAGCGTCGTCTCCACCGGCACCTGGATCTTCGGATCGGCCAAATAGCGGGCGGCGATCGATGCGGGAGCGGTACTCGGCCATTTTTCCCCGTCCAGCGCGTCCTTGGTCCATTGGGCGATCAGGCCGGCGGCGACCGCGCCCCGCCGGGCAACGATCGCGGCTTCGCCGGCGTCGAGGGCGCGGTTCCAGACGCGGACGTCGTTGATCTCGCCATCGAGAACCCGCAGGCCCGGCGTCACAGCGCCGATCATCAACGGGGCGGCGGACTTCGGCATCCGCCCAGGGGCCTTTTGGGAGGCCGCCGGAAGGCCGTCGACGAAAAGCTCGATCGACTCGCCGTTGTAGACGCCCAAATAGTGGACCCAGGTGTCCGGCTTGGGCGCGGCGACGTTGGCGTGGGTGTAACGCCCCGGCGAGTACTCGACCAGCATGCGGATCCGGTTTTCGTACAGATACAACGTGAACAGGCTCCCCGCGCTGCCTCGATTGACGAGCACCTGCGGCCGATTGGTCTGGTGAAACTTGGCCCAGGCGGAGACGGAGAACTGCTCGAGATCGAAGCTCTCGCAACGGGCGGCCTCGGCGTAGGTTGTTTTTCCGTTGAACGACACGCCCGGCGCCTGCGCCGGCTCGTCCGCCGCATGAGTCGAAATCGTCGCGAGACAGGCCATCGCGATTGCAGCAAGAACAACTCGAATCGGTTTCATCAAGGCGACTCCTTGGTCTGCAAAGGGTTCAAAGCGTCCGCGGAGGGGGGGCTCGGCGGGTCGAGCAGCACCGGTTCGGCATACTCGGCGTCCATCTGGTAGGGGAGCAGGTAGAGCCGGTCTCCCGTGGAGTTGGTGAAATAGAGCCGCGAGGGAGACAGGCGGCTCGAATCGCCGTC
>JAAYCB010000052.1 GCA_012744395.1 Pirellulaceae bacterium
AAACGACGAGGAGATGATGAGATGAAACGTGCATACCTGCTTGGAGACACCTACTGCATAAAAAACGCTCTCAAAGCGGCCGGATGCAAGTGGGATCCAGGCCGTAAGGCATGGTATAAAGATTTTGAGTGGGACGATGTGGATCATGTAAAAATGTGGGTCCACGGACGCCCAGGTATACGAAATAGAGGGTCTTTTTCGGTCGAGCTGGAGAAGCTCGCCGACGCCGACGCCTGACCCACACCCGACCGCCGTGCAGGGGCAGCACGGCGGGACGGCCTGGGCCATGCCCAAACGGACCCGGACGTGCCGGGGAAGATGAGGACGAGGACAGGGGCAACGGAGGGATGAACGATGACGATCAATGGTATCACGTGGCCGGGCTACCAATACTCGCTATCTGGCGAGTCGCGCGTTGGCTACACACGCGACATGCATCTAGTTTCAATCCCCTCGATGCCGGGGCGCTTCTTCAGACACCATCCACCGTAAGTGCTTGTCTGTCAATAGTCTTTGAATCGTGATTCGCCGATGTCTGGCCTTTCTTGGGGGCACCCTCCAGGCGGGTGTCCGGGCATTCGTCGCAAGCTATTGTAATCGAACGACTTGCGAGAAGCGCCGATGTGGATTGTGTCGAACGGCGGAAGATGCCACTGCTCCAAGAGTTAGGGAAAACCGGCACGGTCGCGAGCAGATCGGCGATTGCTCGACCGTGTAACGCATGCGGACGGCCGTTGCCGGAAGCGAACATCACACCACCTGATCGTCTTCGCGTTCGACGTATGTGCCCATGCCAATCACTTCCGTCGCGGGGATGCATCGTCCACACAGATGATAGACCCGCACCGCATCTTCTTCCAGATCGATCTCCCGTTGGATCATCGCGCGGAGCTCCACGAGTCGCGCGTCGGTGACATATCCTTCAAAGACGCTCTTCTGGACATGGGGGAGAAATCCTTTGAGGCGTTTCAAGAGGCGGGCGCGGCGGCGGTTCGAGACGATATCGTAACACACGACGACGTACATTTCACCGGTCCCCTGAGCGTTTTTTCAGCCGCCCGCTATTTCAGCGGGGCACGAACGGGAGGTAATCCGCGTCTTTCCGTTCAATCACCCGCGCCAGGTGGTAGATCTGCTCGCGGAGGATTTGCCGAAGTTCAAGATTCTCGTTGCGCGGACCGTAGTGCATCCGTTCGTGCATCCTGCGAAAGAAGGCGCTGAGCACGATCCGCCGGCCACTGTCGCCGAGGTAGACCGCGGGGCGGCCGTCGCCGTCCTCTCCGGTCGGGGCCTCGGCCGCCGCTTCGGCGAGATCGAACGGGGGCTGGAGCGGGTCATCTTCCGCCCCGGCACCGCCGCTTTCGCCGTCTGGTCGACCTGCTGCGGACGACTCTCGTCCGTCGCTCGTTTCTGCCAGCAGCGATTCCAGCGATTCTCCCGCCTGTTGCTGAAAATCAAGGGGCCCCAATTGACGGCGATTGATCATCCGCAGAACGAGGGAATCGACGATCGGACGGAACTCTTCGATCAAATCGAGCACAAGCGAGGGCCGCCCGTAGGCCGGTTGGTGGAAGAACCCGACCATCGGATCCAGGCCGCATCGCAGCACCTCCGTTTCGGCCGTGTTGGTGAGCAAGGCATAGCCGAAGGAGAGCGCGGCGTTGACCGGGTCGCGGGGAGGCCGGCGGTTGCGGCCGGTGAAGGAGAACGGAGCGGAGCGGATCAGCCGGCCGAAATTGCCGAAGTAGAGTGCCGCCGCCTGCCCCTCCAGACCGCGGAGCGAGTCGATCTGGTTCTCACGCTCGGCGCGGTGGATCAGCAGACGCATCTGGCCCAAGGCCTGGGCGATCTCCTCGGCGGCGAGCCGGCGCTGCGCCCGCAAGAGAATCTGCCGCTGGTGGGTGACCTTGCCGACGACGATCGCCCGGGATATTTCCAGGGCCGACTGCGGGTTGTCGGCAAACCGGAGCTGTGCCAGCCGCAGGCCAACGTTCTTCGATGCCCGAGTCGACAAACGCGCTTTGAACGATCCCCGCAGCGTCGAAAAGACCACATCCACGTTGCGCCGCGCGAGCACGGAGATCGCCCCCGAGGAGAGTTCGACCCGGCCATACAGGAGAAGCTGATCGACGTCGCTCAACCGCAACCGCTTGATGGTCCGGCCTTCGCGAACGACCAGCAGAAGCTCGCCTTGAGCGTGGACGCTCGTCCCTTGCTCGGCGATCGCCACGATGGCCATTACGAGCCCTCCGCGGGGCCTGGATTGCCGCGATCGGGGCCGTTGCCGGGCGGTCCGGCCACGCCGCGATCGTCCGGGATCCAGACGAGGGTCTCGATGCCGTCTTCGTCGCTCAGCTCGTAGCGCCCCTCCTCGCACTGCAATCTGCGGTCGGGGCGGCCATCCAGGAGCCGGCAGATCGCCTCGTGCATCTGACGCCACTGCTGCTCGATTTCGCGGCGTTGCCGGTCGAGAACGCCGTACCGCCTTGCCAGGGTCTGGGGATCGCCGGCGGCATCTTGCTGTTGGGCCGGCTCGGCCGGCGTCTCCGCGGGCAGGGTTTCGAGGTGCAGGACCGGCGTCGGATAATGGGTGGGGGCAAACTCGAAACTGCAGCGGCACTTGACTTTGCGGGTGATATGGCCGATCCGCTTGCGGATCTTCGGACAGGAGATGGGGTTGCCTTTCAACCGGCTCTGCATCAGCGAATCGGGAGCGACGTCGACGCACTTCTGGAGCAGATAGTTCACCGCCTGGGGGCCGCCGGGCACGTGGCCGAGGGAGTGGATCAGCACGACCTGCTCGTCGTGCGTCAAGCGCCGATACGCGTCGACCTGGGCTTTCAACTCGGCAAGCACGGGGCACTCGCCGAGGAGATGGCGAATCCGCCGATCGGCCTCGAAGTCGGCTTCCGTCCAAGGGGGAGCCAGCTCGGGCGGCGCGGGAACGGCAACCGCCGCCATCCCGGCACTCGACTCCTCGGGGCTCCCGGAAGAGCGGGCGTCTTCGCCGCTGTCAACGGGGACGAGGCCGGCGAGCGGCTTCAGCCGCCCGACCAGGTCGTAGAGGGCTTGCCTCGGAAGTCTCCGCAGATTCTGAAGAAATTCCAGGGGCCGATCGATCGGTTTCCCTTGCTGGTCGAGCAGCGTGCTGCGATATCCGGTCCGCCGGTGCACGCCGAGGGGGAGCTTGATCAGGTTTCCCAGTCCCTTTCCGCCGCGGTGCGGCTGCTTGGGAAAGAACTCCAGGGCGAACTCGGAGGGCAGGTCTCGCTGCAACCGAGCCAGGAGCAGCCGGCCGCACTGGTGGAGGACTTTCGCCTCTTCGGGCTGTTCCAGGAAGACCCAGTAGTGGCGCCCCTTGTAGCCGGAGTTCTCGAACAGCGGATCGAGCCCCAATTCGCAGAGGACGCCGAGAATCGCCAATCCGGTGCGGCGCGTCAGATCGCGCAATTGCCTGGCGCGCGCCGCGTCGCGGCGGGCCTCGTCCAGGGCGGGCCGGCGAAGATCCAGGTCGACGGCAAACCAGGTGGCCGTCTGGTCGAGCCGGATCGGATAGACCCCGGCCGTAAAGGCGCCCAAGAGGTGGTTGCGGATCACCGCGGGCGTCAAGGGTTCGTGGACGGGGGTGTAGCCCGTCTGGCCGTTGGTGGGACGGTGCCACTGCCGCGCGTAGACGTCTTCGCGCCCGGAGAACAGCGAGGCGAAGCGGATGCAGTCGGCGTCGCTGGGCGCCGGCAAGGTCTTTTCAGACGCATCCTCCAGCGGATTGGGGATGCCGGCTGCTTCGTGGGGATCGCCGCCGCTGCGGAGCAACTCGGCCGCTCGCTCCTCGGGCAGTCCGGCGGCCACGGCCCGCGCGACAGCCTGGCGAACCTGCTGCCACTCGGGCGTCCCCCGCAAGAGCTCGGCGAGCGATTGCAGCCACGCCTGGTGAGCCGGGTTGGTTTGCAGGAGCCGCTCGAAGAGCGAGGCCGCGCGGACCGTGTCGCCACGTTCCTGGTAGTGCTCGGCGAGCCGTTCCAGCGCGACCCCGTCGGCCTGGTCGTCGCGGATCGCCAACTGGAATTCGCGAAAGGCCAGCCCCATCAGGCCGGCCTCTTCGCAGACGAGGCCCCACCGGGTGTGTCCGCCGCGAACCTGCTGGCGGGCTTCGACAGCCGAACGGATCGCCTCAACGGTTTGCGGATCGCGTCCCTCGGCCAGGCGGCGTCGGAGAGCTTCGAGCGAAGTGTCGGGCATGTCAGCAACCTCAACGAGGATCGAGTTGCGAGGCTATTCCCATTCTCCTGATCCCGTTCGGCTCGTCGGAAACGGCGCGTCGATCAGATGGCCTTCGCGGAGTTCCGGAGTGTGCGACGCGACGACGACCGCTCCCAGCCGCGGATCGTAGACGGCCACCGCGGCCGCGGCAGACCCGTGCAGCCGGTGAAACGCCATCCCGTAGCGCCAGATCGGCGCCCGGCCCTCGATGACGACCACGCAGCCGCGAGGAATCGCCGGCAGCGGGGGCAAGGGCTCGTCGGGGGCGATCGGTTCGTTGACGCCGATGGAATAGTAGACGATCTCGGGCACTTGGCACCTCAGGAATCATTGGATGCACTGAAAAGAACGGATTGCAGCAGGGCGACGTCGTCGGGGTTTTCAGCAAGCTTGACGATCTGGTCGTGCAAGATCAAGTGGCAACCATAGATGTTGGCCCGCGTGGCGATATGCGTCTTTACGTCGCCGGTTTGCCGGTCAAGCAGGTTGGCTGAGGTTGTCGCCAGCCAGGATTGGACGCGGAGCGCGCGAAACTGCCGAATCACGGCTTCGATCCTGTAGAGAACGTCGCCCTGAGGATCGTGGGCTTGCGAGCCGGACTTGCACTCGATCATGCACAAGCCGTTGGCGCGCATGAAGGAGACGTCGAAATCGTTCCCCGTGGCGTCTCCCACGCGCCCGATGTCCATGCCGAGCCGCACGTCCCAAATCCCCAAGTCACCCGCCTGGCGATCCAATACCCCCCAGAGAAAGGCTTCGAGCCAGCCTCCGGTCAGATAGTCTCCCGCATATTTGTCGATCTTGCCGCAGAGCTCGCCATTCTTGATCTGGAGCGAGAAACAGTCCGCAAACGGCTTCAGCACGGGCACACACGTTGGGTGAACGTGCCCGGGTTTCAGATCGAAGCCCCTCCTGCTGCGGGCACGTCCGCGTTCCTCGTCGCTCAGCGCGAGCACGGGTTCGGTTCCTTGTCGCTGTGCAATTGCCCGCGAACACTCCCACCAGGAGCGGGCCCTGGCCTCCGCTTCCGCGAGCTTTCGGTCGGCCTTGCGGGATTCGAATCCGTAGCCGGCCAAGAACTGCTTGATCGAGAGCCGATGCGTGCAGGTGACCGCGCTATGGTTTTCAAGATCGATGATTCTCTCCGGTTGTGACATATTCGTGTATAAGAGCTGCCCGCTGAGCACGCCGCGGCGGATCAGGCCGTTGAAGAAGTCGTAGGTCGCAATCGACATGGGCTTCGTCGCGCCCGTGACGTTGACCAGCCACTCGGCGCCGGGGTAGCGTGCGTATGCTTGGCGCAAGGCGCGGCGGATTGCCTCCAGGTCGTCTTCGTTTTCGAGCGGTTCGACGTGGGATCGTTCGCCGCCCGGCTGATTGGCGTAATCGAGCCCCCCGAGTTTGAGCGCCGCGAGCAGATTCGCCGCGGCACGCTTCTTCTGCATTCCGTGCGACTCGATGAGCACCAACCGATCGGGTTGGTAGTGGTGTACGGAGAGCAGGTTCGGCACGTGCTGAGCGGAGAGAAGGCAGAGCAAGACGCGCATTGGTTTCTCCTTTCTGTCGTTTCACCCAGGGATGATTCTAATTCCGGCCGGCCGCTTCAATCCGCAATTGGCCCAGGCCCATCACGGTCCCCTTGCCGATGTGCAGCCAGGCGGCGGCGGCCAACAGCGGCCAGAGGGGGCCGGGACCGGCGGGGAGCGGCAGGCTGCCGGAGATGCCGTGGAGCTCCAACTCCCTCTGCTGCCGGCCGGAATACCGGGCCAGGTCGAGGCGGTCTCCTTGCCAGGGCCCTTGCGGGGTCCGCCGGGCGAACGCGTGCAACCGTTCGGCGAACGGTTGCCAGGCGGTGCGGTCCTCGGCCGGCAAGAAGGTCGCCACCCGGCGCGTGGCGGCGACCGCGATATCGGCGAGTGTCGGCTGTTCGATCAGGCGGCCCTTGCGCCGCAGCCGCAGCGGCGCGTCGAACCGCAGCCGGCAGGGCGCCGTTTCCGGTTCGGGCCAGGGCCAGGCGGCCTGCCCGAGCGGCCAGGGGCGGCCGTCCTCGGCCGCGCGGCCGGCCGCATCGAGGCGGAGCCACTGCCGCAGCTGGAACCGCCTGCGATCCGCCCCCAGCCCCATCCCGCTGGCGATAAACCAGGCCTGCCTGAGCGTCTCGTCGGCGCGGATTGCATCGCCGATCAGGATCCACTCCATCGCCGGGGCGAACTGGGGATCGGGGGGCGCCGGCCGCAGAATGTACTGCGGCGTATCGGTCTGAACGCCCGCCGCGCCTGGCGCGGCCCGGCCCTCGAAGACGCGCCGGTAGACGGCCGGGTCCAACCCGCGGAGCGCCGCGCCCCAGACGCCGCGGAGCATCGGCACGGAAGCGGCCACGGCAGGCGTTTCCAGCAGCACCCGCCGCGGCAGGACCTCGATCCGATCCAGCGCGCGTTGGATTCCGTCGACGATCAAGCTCTGAAGATCCAGAGTGGAGTGGCTCACGGTGGCACCCTTCGCTGCTCGGAAACGTTCACATCGGATGATCTGCACAACCTTTCAACGTCGTCCTCGTCCCTGTCCGGGACCTCTTCCTTGTGACTTGCCCTTGGACTTCTCCCGTTGTTTGAGCAGGGCTTCGGTGGGCCAGTTGAACTGAATCGCCTTGATCGAACCGTCGCCGGCCGGCGTGATCGAGTGCACGAGGAGTGTCACTCTGTCGCCGGGCTTGAGTTCCTCTGGAACGTCCGCCGCGTTGATGATCGCGCCAACGGCGTGCAAGGGCTCGTATTCCGCAAAACGGCGCCCCTTTCCCTTCGGGTCCTCGACGAGAGTCGCCTC
>JAAYCB010000446.1 GCA_012744395.1 Pirellulaceae bacterium
AGGTGACCGGCGGCGGGACGATCGCCTCGGCAACCGAGCAGGTCAGCGGCATCGACGTCTCCTCGCTCCCCGACGGGACACTCACCTTCAGCGTCACGCTGACCGACACGGCCGGAAATGCCGGCAGTCCGGCGACGGCCTCGGCAACCCTTGCCGCCGTCGATGCCGCGCTGACCGAGACGGATGGTTGGCTGTAGGTCAGAAGCGGTAGTCGAGGCCGAAGGAGAGCCCCTGCGCCCAAAAGTCCGTGGTAATGAATCGGTGCTGGGGCGCGGGAACGCCCGTCAGGTCTCCGCCGGAAAGCTGCGTCGGATTGACGTTGATGTGCGTCGATCCGGCGGCCTGGCCAGCATCGATCTGGTCGCCCGGCCGGGCGACCTGGCTCAGGTAGAGCAGCGAGTACCCGAACGTCGCCTTCAGCCGGCAGGTGAGCGCATAGCTGAGGGTAAGGCCCATTTCGGGTATCGCGGTGAAGCTGCTCTGGGAGTAGCTGCCGATGTTTGTCGGCAGGGCCAGCAGGGCGCCTTCGGTTGTCACGGCGGGCTGGCCGGGAAGGGTGGCAACTGTCTCCCCGCCGATGACCACCCGAGACCGCATCCCGCCCAGGGCCACCTTGGCTACGCCTTCGAGCGACCAGCGGCGCCACTGGGCCTGACCGGAGAATCCCAGTTCAAACCCGTGAAACTCGTTGCTGGCGTCGAACAGGTCGGACGCTCCCACAATCGTCCCTTCCTCGAACACCGGGCTGGCCGGGCCGACCGTGAATTGCTGGCCGATTGCCAGGGTTTCGGCGAAACGGCTGTAGCGGTAGCCGAGCAGGAGGTCCACGCGGCGTCCGTGTTGCTGGAAAATCGCGTCGCGCGAGAGCAGTTCGAACGACTGTAGCTCATTGCTCAGGGCGACGTCGACGTGCGCGTTGGTCGCCAAATTGGGGAAGGCCACCAGCAGGGAATCCTGAAGCGACGTCTCCACGTTGAAGAACGGCCTGGCCAGGATCGGGTTGCTGCCGCTGGCGGCGTTGAAGTCGGAGGTCTTCTCGCTGAGGAAGAAGTAAGTCGCCTCGACGCCCGACGCCAGGTCCGGAAACGGTGAATATCCAAGCGTGAAGCGGGCGCCGGGCCGCACGCCCAGGTCTTGATCCTCGCCTCCGAACAGGACGCTTGTGCCCGGCTGGCCCAACACGCCGGCCTGGGCTTGCGGGGTGTTCGCGGGACTGGCGGTGACCAGCGGGGGCAGGTCCGCCGAGGGGGTCCACCACATGAGGAAATCGCCGCGGAACCAGAGCCGATCGCAGACGCCAACGCACCCGAAAGCACCGGTGCAGCCAACGCCGAACGCCGGGCCGCCGTCGCACGCGGTGCACGGGCCGCCGCCGATGCCGCACGAAGCGCACTGGTCCGCCGCGCCGAAGTCTGCCGCCGAGCTGGTCCATTGCAGGCCGCCCTGCGGATCGCCTGCGGATTCCGCTCCGGCCTCCTGCCCGGCGGGGCTGCTCATCGCCGCATATTGCGCTGGCCGGACCGAAGAGGCCTTGGCGCGCGTCGCGGGCCTTGCGGTTCGGCTCGCCGCCTTGGCTGAGGCGGCCGTCTGCCGAGAAGCCTGAACCGCCGCCGTCGACTGCGCGTCAACCGGCGAGGCAACACAAAACAAACCGGCAAGTGAGGCCGCGCAGAGAAACAACGAAGCTTGGACACGATGCACGAAGGTGGAGGAAATTGTCGCCGACATGGTCTTGACTGACTTCCATTTCTATCCCCCCGTTCGATAGTCCCGAGATTCGTCCACTGTTGCCGGTAGGTTATCGGCAGTCCCGCGTTCTTAATCCAGCGATTATGACGATCATGCGGATTTTTCGGGCGCGTCGCCAGAGTTGGTCAGGTTGGGGCGTGCCCGTTCGAGTGGGCGATCGGGGCGAGGTCCGCTCAAGGCGAACGATCGTTTCTCGCTTTGCCCATCAGATACCCCGCGGAGGTCGGACCAGCGGAGCCGGCATGCAGCGCGGGGCACGCCGGGACGTTCAATGGTCTTGGGCGGGGAGCAGAGGCGCGGCTACCGGGCGCGGCTGCCGATCGCCGTCACCTGGTCCATGATCCAGCGATCCACGTCGCGAAGCATCTGCTCGGTCAGTTGATGCCCGCAGGGGTATTGCCTCAGCGTGACCGAGATCCCGGCCGTGTGAAGCAGGCGGAGATCGTTGCAGGCCTCTTCCGGTCCGTAGACTTGGCTGTCTCGCCCGACCGCCAGGAAGGCAGGCATTTTCCGCGCCGAGACGAGGCACGCCAGCGGCTGGTGAGCGGAGGGGAAGGCCCCGCCGAGCGACAGAACGCCGGCGAAACTTTCCGGGTGCTTCATGGCGATCCGCAGCGCCATCGAGCCGCCGGCATCGAAGCCGGCAAGAAAGATCCGCGTTCGGGAGACATGAAACCGCTTGGCGGCCGCCTCGATGCAATCGAAGACGCGGTGCGCGGCCGCCTCGATCATCTCGGGCGTCTGCGGCCAGCCGAGCCGGACGGCGTCTGCGCAGCGGAATCCGCGGGGAGCCGCCGCAGCGTAGTTCCGCATGCTGATCAGCGGCATGATCCGAATCAACTGCCGCTCGTCGTCGTGGCCGGGGCCATGCAGCCAGATCAGCAGCGGGTAGGCATACTTCCGTTCGTAATGCAGCGGCGCGAAGAAGGCGTGCGCGTGCTCCTTCACCGCCGCGGAAAACAGGGCCGTGTCGATCTCGAAGGGGACCTTCCGAGCGGCCGCCGGCTTGGATTCTGACCTGGATTTTATCGGATTCATTGCGATCGGAGGGGACGATTGCCATCGATTTCGGCGTGACTGTACTTGATCCGCGCCGCCGCTGTCAAGCGGAGTCAATTGACGAGTTGGGCCATCGCCTCGACGAGCGTCTTGACCCCGTCGATGCTCCGCTGGAACGCCGCGCGCTCTTCCGCAGTCATCTCCAACTCGATAATTCGCTCGACCCCAGCCGCCCCCAGGACGACCGGCACCCCCACGTAGTAGCCCCCCACCCCGTATTCCTTGTCGCAATAGGCGGCGCAGGGAAGCAGCCGCTTCTTGTCGCGGACGATCGCCTCCACCATCTGCGCTGTTGCCGCCGCGGGCGCGTAATAAGCGCTGCTGGTCTTCATCAGGCCGACGATCTCGGCCCCGCCGGCTCGCGTCCGCTCGACGATCTCCTTGAGCCGCTGCGGCGAAACCAGTTGGGCAACGGGAATCCCCCCGGCGGAACTGCAACTGGCCAAGGGCACCATCGTGTCGCCGTGCCCGCCGAGCAGCATCGCGGCGACGTCTTCAACACTGACGTTCAACTCCATCGCCAGAAACGCGCGGTACCGCGCCGTGTCGAGCACGCCGGCCTGCCCGATGACTCGCGCCGGGGGAAACCCGGTCACATCGCGGGCGCGCTGGACCATGGCATCGAGTGGGTTGCTGACCACGATCACGATCGCCGACGGACTGGTGCGGCGAATCTGCTCGGCGACCGCGCCGACGATCCGGGCGTTCGTGCCCAGCAGATCATCGCGGCTCATGCCCGGCTTGCGCGGAATCCCCGCCGTGATCACGACCACGTCGCTACCGGCCGTGTCGTGATAGCTGGTCGTGCCGACGACGCGGGCATCGAAGCCGAAGATCGGGGCAGCCTGCATCAGGTCGAGGGCTTTGCCGGCGGGCATTCCCTCGGTCTGGGGAATGTCCAGGAGAACGATGTCGCCCAGTTCCGCCACCGCGCACCAGTGCGCGGTCGTCGCCCCCACGTTTCCGGCGCCGATGATCGTGATCTTCGCCCGCTTCATCATCTCGGTTTCCCTTCTCAAGTTGCCTGAACGATTCCCGCCTGCCACGACGCGGAAATTACCATTGTAGGGCCTTGTCGCGTTCGTCAAGATCCCGCCGCCCGCGGCCGGCCGGATTCAATCCCCGGATTTGGCCTCCGCTCCCGGCGGAGCCGTGTCCGCCGAGCCCTCGCTGGCCGCCCCGCCAAACCGATCCCACTCGATCTCCGACATTTCCGCAGGGCGGCGCCGCCAGATGCGTCGCTCAAACTCGCGATCCCCCCGTCTGAACCGGTGGAGAACCAGCCAGACCGCGGCCAGAATGCCCAGCACCAGGACCGTTCCGATCAGGCGTTCGGCCGGACTGTCCGCCGGCGCCTGATACGGATGCCACACGGCGGTGTCGCCGATCAACAGCGGGGCAAGCTGCCGCTCGACCTTCCCATCGTTAGCCGGCACGGCACTGCGATAAGACCAGGTTTTGAAGAAGAAACCGGGCACCGTCAGGGCTTCGCCGAATTCTGGCCCGTCGCCCGTCGGCAGCCCCTCGGGCAATCGGCGCAGACAGAACACCAATGGGTTGTCTTGCGAATCTGCGGTAAACAAATAGACCTGATAATACTGGTCGATTCCAAAGCGCTCGATCACCTCCGGTTCGCCGACTCGAACCGGCAGGATTCGTCTGGCGGTGCCGGACAGTTCGACGAGTTTTCCCTGCTGGAGGTGGGGCTCGTTGAACAGCGGTACGACGGAGTACTCGGTCCGCCGCTGCCGCGCGAGGCGGTCCTTGGCCCAGCGGCTCAACTCGCCCGGCGCAGCGCGGCCCGCCGCGGCCAGCATCTGGTAGAAGCACTCGTGATCGGCCGCGGTCAACCGCCGGGTCTCCCAGTCGATCTCCGGCGCGCCGCCGTGCTCGTTCCGCTTGGGCGGCGGCGGAATCGGCACGTCGTCGAGCAGCCCGACGTCCATCCCCAGCCGTCCCAGATCGGTTGGCGGATACCAGGCCATCCGGGCGGCCAGAAAGACGGCCCTCAAGCCGCCCGGCTCGGAGCTGGGATCGCCCAAAAAGAACGCCATCGCGGCGGCGGGCTCCGCAATCGCCTCGCGCGGCTTCCAGGCTCGAGGCGTTTTGGCCGAGAGGACTTCGACCAGCTCGCCCGACTCCAATCTCAAGCGGCAGCGCCAGAGCAAGGCGAATTCACTCCCACTGCCGCGGGCATCCGCCAACTCGCAGGGTTCGATGCGCTCGACCACGCCGCGAAGCGCGAAGACCTCCGCGCGATAGGCCTCGGGCTGCTCGGCAAGCTGGTTGAGATCGGGCGGCCCGTGCGACCAGTATTCCAGGTCGATCGGCCGCACATCCTGGGCGATCCGATAGAGCATGTTGCGGAGCACCTGGCGATCGGCCTCGTGCCACGGCCCGCCGCGGCCCAAGACTTCCAATTGGCGCTCCTCAATTCCGCCGAGCCGAAACAATTCGCGCGGGCTCAGCGTGGGTGGCTCCGCCCCGGCCAGAAGCCGACACGCCAAGGCGGCCACCGCAACGGCGAGCGCAAACCTGGATCGCTTGAGGACTCGAGGTCCCTGGTAAATATACCCCCTGGAAATCGCCATTCCTTAAGGATCGTTCTCCTGTTCTTGCTCGGCCAGCAGCCGCAAGCGGCGACCGACCTCGATCGGCTCTGCGATTTGCCCCGGCTGAATCGTGGCGAGAAACCGGCATTCCGTCTTGGCCGGCCGGATGCGGCGGGTCCGCCACCAAGAGGCCAGGACGACCGCCGCGGCTATCCCCGCGGCGGCGGCGACCAGCAACGGAAGCGAGACGGGCTCGGTCCGCGCCGGCGCTTTCACGGCCGGCGTCCACGCGAGCCCCTTGGCCAGGACGACGGGCGCCAGGCGAACGGTGTCCCGGGCCGCATAGGACCAGCGTTTGAAGAAGAACCCCACCAGTTCCACCCGCTCGGCCAACTCCAGGCCCAAAGGAAATCCATCGGGCACACGGAGGCAGTAGACCACGATCGGATTGGAGGGATTATCGTCGGGAAAGACCCAGGTCTGATAATAGCTCGTGAAATCCCGATCGTTGTTCGGAGCGTTGACCTCTTCGCACCTTCGCAGAATTCCGCTGATCGTCACCAATTCCCCGCGATATTCGTCCGGCTGGCGGAACAATTGGATCAACGTGGTCCGTCCAATCGACCGGCCCGCCAACGCCGCCTCATCGGTCGAGCGCAGCTTGTCGAGCAACTGAAACCAGGCCGCCTGTTCGGCGCGGCGGAAGGGCTGATCGTCGCGAATCGCCGCAAGGCTCTCGGCCGGGACGGTCCCCCGCTCGGCCTCGGGCGATCGAGATTCCCCATCCAGCGTCGGCAAGACAAAGGTGTCGCCTTCCGGCGGCGTGCCCGGCGGCAACCGCGTGTCCAGATCCCCCTCGACCACGGCCGGCTTCCGGCCAAGCTGCCAGAGCCAGCGATAATGGTCCGGATTCCGAGCCTCCAGGGCAAGCCAGATGACACCGCCCAGCGACATGACGAGCATCAGGATCCGCCACTGGCGCCGCGAAGCCAGGTAGTTTGGAGAGCGCGGGTGACTGGGGAACCTTGGCAACTCTGCGTGCCCTCAAAAAAACGCGTCTTTTGGACGACAACCTCTGGAATTCTATCGCCCGACTTCCCGACCCTCAAGTCGGCGGCCGCATGTCAAGTGCCCGCCTCGGTTGTGGAAAAACCCCGCGCCGGGGGTGCAATCCGCTGGCGGTATTCTCTCCAAGAGGGTATATAGGGTATGGTAGTGCGATACTTGGTGGTCGTCCACGACGGTCGTCGCCATTGCCCGCGCGGAGTCGGCTGCGGAACGGCAGGACTTGCTGCGTGCCGAGGGCAGAGCCTTGTCTTCCTACGTGCTGCCTCGGCTTCCGTGTCGTTTCTCGGACGCGTGGACGATTTGCCGATGCTTGTCGCCGGGCGGACCAAACGCTAACCTATCTGGGGGCAGCAAGTCGCCCGTGGAGCGTGGGAATCGGCCTGGTCGGCTAGAGAGTCTTCACGCAACACGGCGGTGCGCTGGACACGGACTGTTGCGGATGCTTGGTTTTGGGCGTGCTGGCGGTCGTTGCTCGG
Organism: Pirellulaceae bacterium; assembly: GCA_012744395.1. Classification (GTDB taxonomy): domain Bacteria; phylum Planctomycetota; class Planctomycetia; order Pirellulales; family Thermoguttaceae; genus JAAYCB01. Next base: position 6,905 of record JAAYCB010000446.1, read on the forward strand.
GGCAGGGCGCCGAGTGACCAGGCGAGGGATGACGAGCAGACCTGTTTTCGCGCGAGTCGGCGGCCCCCTGTTTCCGGAAGGTTGTTGATGAGAGTCTTCGGTAGGTTGCCTGTTGTTCGGGCCGCAATCATCGTGGCGGTCTGCCTGCTGGCCGGTTCGCTCTCCTCGCCCGCCGCCGATCCTCCGGCAGTGCGGTTTCTCGAGGCCCTGCGGGAACGGGAGTATTACGACGTCGCGTTGGACTATCTCCAGGCGATGCGCCAGAGCGATCGCTGCCCGGACGAGTTGAAGGAGACGATCGACTACCAGATCGGGATGACCCTGCTGGATGCCGCCAACGCCATCGAGGCGCCCGCCGAACGCGAAACAAAGCTCGACGAAGCGACCGCGGCGACGCAGAAGTTTCTCAAGGAGCATCCGGCTCACGAGCTGGCCGTCGACGCGAGCACCCGCATCGGCGAAGTCCTGTTCCTCCGCGGCGTGATCCGGGCGCACGCGGCGGAACAACCGGGGGTCGCTCCCGCCGAGAAGTCGACGCGGCTGGCCGAGGCCCGCAAGTTCTACGACGAAGCGCGGACGGCGATTCAGGCCGCCGAGAATCTCTCCTACCAGAAGGCCAAAGAGCTGAAGGAACGGGCGGGCCGCGAACCGTCGTCGCGGGTCAAGAGCGAGCTGGATCGGGCGTATATTGAAGTCCTCAAGACCCGGCTGTTGCTGGCGAACATTGCCGATCAGCAAGCCCGGGCCAACGCGGCCGGCAGCAAGGAGTTCAAGGAGCAGCTTGCCGAGGCGGCCAAACAGTACGCGGAGCTGGCCGAGAAATATTCCAACATGGTCGGCGGTGCCCAGGCGCGGATGTACGAGGGCCGGGCGTACAAGGACCTTGGAGAGAACCAGAAGGCGATCGACATCTTTCTTGAGATGCTCGTGCTGCCCGACCAGCCCCTGGGGTTTCGCAAGCTCAAATTGCTGTCTCTGGCACATCTTCTCGAAACGTACCTGAAGCCGGAAGTCAAGAAGTACGAGGAGGCGTGGCAACAGGCGGAACAGTGGAAGAGCTCGGCCCTGGCGCAGGAATTGTCGGGTCCTGAAGGGCGGCAGATCCACCTGCTCGGCGGCAGGGCGGCGATCGCGGCCGCCAAGGCCCTGGAACCGAACGACGCGCGGCGCAGGGAGTTCGTCCGGTCGGCGCGGCGCAGCTTCGAGTTCGTCTTGCGGTTTGCGGGAGCCACCCGAAACGAAGCCAGCGCGCTGCTGGCCGACGACCTGTTCGGCGGCCAGGCCGCCGAGGTCGCGGAACCGGCCACATTCCAGGAGGCCGTCGAACAAGCCAACCTCGCCTGGGTGAAGCTGATCACGTCGGCGCGCGAGGGCGCGGAGGAGACCGACGCGGCGAAGTCGGCCGAGCAGTTCCAGGCCGCCCAAGCCGACCTGATGCGGCTCTGCCAGTTGGCGCTCGCCATGGCCAGACCCGACGCGCCGGTCGCCGACCTGAACACGATCCGTTTCCGGATGACGTACCTCTATTTTCTGTCGGGTGATCTCTACCAGGCGGCCGTGCTGGGCGAGTTCCTCGCCTACCGCTACCCGACCAGTTTCGGCGCCCGCAAGGGGGCCGAGATCGCGATCAAGGCCTACCGCAAGATGTTCGACACCGAGCGGCGCGCCAGCCGCGACACGACGTTCGAGTTGGAGCGGATGCGCCGGCTCGCCGACTACATCGGCGCGCGATGGAAGGGCGAGCCGGAGGCCGACGAGGCATGGCTGATGATGCTCGACACGGCGATCGACTCTGGAGACATTGCCAAGGCCGGCGAGTATCTCGACCGGCTGGGGCCCGACTCCGACCGCCGGGCGCCCGCCGAATTGCGACTGGGCCAGGCGCTCTGGTCGCAGTATCTCCGCCAGGCGGCCGTCGAGGAGAACCGGCCGAGCCAGGCGGAACTCGACAAGCTCGTCGAGGGCGCCCAGGCGACCCTCCAGCAGGGCATCGACCGGATGCGAAAGGCGGTCGACGCCGGCGGGGCGGTCGAGTATCCCCTCGTGTTCTCGGTGCTCGCCCTGTCGCAAATCCTGATCGACGCCGGCCGCGCGGAGGAAGCCGTCGGCTGGCTCAACGACCCGAAGATCGGCCCTCTGAGCCTGGTCGCCGCCAAGGCGCCCGTGGTGGCGGGCAGGGCGGATTTTCAGATCGACACGTACAAGGCGGCGTTGCGGGCGTACGTCGGGGCCCAGCAGCTCGACGAAGCCGAGAAGACGATGAACCTGTTGGAGGCCGCCGCCAGCGGCGACGGGGGAGGAGACGGGGCCCGCCGCCTGACGCAGATCTATATCGCGCTGGGCAGGCAGCTCGAGGACCTGCTCGTCCGCCTCCGCAACGAGGGCAAGAACGAGCAAGTCCAGAAGGTCTCCCAAGGGTTCGAGCTGTTTCTCGACCGGATCGCCAGCCGCGAGGAAGGGAATTCGTTCAATTCGCTCAACTGGGTGGCCGAGACGCTGTTCAGCCTCGGGGCGGGCCTCGATCCGGGCGACGGCGCCGCGCCGCAGGAAGCACGCGACTACTACACCAAGGCCGGAGCGACCTTCTACAGGATCCTCAAGAGCCGGCCCGAGCAGATGCCCGAGGGGGCGGAGACCAGCGTCAAGGTCCGCCTGGCGGCCTGCCTGCGGGCGATGGGCAAGCACAAGGAGTCGCTCGCCTTGCTGGTTGGCGCCTTGAAAGAGCGGGAGACGCGCGTCGACGTGCAGATGGAAGCGGCGCGGACCTTGCAGGATTGGGCCCGCGCCGACGAGAAACCCGAGCTCTACCTCAGCGCGATCGTCGGCGAGCAGGTCGACGGCCGCTACCTCGTCTGGGGCTGGAACGGGATTGCCAACCGGGTCGTATCGCGCGAGGAGTACCGGCCGATATTCCATGAAGCGCGGTACAACATCGCGCTCTGCCGGACCCGACTTGCCCAGGTGAAGACCGGCGGGGAGCGGGCCGAACTGCTCAAGCAGGCCGAACTGGACATCACGCGGACCTACCAGCTCTACCCGAAAATGGGCGGGCCGGAGTGGTTCGAAAAATACGACGCGCTGCTGAAAGCGATCCGCAAGTTCCGCAACCAACCCAACCCGAAGGGTCTGAGAGACGCCTGATCTTCCCCCCGCCGGACCGCGCGGGACCGCCCAGCTCCGACCTCCGGATTGACCGAGGAGACGTCCATGAAACCATCCGTTCCCTTGCTCGCCGCGGCGTTCGCCGCGACGATCCTCCCGGCCGCCAGCGCGCTTGACCAGGTCAAGACGACCGAGCGGATGGTGGCCGGCACGATCACGTCCGTTACCGCCCTGGCGGTCAAGGTCGAACAAAACAACCAGGTCCGGGAGCTACCCGCCAACCAGATCGAATACGTCAGCTACGAAGGCGAGCCGAACGTGCTCAAGACGGCCCGCTCGAACGTTTCCACGGGCCGTTATGAAGACGCGCTGGCCGCGCTGGCCGACCTCGACACGGCGACGATCAAGCGCCCCGAGGTTGTCCAGGACGTGGAATTCTACAAGGCCTACAGCCTGGCCCAGATGGCCCTGGTCGGCAATGGCGACATCGCCGAGGCGGGCAGCAAGATGTTCGCCTTCGTCAAGGCGCATCCCACCAGCTTTCACTACTTCGAGGCCCAGTTGCTCGTCGGCCAGCTGGCGATGGCGCTGGGGAACGCCAATGCCGCCGCCAACGTCTACAAGCTCGTCGGGCAGAACGCGCCCTGGCCCGACTACAAGGCCCGCGCCGCCGTGGCCCTCGGCCGCAGCCACCTGGCCCAGAACCAGATCGACGAGGCGTCGGCCGCCTTCCAGGCCGCCCTGGAGATCCAGGACGCATCCGCAGCGGTGCAGCAGGCCAAGCTCGCGGCGACGCTCGGGCAAGCCCGCTGCCTGGCCGCCACCGGCCAGATCGATCAGGCCTCGACGATGATCGAGGATGTCATCAAGCAGTCCGCCCCGGAAGACGCGCGGCTCCTGGCCGAGGCCTACAACGCCCTGGGGGCCGCCTATCGCTCCGCCGGCAAACCCAAGGAAGCCCTGCTGGCGTTCCTGCACGTCGATCTGATCTATTTCAGTTCGGCCCAGGAGCACATCGAAGCGCTCTACAACCTGGTCGAGCTCTGGAACGAGCGGCAGATGCCGGAACGGTCCGCGGAAGCCGCCCGCACTCTCCGCGAGCGATACAAACGGTCTCCCCGCTAGCGGCCCAGCCGCCCGGTTGGCGGAGTGCCAGGGCGGCTTCCGCCGGTTTACGAAATCCACAAACCCCAATTAGACTAAGACTTCGATTGCTGAAGGCAAGTCTGCTGTAGCACAGTTTTCTGGAGGTCATGATGCGGCTTCGGTTGTTGCACGTTTCGGAGGGAGCTCATGCGGCTCTGCTGGTGTTCGCTCTGCTCATCGTCGGCGCGGCTGCCGCGCTGACGCTCTCCGGCGGCGCGCCGGCCTATGCCGCGGACGAGCCGCCGCTGGACCTGGATCTGGGAGCGGCCGAACCGCCCGCCGCGGACCCCGCGCCGGAGGCGCCAACGCCGTCCGAGGCGCCGTCCGAGGCGCTGTCCGACGCGCCGTCCGCGGCGCCCGAATCGGAAAGCTACCTCGTCTTTCTGTTCCGGTCCCTGGGGTGGACGTTCAGCCTGACGTTTCTGGCCCTTTCGTTCATCACCGTCGCGCTGTTCGTGATGAACCTGCTCGCCGTGCGGCGCGACGCCCTGATCCCGGAAACGCTGGTCCAGACCTTTGAAGGCCATTTGAACGAGAAGCGCTACCAGGAGGCCTACGAAATTGCCAAGGCCGACGAGTCGTTCCTCGGATTGGTCCTCTCGGCGGGGCTCGAGAAGCTCCAGTCGGGCTATGCCCAGGCGATCGAGGCGATGCAGGAGGTCGGAGAAGTCGAGAGCATGAAGCTCGAACACCGCAACAGCCATCTCGGCCTGGTCGGAATGATCTCGCCGATGGTCGGGCTGCTGGGGACCGTGGTCGGCATGGTGGCATCGTTCCGCACGATCGCCGAAAGCCCGACGACTCCCAAGCCGTCCGAGTTGGCCGCGGGCATTTCCCAAGCCTTGATCACCACGTTGATCGGCCTGCTGATCGCGATTCCGGCAATCGGCGCCTACAACATCCTCAAGAACCGCCTGGCGCGACTCGTGCTGGAAGTCGGGATCATCAGCGAGGGCCTGATGAGCCGCTTCCAGAATGTCGGCGGCAACAAGAAGTAGCGGCCGCCGCCGTTGGACTCTCCAACCGTCTTGAATTTTCGGAAAACGCTCGCCATGCGATGGGCCAAGACTTCCTCAAAAATCCAAGAAGCCGACATGACGCCGATGATCGACATGGTTTTCCAGTTGATCGCGTTCTTCATGGTCGTGATCAATTTCAGCGAGGCGGATCAGAACCAGCGGATCCACCTCCCTTCGAGCGAGTTGGCCAAACCGCCCGACGCCCCCCTGGAGTCTCCGATCACGATCAACGTGATTTCTGAGGAGATTGCCATCCTTGGAGCCCAAGAGGTCCC
>JAAYCB010000447.1 GCA_012744395.1 Pirellulaceae bacterium
AGATCGATAACCGCATTGTATCGCCGCTCGACCTCCTCCTGGATGATCGCCTTGATCACGGCGTCGTTGACTGGCGCGGCGCGAGGCAGACGCCGGGTGATCGGCGAGATGTTCCGGCAGAGATGCTCAAACAGCATCCGCACACGGGGGTCAACCGTCATTGCCACGTGGTCGAATTCGTGCCGGACGAGCGAATTGTTCCACCAGTCGTCTCTGTCCAAGTACTGGGGTAGTTCGACCCGATTGCTGATTCTGTAGCGGAGATTGCCGATCTCCGTCTGGATCGTCACGCGTCTGCCCGCCGCCCCGTCTTCCCACCGGTACTGGAACGAGGCATCGTAGAACATGTCGAGCCGGAATGCCGTGTACCCGCGGTGGACTCTCGGCTCGCGAACCGGGTCGTAGAACACCAGGCTGACGCCGGCCTCGTCGATCACCCGGCGAAAGTATTCCGGTGTCTCGGCTGAGGCTGCCTGGTTTGACAGAATCCACGCGATGATCGCCGCGTGGATCGGCTGCGAAGCGGGGCGAAAGACCATCAAACGTAGCCGTTTGCCATGTTGCAGGAAAGGTGTCCGACGCTTGCGGGTGGAAAAATCATCGTCAAACGATTCCACATAGGTATCCTATGCGCCAGAGGGGGGCGGGGCGATTTCTTTGGATCGAGGCCGCTCCTTGCCCCCGATCCCCATGCCGACGCCGAGGCGACCCTTGCGATGCCCCCCCGCGATTGGACTGGAACCGGAGGCGGAACGGTTATATGATTCTACAGAGCCGCCGAGGCAAACTTCCCAGCGATGGCGGCAACCGGGGTTGGCGGAAAGCGCACAGCGACCGATCCATGCGATGAACAAGTGGGTGCACAACCTGACGATGCTCGCGGTTCTCTACCACTTGCTGGTAGGGTGCTGCTGGCATCATGCTCACGGAGAGCCGCGCGCGGCGGCTCGGCAGACCGGATGTGCCCTTGATTGCCCAGACAGCTTCCACTACGGGGCGCCGCACGCGGCAGACGAACCGCTCGCAGACGGTTCTCACGAGCACCAGGGCGCCTGCGAGAATCCGCGTTGTACGTTCGTTTTGCCCGATCCGGAAAGCGTCCCGGACCTGGCCAGCCTCATCGGGCGGCAGACGGTCGGATGGGCCGATTTGGCCACGTTCGACTGCAATCGTCCAGGCCCCACGATCCTCGAGACTCCGCCACCATGGAGCGGCCCGTCGTTGCGGCTGCACCTGGTGATCCAGGCCCTCCTGATTTGATTTCTCCCCCCAGGGTTTCTCGCGTAGAGTGCCGTGCGGGCGGTGCGCCGATCGCCCAGCGGCGGTTCTTGCCGGACCAGGTTGTGGAGAAATGCAGTGGCCTCCGCGGATTCTCATTCAGATTCTCGAAACGAACAGCGATCGGAGCGGGGGGCGACCGGTCGCCGAGTCCTCGCGCCGCATCGCCCCCGAACGTGGGCCATGGCGGCCGTTGCCGCCACGTGCCTGGCACTAGGCGGTCTCGCCGCGGTGGCAATGTCGCGATGGTGGCTGCCCTGCCTGCCGGAGGCCGTCGCGCCGGCTTGTCCAACGCCGCATCACTCCGAAGCGGAGGCCTGCGGCGAAGACGCGCATCGAGGCGATACCGGCGACGAGTGGTCGCTCGAACTGGACGAGCAGGGCCGGAAGAACGCCGGCGTGACACTCGCCCTGGTCGGACTGAAGGATTTCGAGCGGACGATTTCCGTGCCGGGGACACTCGTCGAACGTTCTGGGCAGGCCCAGGTCGTCGTCTCCGCGCCGATGACGGGGATTGTCACCCGGATCTATCCGATTCAGGGCGAGGCGGTGTCGCCGGGCGGGCCGCTGTTTGACCTCCGCTTGACCCACGAAGACCTGGTCGAAAAGCAGAGTACCCTGTTGCGGGCGATGGAGGAACTGGATGTCGTCGAGCGCGAGGTCGCCCGGCTCGAACAGGTGACCGCCAGCGGCGCCGTGGCCGGCAAGCAGCTCCTCGAACGGCAGTACGAGCAACGCAAGATCGAAGCGGCGATCCGAGCCGAGCGGCAGGCCTTGCTGCTGCACGGGATGTCCGAGGAGCAGGTGCAGAGGATTGTCGAGGATCGCCAGCTCCAGCAGAGCCTGGTGGTCTCCGTCCCGCCGATCTCCGATCATGCCGCCAAGGCCGGCCACGAGGAGATTCTGCAAGTCGCCGAGCTAAGCGCCAGACTCGGCGAGCACGTGGTCAGCGGCACCCGGTTGGCCACGCTCACCGACCATTGCGAACTCTATATCGAGGGCAAGGCGTTCGAGCAGGATGCCGGCGTGCTCGGGCGGGCAGCCAACGCGGGGACCGAGATCGCGGCGCTGCTCGAAGGTGAGGGGGCGGGCAACGCGGCGGGCGAGATCCGCGTGGGCGGCCTCCGCGTGCTCTACGTGGAGAACCAGGTCGAGCAGGAGTCGAGAGCGCTGAAGTTCTACGTCGTGCTGACCAACGAGCTTGTCCGCAACGAAACGACCCCCGACGGCCACCGCTTCATCGGCTGGCGCTACCGGCCCGGGCAGCGGGTGAAAGTGCTGATCCCCGTCGAACGATGGAAGGAGCAGATCGTCCTGCCGGTCGAAGCCGTCGTCGAGGAAGGGGTCGAGCGATTCGTCTACCAGGAGGTCGGCGATCGATTCGTCCGCCGCCCGGTGCATGTCGAGTATCGCGACCAGAGCCACGCCGTGATCGAACGCGACGGCACGCTGTCTCCGGGCGACCGGGTCGCGGCGGGCGGTGCCTACGCGATCCACCTGGCCCTGAAGGGCAAAGCCGGAGGCGGTCCCGACCCCCACGCCGGCCATCAGCACTAGCAAGCTGTCAGCCGTCAGCACTAGCAGGCCGTCAGCCGTCAGCCGTCAGCGATTCGAGGATGCGGAATGCCGAGCAACTTTCTCAACGGTGTGATTCGCTTTTCTCTCCGCCAGCGGGTGCTCGTCGCCGCACTGGCCGCGTTCCTGCTTATCTACGGGGGCTGGCAGATTCTCGAGTTGCCGATCGACGTGTTTCCGAACCTCGACCGGCCCCGCGTTGTCGTGATCACCGAGGCTCCGGGCCTAGCTCCCGAAGAGGTGGAGTCGTTGATCACATTCCCCCTCGAGACGGCCCTGAACGGGGCGACGGGAGTCGAGGCGGTCCGCTCGTCCTCGGGTATCGGGTTGTCGGTGATCTACGTCGAGTTCGACTGGGGCACCGACATCCTCAACGACCGGCAAATCGTCGCCGAACGATTGGCCTTGGCCGCCGAGCGGATGCCGCCGGGCTTCACGCCGCAGCTTGCCCCGATCTCCTCGGTGATGGGACAGATCATGATCATCGGCATGTGGAGCGCCGACGGCTCGACGCCGCCGATGACGCTCCGCACGCTGGCCGACTGGGAGGTCCGCCAGCGGCTGCTGAAGATTTCCGGCGTCTCCCAGGTGTTTGTCATGGGAGGAGATCGCAAGCAATACCAGGTTCTCGTCGACCCCGGCGAACTGCTCCGCTACGGCGTCACGCTCGAAGAGGTGAGAACGGCCCTGGCCGAGAGCAATCAGAATACGACCGGCGGCTACCTGGACCAGCAAGGCCCGATGGAACTGCTGGTGCGCTGCCTCGGGCGGATCAACACGGTCGAGGAGATCGAACAGGTCGTGGTGAAAGCACGCGGCGGCCGGCCGGTGCTGGTCAAGCAGATCGCGCGGGTCGTCGAGGGCCCCGAAGTCAAGCGGGGCGACGCCGCGGCCTTCCTCCGCGGCGAGGGCGGCCGCTTCGCGGGCGGCGGGGCGGTGCTGCTGACGATCAACAAGCAACCCGGCGCCGACACCCGGAACGTCTCGCGGCAGATCGCCGAGGAATTGCAGCTGCTGAAGAAAACGCTGCCCGACGACGTGCGGATTGATGCGGAGATGTACCAGCAACGGGCATTTATCGATCTGGCGGTGGCGAACGTCGTCGGCGCGCTCCGCGACGGCGGCCTGCTTGTGGTCGTCGTCCTGCTCCTATTCCTGCTCAATCTGCGCACGACCTTCATCACGCTGACCGCGATCCCGCTCTCGATCGTGACCACCGGCGTCGTCTTCACCGCCTGCGGCCTGTCGATCAATACGATGACGCTTGGCGGGCTGGCCGTGGCGATCGGCGAGTTGGTCGACGACGCAATCGTCGACGTGGAAAACATCTTCCGCCGGCTGCGACTCAACCGGCAAAGCGAGAATCCGGCCCCTCCCCTGCTGGTCGTCTTCCAGGCGAGCACCGAGATTCGCAACTCGATCGTCTTCGGCACGGCGATCGTCGTTCTCGTGTTCATCCCGGTGTTCGCCTTGGAGGGAATGGAAGGCCGCCTGTTCGTCCCCCTGGGGATCGCCTACATCGTGTCGATCTTGTCGTCGCTCGCCGTGTCGTTGACGCTCACCCCGGTCCTTTCCTACTGGTTGCTCGCCGAGCGGCGGGCATGGCCGCGGCTGGCCGCGTTGCTCGCGCTCGGGCTGGCGTTTGCCGGATCGGCCTGGGGCGCCCCGGCGGCGCTCCGGTTGGTCGGTTGGGCAGGGCCCGGACGATGGCTGGCGGAGCTCTCCGCCTGGTGGCATCTTGCCGCCGCCTTGGCGGCCGCGCCGCTCGTGTGGTGGCTGATGATCCGGGCCGACCGCCTGTCCGAGCGGCAGCGCGAGGGGCTCCCGCTGCGGCTGGTGAAGGGGCTGGCCGGGCGGATGATCGAACAGAGCCTCCGCGCGCCCGGCACGCTGCTCGGCCTGGCCCTGGCGGCGGTCGTGGTCAGCGCCACCGCGCTGGCCGGCTTGGAGCGCGATTTCCTCCCCCCGTTCGACGAAGGAGCCGTGCAGGTCAACGTGATCCTCCCGCCAGGCACGTCGCTCAGGACTTCGCAAGCAGTCGGCCGGCGGGTCGAGGAGAGACTCCAGGCGATCGAGGAGATTCGGGCCTTCGTGCGGAAGACGGGACGCGCGGAGTTCGATGAGCACGCCATCCCGGTGAGCATCTCGGAGTTCATCGCCACGCTCGAACCGGGCGGCGGCCGCGGCCGCGAGGAGATGCTGCACCACATCCGCGAGGTGCTGGGCGACGCGTTGGGGATCGCCAGCAGCGTGGAGCAGCCGCTGGCCCACCTGATCTCCCACATGCTCTCCGGCGTGCAGGCCGAGGTCGCCATCAAGCTCTACGGAGACGAACTGAACCTGCTCCGCCGCAAGGCCGGGGAGATCGAGGCGGCCATCCGGGACGTGCCCGGCGTGGCCGACCTGCAAGTCGAGCCTCAAGTAGAGATCCCCCAACTGCGGATCGAAATCGACGGCCGGCAGTTGCAGAAGCATGGGCTGCGGCGGGCGGAGGTCAGCCGGCTGGTCGAGACGGCGATGCAGGGCGCGGTCGTTTCGCAGGTCCTCGTCGGACAGCGCAGCTTCGACCTGCTGGTGCGGCTGGAAGAACCGGCGCGCGAAGACATCGAGGCGGTCAAACGGCTTGCCGTCGATCTGCCCGAAGGAGGCACGGCCGCACTGGGCTCTTTGGCCAGAATCTACGAGGCCCGGGGGCCGAACGCGATCCATCGCGAACAGGTCTGCCGGCGGATCGTTATCCAATGCAACACGTCCGGGCGCGGCCTGGTCGACGTCGTGGAAGACATCCGGCAGCGGCTGGAAGTCATTGAGCGCGGGCTCCCCTCCGGCTACTCGATCGAGTACGGCGGCCAGTTTGAAAGCCAGCGTTCCGCTTCACGCCGCATGGCCGTCTATTCCATCGCCGCGATTGCCGGCGTGTTTCTCGTCCTCTACATGATGTTCCGCAGCGCGAATCTGGCCCTCCAGGTGATGATCGCCCTGCCGATGGCCCTCATCGGCTCGGTGGCCGCGCTGATCCTCACCGGCCAGACACTGACCGTCGCGGCGATGGTCGGCTTCATCTCGCTCTGCGGAATATCGGCACGGAATGGAATCCTGCTGGTCAACCACTACCTCCATCTCGTCCAGCATGAAGGGGAGACATGGTCGCGCGCGATGATCGTCCGTGCCGGCCAGGAGCGGGTTGCGCCGGTCCTGATGACCGCCCTGACCTCGGGCATCGGGCTACTGCCGCTGGCGATGGCCGCCGGCCAGCCGGGAAAGGAAATCCTCTACCCCGTCGCCACCGTGATCATCGGCGGGCTGATCACGAGCACCGCCCTCGAATTTCTCGTCCGGCCAGCCCTGTTCTGGAGATTTGGCCTGAGGGCGGCCGAGCGGATTGTCCGCCGGGGCGAAGGAGAATCGGCCCTGGACCTTTACGCCAAGGAGTAGCCGGATGAGCTGTCGAGGGAGAAAGCCGCTGATCGTCGAACTGCCCAGCCGGCCGGCGGTTTGCCCGTGTCGAGGGCAACGCCCATGAGGTCCCGCCGAGACTGGAGGACCAATTCCACATCGCCCATGTCGACGGGATGATGGTCGTCCGCAATACGCCTCGCCGTTCATCGGGTTGTTCGCGCCCCGAACGACACCTGGTTCTACGTGTAGCCCGCCCGAAGCCGGACCGCGCCTAGCGCGCACCAGTCGCATAGACCATTCGCCGGGGGCACTGTTGGGGTCGTGTTGTTGAGTGTGGTCGAGGCAGACGGCATCCCCCTACTTTGTGCCCTCCCCTTGCGATGCCCCTTGCTTCCGCCCGAACGGAGTGGTTAGGCGAGCCGGTCGGCCAGAGCGAATACTGCCCGCGTTGCGGCTCGCCGATGCAGCTTCGCCTCGCCCGCTCCGCAGGGGTCGCTCGTTACGAGATGACTTGCAGCAACGTCCCCCCCTGCCGGCTTCACGGCCCGGCGTGACGGCCGATCCCCCCGCCCGGTCGATTAACGGCGCTGCTCGCCGCGCGTAGAATGCGCATACCGCGATTTCGCCGGCGTCCGCCATCGCCGAACTGCCGGGTGTTGCCCGGTCGTGTCTGCCAAGCAGGTGCTCGAATGAACCCGCCCAGCGAAGACACCCTGCATCTCGTGAATCGCCTCAAGCACGAAGCCAACGCGGTAGACAGTCCCCTGCTCGCCGGCGAGCTGCGCCAGATCGCCTACGACTACAGCGAGTGGTTGCTCGGCCATTGGCAACCGGACGAACACGAGATCCGCGGTTACTTTGCCGAGCGTTTTGCCATGGCCCGCCACTATGCCCACCAGGCCGGCGATCGCCGCCTGGCGATCGCGCTTTTCGCGTTGGAAGACCAGGTGCTCCAGTGAGCCCGTGATTGCCATCGGGTGGCGGGCCAGTCCGGTAATCGTCGCGCAGTCTCAGTCGGCGATCCGATCGTAACCCGCGCCGGGCGTCTCGCCGCGGTGCTTTTCCCAGTATGCGGGCATCAATTCTCGGACCTTGTCTTCCATCTCCTGGTCGCTGATCGACGACATCCGGCCTTCCTTCTCGTACTGGTCCATGACCCAGCGGGCGACCTTGTGGCACTTGATCTTGCTGATCCGCTCGTCGTCCTTCAGGCCGAAGAACTCATTGATCCAGTGCGCCACGCCGTCGGCGCCCGACTTGTCCGTCAGCGCGACCCGGGGAGGCCGGTTGAGCAGCTTGGTGGTGTCGAACACGTTGTAGATTCGCTCGTCCTGGCGGAGCCCGCCGGCGTGAATCCCGGCCCGAGTCGTGTTGAAGTGCCGGCCGACGAAGGGATAGTTCTCCGGAATCGGGAACCCGATCGACTGCATGTAGTTGGCCAGCTCGGTGATCACCTCGGTCTGAATCCCGCAGAGGTCGCCCCGCAGCGCAATGTATTCCATGACCGCGCCTTCGAGCGGCGGATTGCCCGTCCGCTCCCCGTAGCCGAAAAGCGTCGCGTTGGCGGCATCGCATCCGTAGAGCCATGCCGTGGCCGCGTTGACGTGCACCTTGTGGAAGTCGTTGTGGCCGTGCCACTCCAGCCTGCTCGTCGGCACGCCCACCTCCCGGTTGAGCTTGTAGATCAGCTTGGGGATGCTCCGCGGCAGTTCGACGCCGGGGAAGCTCACCCCGAATCCCATCGTGTCGCAGAGCCGCATCTTGACGCGGAGTTGCTCGGGGACCTGCTCGCTCATCCGCATCAGCCGCTCGGCGAACGGCAGCACGAACCCCGCGATGTCCGCGCGGGTGATGTCCTCCATGTGGCACCGCGGCCGGATGCCGGCTTCGAATGCCGCATCGACCACCTCGCAGTAGGAGTCCATGCACTCCTTGCGGCTCTTGAACTTGAGCTTCTGGAAGATGTGGTAGTCGGACGAGCTGGTCAGCAAGCCGGTCTCTTTCAGACCCGCCTCCTTGACGAGCCGGAAATCGGCCTTCACGGCCCGGACCCAGCCGGTGCACTCGGGATACCTGTGCCCCAACTCGCGGCACCGGTCAAGAGTCTCCCGATCGTTCTTCGTGTAGAGGAAGAACTCCGTCTGCCGCACGATGCCGTTGGGACCGCCCAGCTTCGAGAGCAGGTCGTAAATGTGCACCATCTGCTCGATCGTATACGGCGGGCGGGCCTGCTGCCCATCGCGAAACGTCGTATCCGTGACGTAGAAGTCGCGTTTGAGGAACTCTTCCGTGGAGAATTCGACCGGCTTGCCGTCGACGTATTCCACCAGCGGGCCGTCGAACTTGATTCGCGGCGGCAGATCGTATCCGAACGTCTCCTCCATCAGGTTCGGTTCGGTCGCGTCGATCAGGGGAAATTTTTCTTGGTTGGGCATAATCGCGCCTCGTCAGAAAATTGCGTGAATTTGAGTTGTCAAGGAGACTTCTGCCGACGCCAACCTGCTCGCCCGGTGCTCGGCAAGCCAGTCAGGCTCGGGCCCGCCCGGGACGCCGGCGCTCTCCTGCCGGCGCTCTTCCCGCGCGGCGCCGGTCGGACTCAGACATCGATGCCTTGCTGCTCGCAGACCTTGGCGATGTACGCCACCGCATCACCCACCGTCTGAACGCTGAGTGCCTCGTCCTCGTCCATCTCGACGCCGAATTCCTCCTCGAACATCGCGACCAACTC
>JAAYCB010000448.1 GCA_012744395.1 Pirellulaceae bacterium
GGATCACCCGCGGGCTCTGGAACAGCTCGATGTGGGTGGCCAGGATATCCTCGCCGGCCGACCTCTGCTGAAACTCGGTGCCCTTCGAAGCGCCCTGCGAGGGGAGGCTCGAGTCCTTGGGCATGACGAGGATCCGCACGGTCGACTCGTACATCGGGGTCGTCTTGAAGTAGTAGAGGGCGGCCACGCCGACGCCCACGGCCAGCCCGAAGACGATCAGCCAGAACCGGCGGCGGACGATCGCCAGGATATCGAGCAGGCCGGCCTCGTCGTTGGTTACGGCCGGCGGACTGACGGCCGCGCTGCCGTTGCGGTGGATGTGAACGTCCGATGGAACCATCGCGATGCTCCGTGGTAGAAAAAAGCGGAAATGCTGGATGAAGTCAGGGGGTTTGGGGTTCAGTCTTCGCCTGGATCAGGTTGCCTCTCGGGAGACGAAACGAAAAACATGCCACGCCAAACAAGCGGCTCTCGCGGGCGGCGGTTGACAATTCGCCCATCAATAGGGAATCCTATTTATTTCATCGGACATATGTATCTGCCGGTTGCCTTTGGGTGTTGGAGTTTGTCGATTTTTCGGCAGAGGGGTGCTGGAAATCGGCAAGGGCACGCCGCCCCCGGACCGCTCACTCGGTCAACCGTGCGTAATGAATCTCCTCCAAGAGCCTCTTGTGCCTGGCTTGCTTCGGTTCGAGCCGAGCGCACCAGCGGGCTTGCTCACGGGCTTCTTCCAGCCGGCCCTGCTGCTGGAGCAACTGCGCCAGCTCGTAGCGCCAGGCGACCTGGCGCGAACGGAGCGCGACCGCCCGGAGGTAATAATCGATAGCTTGCGGATAATCGTTGCGAAGGGCCCCGATCGCCCCCGCGAGGTAGAGACGCTCGGCCTCGGCAAGGTCCGACTGGGGCAGGATCTCCTCGGCTCGGGCCAGCAGCCGGTCGCGGATCGTCGCGTCGTCGGCGAACTCCCGCCGGGCGAGGCGGACGAGCAGTTCCGGCGAATCGGGGAGCAACTGGGCGATGCCGCCGGGCTCGGCCAGCCGGGCCCCGGCGATCTGCACGATGTCGTTCAAATAGCGGGGCGCGAGCGCCAGGCTGGCCTTCCAACCGGCCAGCGCGGCGGCGATCCGGCCGGCCTGGAAGTCGAGCAACCCGCAGACATAGAGCAAATCCGGGTCGCCCGGGTGGAGTCGCCGCGCGCGGTGGACATGGACCTGGTCATCGAACGCCGGTCCCTTGAGCGAGCACAACTGGGCAAGCCCCGCGTGGACGTCGGCCAGCGTCGGACAGGCCTGGCGCGCGGCCACCAGGTGGCTCAGGGCGGGCAGCAGGTTCTCTTGGACCGGCGGAGAGCGGCGGAGGGCGTCCAGTTCGCCCGGCATGTTCAAGCGGCGGAACAGGCACGCCCGCTGGTGCACCAACAGCGGCGAGGCAAGCTGCGCAAGCCGCGGGTCGTCGGGCGCAAAGGAGGTCTTTTCCAGCAGCTCGGCGATCGTCCGGGTCTGGTAACGCTGCATCCAGAGCTCGGCCAAGCGGCGGTGGAGCTCGGCGTCGTCTGGCCGCCCCTGGCAGGCGGCGGTGAGGCTCTCGATGTGGCCATCGAGCTGGGGGACGGAAAGCCGCTGCAAGGGTCCGGCCAGGCGGACCTCGCGGAGCGCTTTTTCGCCCGGCACGGCCGCCCGGACCTCGCCTCTCCCCCAGACGCAGCCGGCCAGCAGGGCCACGCTCAGCGCGGCGGCCGCGACGCGGCGGGTGGCCGACATCCGGGGACCGCCCACCCGGCTGAGCCGCGCCGCGCTGCCCGACAGCGCGCCGCAGACCAGGGCGAAGAGCAGGAAGTTGGCGGGGATCAGCAGCCCGAAGTCGAACAGCGCGGCGACGCTCTGCCCGGCGAGGGCAAACACACCGGCAATGCCGAAGGCCAGCGTCCGCAGATCGCGTCCGCGCGTGAGCAGCCGCCAGATTGCGGCGGCCACCAGCCCGAGCCCGGTCAGCAGCAGCGCGATGCCGGCCGCGCCGGCCTCGACGAGGACTTGAAGATAGACATTCTCCGCGTAGTAGAACCACGATTGGGCCAGGCGGTGCTGGTAGGGCCGGTAGGTGAACCGGTAGGTGCCCAGGCCGCTGCCCGTCTGCCAGAAATCGGCCGCCGCCGCCAGCCCGTCCTCCCAGTGGGGCAAGCGGGCCTCGTGGATGATCTCGTCGTCGAAGAGCGTGGCCAGCCGGGCGCCGACATCGTCGCTCATGCCGACCCAGCCGATCAGCAGCAGCCCCACGCCCATCGCCGCGACCGGCCAGACGATCGCCAGCCCGCGGCGCTGGGAGGCGACCATCACGGCGACCGTCGCCAGCACGGCGGCCAGCATCGCGAGCACCGCGCCGCGCGAGAGGGTGCAGCAGACGGCGGCCACCAACAGGCCGGCGATCGTCAGCCAGGTGAGCGTCCGGGCGTTCAGATTGGCCACCGCGCTGAGCACGCGGAGTCTGAACCGGGCGGCCGGACCGGGTCCGTACCAGCCGTGGGCGGAGCTGGACTGCCGGCCAAAGTAGTGGGCCAGGCACCAGAGGGCCATGCCAACGGCGGCGGCCAGGCAGAGCACCATGTACCCGCCGCCGTTATTCCGGTTGACGAAGGGGCCGAACGGCCCGCCCCCTTGGGTAAGCACAATTCCCCAGTAGAGCTGGCCGTTGAATGTGAGCTTCTGCGCCAAGCCAAAGAAGGCGATCGCCGCGCCGTTGGCCGCAATCAACCCGCACAGCCAGAGGTGGCTTTCGGGCCGCGAGAAGAGGATCGCCGAGAGGAAGAAGACGCTGCTGGCCAGGATCAGCAGGGCCAGCCCGGACCGGCTGGCGGTCGGATAAACGCTCAAGGCGCGGCGGTCCGGCCCGCTCGTGGACGCCGCCGCGCCCGCGGGCCCGCCGCCTGGCGTCTCGACCAACGGGTCGGCGGCGGGCAGGAAATCGTCGGCAATCGCCCGCGCTTTGGGCGACAGCCGGCCGAGCAGGCCCTGATCGAGCGGGATCAAGTGAAAAATCCCCAGCCCGATGGCCAGCAGCAGGGGAACCAGCGCGAGCGGCAGAGGCGGCAGCGGGCGATGCGGGCCGCGCAGCGCCAGGTTGACGCCGACCAGAGCGAGGGCAACCACCACGAAGCCGAAGATCCAGACCTGGACCCAGGCCTCAACCGCGCCGATCAACCAAGGCGCGGCAAGCACGGCGGCCAACACCACACCGCGCGCAATCCAAGCGGCAGCATCGGCCAAGCGCCGCCGGCCGTGGTCCGTCGTCTGCCGACAATCCGCCCGCTCCTGCCCTTCTGCGGGGCGCGCTATCCTCATGAAACGCTCCCAAAACCACACCGAGGCGTCAGCGCGTTCCGCCGCGCAGAACCGTACCGCTGAGACGATCGTTCATCGATCGCCCCGTCTCGCATTCCGCGCAGTCACCCCCCGGTGACACGGTAGAGAGCTGACCTGCCCTGCGAAAGCCCGGGGCCGTGCTAGGGCGCCGCTGGGCTGGCAGGACCGCCCCCGCCGCCGCCGAGGCCCGCCAAGCCGGCGAGACCGGCAAGACCGGCAAGACCAGCAAGCCAGCCGCGGCCACCTCCACCGCCCCCGCCTCCTGACATGGCGGGATAGCCGTAGGTCTCCATGGCCAGCGGCGCCGGCGCGGCGTCTTCCACTTGCTCGCCCGGCTGAGCAGCCAAGGTCAAGTCGAGATACGACTCAGGCGGTTCCGCCACGGGACCTTCCGCAAGCGAAACCTGCGAGACTTGCGCAACCGACTCAACGTTGGGAAGGACTTCGACGGTGAAGACGCCGAAGCGTTTCCCAGCGTCGGCAATCACCGAGTAAACGCCAGGGCGAAGACCCGGGAGCTGGAACCGGCCGCGGTCGTTTGAGTGGGTCGTGGTCAGCATCAGGCCGCCCTGAAACACGGAGACCGTCGCTCGAATCGGCTGCCGCGCAGCACCGTCGAGAACACTCACCATGCCGGGGACGTTGCCGTCAGCGCCCAATTGCACGCGGAGAACGGTCTGGCCCGCCGGTTGCGCCGCCGCAGACATGTCGGCCGCGGGCGCGGCCTCCTCGGCGGCAAGCGAGACGGCGGCCATAGGGAGGGCCAATGTCATCCATACTGCCCCACAGATAGCGGTGAAGAACGTAAATCGCGCTGTCATGGATGTCAACCTCTTCTTGCAGTGTCTTGGGACTCCGTCCCCGTCGTGCGCACACGTGACTCCGTTCCAGATACGTGACTAATGTTAAGTCTATTCGGAGCTACCGGCATGTCAATGAGCAATCCGGAATATTCTCCAGATTCCACTTTGCGTGGCCAAAAACCCGATATAACCCAACCTTCCGTTGCCCAATATCCATCACATTTTGACATTGAATACGGCATAGTTAATAGTGCCGTACAAGACAGCGGTTTACATGCTTTCGAGTTACATGCACACCACCCTACAGACTTATGCACTTAAGAGGTATATGAATTAGCCCGATGTGGTCACGGGCCGCTCTGCGTGCCCCCAAGAAACGCCAGCGGAGCGGGACGGCGAATTCCTGCCCGCTCCGTGGCGATTGGGAGCACAGCTCGCGTTTAGTCCCAGAGGGACGCTTAGTCCCAGAGGGAATTCAGCGAGAAGTTGATCCGGAATGTCGAGAGGACCATGTTCATGAATACCTCGTTCGGGCGGTATTCCAGCACAATGAAGTCGTTGGGCTGGATGAGGATTCGCTGACCCGAATCGGCCAGGGCCTCGCGGAGGTCGATCTCGATCGCCTGTTGGCGGCCGTCGACCGTGCGGATTACCAGGACCCGCGTTGGCGGGAAGATCGACCCGACCCCGCTGCCGAATCCGTCGATGTTGGCCCCGCCGGCCGCCGCGGCGATCGACCCGCCGGCCATGGCCATCGCGCCGAGCACGTCGAGGTCGTAGTCGCGGGGGATCGGGTGCTGGCCGCCCTTGAGCAGCCCGCCCGTGTAGAAGACCTCGGCGTCCCTGGAGCGGATGTAGACGATGTCTCCATTGTTGAGGATAATGTCCTCCTGGCGGAGTTGCTGCACCGGCGAGCCGGGGCTGCCGCGCAAGGGAATGCGGACAACGTTCTTCGTCTCCTTGGACGGCTGATCGGAAACTTCCACGTAGGAATCGAGGTCGTCGAGGATCGGCGCCAGGTCCTGGGCCTGGTCGAAGCTGCCGCGGAGAATGATCAGTTCGTTCCTGGCGCTTAGGCCGGGCAGGCCGCCGCTTTCGCTCAGGGCGTGGAGCACGTCGTTTTCATACGCCCGGAGCTCCACAAGGTTGGCGGCGCCGGCCTGCTCGCTGCCGATCACCAGTTCACCCTGCGAGAGGGTTCGCTGGCTGATCGCGCCGCGGATATCCTCGCGGATCACGAGGACCTTGTAGGTCCTGGGCTTCATCAGCGTGACGATGATCCGGTCGCGGCCGGGGACGAGGATTTTCTGGTCCTCGGTGTAGGCCTTGCGAATCGCCGTTTCGAGTTGGGCGAGCGTCAACCCGTCGGCCATCACGGGGGGCACCAGGGGCAGGGGCAGCACGCCGTCCTCGCGGATCGGAATCGGGTACCCGATTGCCGGCGGGATGTCCCGCTGTTTTTCTTCGGGGAAGTGGACCGGAGGCGGTTCGTCGCGCGAGCCGAGGACGCCTTCGATGTAGACTCCGAGCGTATCGCCGGGGCCGAGCATGTAAACCGGGGGCGGGTCCTGCCGGAGACGGACCAGGTTGATCGGCTCCTGTTCGCTCCTCGGTCCCCCGTCAATTCCTCGGTCGAAGCAATACGGTGAAACGGTCTGGCGCGGACTGATGCTACTGCAACCGCCCGCCGTCGCGGCGAGCAGCGTACAGAATGCGACAATCGTCGTTCGATTCCGACCCTTTCTGATCATTCCCTTCCCCCCCACAAGTAGGCGAACCAATGCACATCCCTCGGTGTCGCCGTGGTAAATTCCTTCGTAATGGCCATCACCTGTCAACAGCCAGCAGTCAAAGTGCAGGAATCACCCGTCCGTTTGCCCGACCCAGTGGAGACTCATGGCTCAACGGCGGCTGCCTGCTGACAGCCTTGGTTGCCCATCTTGCCGGGCTCCGGCGGGCATTGTCCCCCCTCCGAGGTCCGGCAATCCGGTTTCAAAGTCGGCTCAGTCGGATCGTTCGATACAGCGGCTACCATGCACACAACCGGCGCGCCGCGAATAATCCTGCTATTCGGATCGTCCGTCGAAGTCGGTAATCTCCAACAGAAAAGACGTCTAGAGGGGGATTCCGTTGAACATCCCGCCTGGAAGAGGGAGCGATGCCGCCAAGAATCGGGCCGGATTGGCAGCTTGTGCCGATTGCGGCGAGTTTGCGGACAGGGACGCCAGAACAATAGCAGGGCTCTGCGGTTCCGGATGCGCAGCCTTCTTCACGAGCGCGGCGACTAGTCGCCGCTTGCGGCCGCTCTGCGGCCTTTGAAGGCGGCCCCAAAGGCCGCCAAGCGGTGACAAGCCGCCGTACGGCAAGACAGTCGATTTCACCGACTTCGCGCCTGGCCCCTATTTGGTGCGGAATTTCTGCACCAGCGTCACTTCCCGGATCTGGCGGCTGCCCGGCTCAAAGGTCCGAATCCGCACCTGGATGCCCTGCAA
>JAAYCB010000449.1 GCA_012744395.1 Pirellulaceae bacterium
GCCAAGTTGGCCCTGCTCGATCTGCTCATAGGAGAGCATGTCGAATTGCAGGCCCAGGTCCTCGACCAGGCGGGCGAAACCCAACTGGGCACGCGAATGGCTCCGTCCGGTGAGTGTCCCGGCGTGGACGCTGGCCTGGCTGTAGTGGACGGCGACTCCGTCCTGCTCGCGCCGGACGTGCAGCAACAGCTTGCCGATGCCGCCCATGATTTCAGCGTGCGACTCCTGCATCCAGCTGAATTGCGGCGCGGCGCGCAGGTCGGGGAACAGCAGCGCGGGGCCCGTGTTGTAGCTGGTCCAATACCAACTGCTGTTGAAGCCGTGCAGCAGCAGGTCCCAGCCCAGCCGCTTGGCCGAGACCTCGTCGTAGTTGCCCGTATGGTTGTACCAGGCGCCGACGATCGCGCCGGGTTGTTTCCAACTGCGGAGATACTCGATTTGCGGCGGGCGGCACGCGTAGACCTGCACCAGGTCGCACGCCCGGCAAAGCTGGTAGAAGTCGTACCCGTGCCAACTGTTCAGATCAAACACGCCGTCGAACCCGACTCGGGCCCCGGAATCGGTGCGGCGGATCGCATCGCGGCCGATGGCGTGCGCCTCGGTGAGCACGCGGTCCATGTACATGCGATGATCGGCCCAGCGCGGCCAGTGATTGGGCTGGTCCTTGACTTCGTCGAACATGGCCGGCACGACGTCGGCCCAGTCGGTAAACGCGGCTGCCCAGGCGGCATTCAAGCGGTCGAGCGACCCGTAACGCTTTTCGAGTTCGACGCGGAATGCGGCCAGGCAGGTGGGCGACGTGCAAAGGTCGACCTGCCCATGAACCAGGTAGTTCTCGTCACCAAGCGTGTAGGCGGGCGGACCGAATGCCGCCGCTCCGGCGGCCCGATCGGCCAGGCCGGCGGTCCAACCTTCCAGGTGTTTCGGGTCGGTGAGGCAAGGCCTGCGCGGGCCGGCGCTGGCCTGCTGCGAGGCGATTCGCGTGATGTAGGGGATGCTGCGCAATCCCCACCGCGCGGCGTTGCGGCACGCCGCCGCCGCGCGGATCGCATCACCGCCGGTCATGCCCGTGTTGTCGATCCAATCGACGCCGCCGGCAGCCAATTCGCGGTTGATCAGGTGCCGCACCGCGTGGTTTCCGCCATCGCTCCAGGCAAGGAAGTGGAAGTCGTCGACCGTCCGGTCGGGCACGGCGAAGGTGGCGATCTGCTGGTCCAGCAGGCGGTCGGCCTGCCGGAGCCGGGCGCGCACTTCGTGAAGCAGAGCAACCGTCTGGGGCAGCTTGACCTGGAACGCCGAAGTGGCGCCGGTGGGAGTCAGGCGAACTTCCGCGATCAGCCGGCCAAGCGCGTCGGACAGTTCCAGGTCGATCCGGCCGCCGGTTGGCAGAGCACTCAACGCGACGCTGCCCGACACGGTCCCACTCGGCGAAACGGCCGGCTCGTTGAGCGTGAGTGATTCAATCTGCGGTGCGTCGGCCCCCAGGTCGACGTGGCCGGTTGCCCACCCGAGCGTCTTGCCGTCCTGTTTGACCCAGACGCTTACCAACCTCGGCCCGGTGGCCGGGCCCGGCAGCGCCAGCCCGTGCCGGCTCTCGCCCCCAGGCAGGTCGATTTTTCGGTCGGCCTGCTCGCGAAACCCACGCGCCGGATCATGGTCCATTACCTCAATCACGGCGTCCGGCCGTGCCTCCCCGGCGTGGATCATCACCTCGCCCGGCTTGTCGGTAAAGCGAATCTGCACGGCCGACTCGCGGTTGGCCGCCCACAGAACGGCCGAGGCAACGAGACTATGATAATAGTCGTAATAGCTGAGCACGTCGGGCTCCTCGTGACTAAGACCGGGCGTGAGGCAGAGACGTCCCCCGGCGTAGTGCAATGCAAGCACTCGCCCCTTGCCGCATTGGTAGGCACTGGCGATGGGCCGATTCTCGGCAACCATCCGATCCAGCACCGGCAGATTTGCGGTCGGCACAACGTCGACCGTCCAATCGGCCGGTTCCAGTTGGTCCTTCAACTCGGCGAGGAAGCCCTTGGCAGCGCCCAGCAGGATCAGCCCCGCCCCGCCGCAGACCTTCTCGGCCAACTCGCGGCGCACGTACCCCGGCATCAGCTCCGGCTGAAATCCGCTGAGGATCACACAGTCGTTTGCGGTGCGGAGCTTTTCGGCCATCTCGAAGAGCACGTCGGTCTCATTCTTCCGCGGGTAGCCGTAGGTGTCGTAGGAGCCGTACAGGTAGAGTGAGCCGGGGTCCAGCAGGCTGTCGGGCCGCGAGACGGAAACGGTTTGATACTCCACGTCGAGCCGCTGGGCCAGCTCGACCGTCTCGCGCTGTTCCCATCGCGGTGCGATCACCAGCAGTCGTACCGGGCCGGCGGGCAGCGGCTTGGCCCACGCGACGTGTGGCGTGACCACCGTGTTGGTCATCTCGTCGAACGGCGTCGGCCGGCGCCGGGCCTGGGCCGCCTTGGCGAGCTGCTCGGCGCGCGACGCCGTGAGCCGAGTCACGGGAACCGGGCCCGCCAGCCAATCGGTTTTGGCCAGGAGAGCCAGGTCGGCGGCGATTGTGGGGCCTGACTCGACGAGATAGCGACGGACCGGCTCCGCTTCATGCTGCGGCGTGAAGTCCCACACGCCCAACGTAATCTGGCGGCCGCCCGGCTTGCCTCGGAACGTCGTGCGCACGTTGTAAGGCCCCAGGCCGAGGACGGCTGCATCGAGCTCGTCGGGCACGTAGACGACTCCGCAAGGGCCGGCCGCCGTCTTCCGCCTTTGCAGCAGTTCGTCGTAGAGCAGCGCCCAACGCTCCTTGGCTTTGTCCAAGACGACGCTGGCGGGCGCCTCGACATCGCGCACGGCGGTCGCCAGCCGTCGCTTGCGAGGCTGGTCGAACCCCTGGGGGTAAGCGCTCAGACTGACTTCCAACCGATCGGCTGCGGTTTCCGGACCGAGTGCCACCTGCACAAGCAGCTTGTCGTCGCGGCTGCGCAGCAGGAGCCGCAGGTAGACCGGCCCCTTGGGCGTGACCCACATGCCTTCCAGCAGCGTATCGGGGCCGAATTGGCGGACCTCGCGGAACTCGCCCGGTATGTCGTGGAGGCTCGTTCCATCTAACGTAATGCCGATGAACGACTGGTAGTACCAGTTCGGCTTGGCTGGCGACGACATGCCCAGCGCGATCAGCTTCCCACGGGCCTGATCCCCGCGCGGCACGCATTTTCCCAACGGCGTTCCTTCGGGGATTTCTACCGAGTAGTCCAGTCCGTACGTGACCAGGTCATTGGCGAAGCGAAACTCCTGCTTCAGCACCCTGCCCGCGTCGACTTCTTCCCAACCACCGTGGACCCTCAGCAGCGCGTCGGCCGTCTCGGCCCTCGCCGTACTGAAAAGGAGAACGGCAAGCAGTCCTGTCGCGATGGTCGTCTTTCGTATCTCAGGCATGGCGGCCCTCCTGATCGAGTAGTGGTCCACGGGGAACTCAATCCGGACTCGCGTTCCCCGCTCGGCCGGGAACAGGGAACTCGCTCGCGGATTGTATCACACAAGTCGCGGCCGCTCCCGGGCGGCTTGCCGACTCCGAGCAGTGCTGATTAGAATGCGTGCGGC
This sequence comes from Pirellulaceae bacterium, assembly GCA_012744395.1. Taxonomy (GTDB): domain Bacteria; phylum Planctomycetota; class Planctomycetia; order Pirellulales; family Thermoguttaceae; genus JAAYCB01. The sequence goes on from JAAYCB010000449.1 coordinate 3,607, forward strand.
AACTGGCAATCTGGGTGGCGAACCGCCCAAGCGTTGCTGGTCGATTGCGGGCGCAAGCCAACCGGCATTTCATCTGTTATGCTCGACGGCGGACAATGCGCCCTCACCTCCTCGCCGTTGACGGACGCGCCTGTCGCCTTGAAAGAGCTGAACGATGACCAGAAGCAGATTCTTCGCCGCTCGATGCGGACTATTCCTCCTCGGATACCTTACCACCCCAGCCGGTGCCGTCAACCTGGCGGACTTGTCTGGCTGGGATATCGTGATTCCCAGTGAACCGATCGAAAGCGAAATCTACGCGGCCGAAGAGCTGCAACACTTCCTGGCTGAAGCCACCGGATGCGAATTGCCTCTCCGCCGGAAGGCCGAGGCGGATGAGCGTCATTTCTTCGTTGGCCAGTCGGACGCAATGCTCGCCAGCAACGTCGGTTTCGACACGTCGATGATGGGCGACGAGGACCTCCGCATCCTCGTCCGCGGTGAAAACCTCGCGATTGCCGGAGGCCGCCCGCGGGGGACGCTCTACGGGGTGTACGCGTTTCTGGAGGATTATCTCGGCGTGCGGTTTCTTACGCCGGATCATACGCACGTGCCGAAGATCACCGAGGAGCACCCGCTCGACGAAATCGACTATTCGTACCGTCCGCCGCTGTCGTTCCGGTGGAGCAACACGGCGAGACGAACCGCAATCCGACGTTTGCCGCGCGGATGCGGTGCAACACGATTCCCAAGGACCCGAAATTCGGCGGTGTTACGCCCCGTCGCTTGATCAGCCATTCCTTCCACCGGCAACTCCCGACATCCCGTTACGGGAAGGACCATCCGGAGTACTTCACGCTCCGCGACGGAAAGCGGCTTTCGGACGTCAAGAATGACTCGCGCCAGACCGAACCGTGCAAGAGCAATCCTGAGGTCATCCGCATCATTACCGAGAGCGTGCTGGCCGAGCTTGCCGAGAATCCGGGGCGATCCAACATCTCGGTCAGCCAGAACGACAATCATCTCTACTGCCAGTGCAATGCGTGCGCCGCCCTCGACGCGGAGGCGGAAAGCCACATGGGCTCGCACCTGGCGCTGGTCAACGCCGTCGCCGATGCGGTCGCCCGGAAGTACCCCGGCGTCGACGTGGGGACCCTGGCCTACGTCTATACACGGAAGCCGCCCAAGGGAATCCGGCCGCGCAAGAACGTGCAAATCCAGCTTTGCAGCATCGAATGCAGCCAGGTCTACCCGATCGATGACCGCATGAGCCGGCGAAACAGAGAGTTCTGCGAGGACTTGATCGGCTGGGGCAAGCTCTGCGACGACATCTGCATTTGGACCTACAACACTAATTTCCACAATTACCTCCTGCCCTGCCCCAATCTGCGGAACATCGAGCCGAATATCCGCCTCTTCGTCCGGCACGGCGCCAAGGGTGTCTTCATGCAGGGCCCCGGAAATGCCGTCGGTGGTGATTTCTCCGGGCTGCGGAACTACATGACCAGCCGGCTGCTCTGGAATCCCAACTTGAGCGGCGAGTCGCTCAGGGACGAATTCCTCCGCCTCCATTACGCCGAGGCCGCGCCACCGATCCGCCGCTTCCTCGATCTCTTCTGCGATCACGCGAGGGCCAAGGGGGCCGATGCGAATTGCTTCGCCCACGCGCGGGACTACGCGATCGACGAGACGATCGGCCGGGCGGCCCTGGCGGCGATCGACGAGGCGGCCGCGCTGGCGGAATCGGACACCGTCCGCCTCCGGGTCGAGAAGGCCTCGATTTGGGCCCTCAGGGCGGCCATCGGAGACCTGCCGAACGGCTCTCGGCAGGAATCCGCGATCAATGGAACCGCGGAGAAGTCACGCTGGATGACTTCCCCACAATGAACCCGGACGAGATCGCCAAGAAGGAACCCTACATGCGAAAGCTGCTTGCCTTGTGCAAGAAACACGACGTCGATCGCTGGTCCGAAGGCTGGTCGCTCGAACAGGCCACGCCGATTTTGCAGAAGTTCCTCGCCCAGGCGGCGCTTGACCGATTGCCGGCCGCCGGCGATCGCGTCGCGTGGGGCGATCTTACGTTGGAAGTGGTGGAAATGGACGGGACGCGAATCGCTCGACTGGCCGTCTCGTGCCGCAAATAATCGTCTGCTGGCAGCGACAGCCAACGCGACTCTCTCGTCGACTCGCGGCATCGATCACAGCTTCCCGGTGCGAGCATCCGGTTTTACCGAAATCCTGCGCCCGAGTCTTTCGATGGTCTGCCGCGCGAAGAGGCAGAGTGAACCGAGAAGACACAGAGTCCCGAGCATTTCGCAGGTTTCTTCGAGAAGGATACTGATCCGAGGATTTGAGAGAAACAGTTCGAGTTGATTCAGGACCGCCACTCCCCACAGTATGCCCGCTGTAATCAACAGCGCGCCGGCTGCGGTTCGGCCCATCTGAGACAGCAGAAAAGTCCCCGCCGCGGCAAGGACGACAAAATACGGCACGATCCAATAAAGAGATCCGTCCCCGTAGAGCCGTGTGCCGCAGACCAGGACGAGCATCTCTTTGAATCCTTCGTGCAAGCTGCCCCCTTCGTCGGCGCTCATCACGAACCAGACAATTGCGCTGAGCAGCAAAGGCGTTTGCGGTGGCATTCCCGTCTGGCACGGAGTGGTGGGAGAATTTCCGGCGGTACGAAGCGAACGCCACAGAAGCAGCGTTACTTGCCCGCAGAGAAAGAGAAGCACGGTGTTGAACCACGTGCCGAGACTGCCCTCGGCGTCCAGATCGAAGGCCTCTACCGACTGGTTTGTGGTCAACTGGCTCAGGTATGTGAAGTTCAATACATACAGCACGTCAAACATCAAGATGGCAGCAACGCCGACTGCTGCCAAAACCACATACGTGCGGCGACGGCAGGGGAGCAAAGCTGCCAGACACTCGGTTCTCATCGCGCGTTTCCTCGGAGGGAATTTCTCACCAACCTTGCAGGATTCTCACATGAAAGACAACGCGATGCAACGCGGCTGCGGAAGAGAGTCCACCAAGAAAGGACTCACGGCCGAGAGACCGCCCAGGCAAGCTGGGCAGTATAGGAGGCGCGTTTGAGCCCGAAGGTCTACGTGGGCCTCATCTGTCGTGTCCGCCTGTACGTGCCAGACTCGCGCAGACTCTCAGAGATGAAGCCGGTACCATAGGCCAAACAACATCTGGTTCGCTCGTCCTGCGTTACACAGAGAGAGACCATAGACACCCCGGGTGACGGTCTCTTGAGCGACCACCGAACTGCCTTCCGAAACTGCAGAAGGCGTATCCTGTTTTCCTTGGGAGTAACTGGAAATGGAACTTCCTCGTCGCGATCCCGGCGATGAGTTGCTCAGACCGGGCGAACTGGCCGACATTAGACTGCGTCTACGGAACCTTGCAGCCAAGCACGATCTGGCAACCGTAATCGTCCACGCGTTTGATGACCGCACAAGGATGTTGCCGTTCATCCATACCGACCGGAGAATGGCACCGGGCGGCGTGCGGGCCATCGGGGCCGCCATGGTCGACGCCGGGTTCTACAAGACTCGCATCGTTCTCCAGCAGTGGAACAAGAACTTCCGACCGTCGCAGATGCGTCTGGACGGAAGAATCCCGGATCTCTTCATGGTGTCGAGCATGCAATTGCACTCGGCCCCTTGCGATGCCTTGATTCGAGACGCCTGTCGTATCGATCTGGCAGATCGGCCTCTGATCATAGCCGGCGGGCCCCGCGTGATCTATCAGCCGTGGGAAGTCTTCGCCAGCGACTCAACGTGCCCTTGGGGGGCCGACGTGGCCGTGACTGGCGAAGAGTATGTACTGCTCAGCTTGCTGGAGGTGTTGTTATCGATTCGCGCGAACGGAGAATCCATCCGCTCGGCGTTCATCCGGGCCCGCGATTGTGGAGATTTAGACGCCATTCCGGGACTGGTCTATGCGCGAAACGGCGCCACGGGTGTGACCGAGGAACTGATCGATACAGGAGTCCAGCGTCTTCTGGGCGATCTGGACGAGTTGCCGCATCCAGCCTTGGGATATCGGCTTCTGGAACCGCCTAGCGACGGTACTGCATTGGGCCCACACGCGTTGCCTCCTGGCCAGGTCCGCAAACACTGTCGGATTGCATCGCTGATTATGACCTTGGGATGCAAATTTGGCTGCCCCTATTGTCCGATCCCCGCCTATAATCAACGGCAGTACCGCGTGAAGAGCGGTGAGCGGATCAGTGACGAAATGGAGCGCATCTACAACGACTACGGTATCAGTTTCTTCTTCGGTGCGGATGACAACTTCTTCAACGACAGGCAGCGGACACTGGACATCACCGAAACCCTGGCGCGAAACGTAGCGGCCGGATCGCGCCCGCACTGCAAGATCCGCTGGGGAACCGAAGCCACGATCCATGACACCCTGGCAATCAAAGAGCATCTGCCGGTCGTGCGAAAGGCGGGCCTCTGGGCTTTGTGGCTGGGCGTAGAAGATATGACCGGGGCGCTGGTCAAAAAGGGCCAAAGTACTGACAAGACCGTTGGAGGCATTCCGTCTCTTGCGGCAAAACGGCATATTCCCTATCCCCATGTTGATGCACCACGATTCGCAGCCGCTATACACGTGGAACAGCGAGGCTGGCCTGCTCAATCAGGTGAGACAACTGCGAAAGGCCGGAGCCGTGCACGTGCAAATCATGATGCTGACCCCCGCGCCCGGTTCGAGATCGTACGAGGAGGCTTACTCTTCCGGCCTTGCGTTCCAACGCGTCAACGGCATTCCGGTCGAACCGCGGATCGTCGACGGAAATCATGTCGTCGCCTCGCGCCATCCACGTCCCTGGACCAGACAGATGAATCTCCTGGCGGCGTATTTCTATTTCTACAACCCGTTGAGGCTGCTGGTGGCGATGGTCTGCCCCAAGACCAAGATCCCCTTGGTGGATGCGGAAACCTCGCCGCCAGAGGCAGGAAAGCAACGCCTTGCTCGTTGGAAGAGCTTCCGCCGGTGGGCTCGCCGAAGACTGCGAGCACACTTTGCCGATGCCGCTGTGCAGCTATTCGGAATGTGGGCCCTGGCCCATACCGCCTCCCGTACGCTGGGCTGGTGCTGGCGCCTCCTGCGGGGCAATATCCAACGCCACACCAAGGCGCCCGTCAGCCCGATTCCTATGCGAAGCGTCGATGGCGGTCCAGCAAGCCACGCGCTTCCGGAAATCACAACTGCCAAGCAGAGGCCGCTTCGGTCAAAACCGAAAGCGACGATCAAGACTGCCTGATCCGCCTCACACGTTCGGCAGGTCACAGCGCTGGGCAACGAATTTGTCGCCAACTTGCTGGCGATGCGTCACACGAGGTTTCCTGCCTTGCGTGTCCCCCCTGACGTGAGGCAGCGTGCAGAGACGTTTCTTCGGGAGCCTCGATCCCCAGCCGCACTTTGTCGCCCCGAACATCGATCACGGTGACGACGAGATCGTCACGGATGACAAGGCTTTCGTTCTTCTTCCGAGAAAGGACGAGTATGGTTCAACGTCGGGGTCATGGAATCTTTCCCTCGATCTAGATCTCGACAACGGTGACGATGATGTCGTCACCGATAACAAGACCCGCGCCCTTCTGTGGGGTAATGACGTGGATTGGTTTCTGTTTTGCCAACAGAACCGGCGTGGATAGCAGCAGGGCTGAAACCGTTCGC
>JAAYCB010000450.1 GCA_012744395.1 Pirellulaceae bacterium
ACCGGCCAATCGGGATATAATCGCCCAGTTGCGGGCGGAGTTCGGCCCCCCAACCCGACGCGTAAGCAAGCCCCCCAACCCGACGCGTAAGCAAGGCCCCCAGCCCGACGCGCAAGCAAGGCCCCCACCCCAACCCACAAGCCAGGCACCCGGCGCCCATCAGCCAAGCCAACTCGCCGTCCTCGCTTCCGCGGCGGGTTGCGATCATGACCGATAATCCGCGGCCAGCCGCGGCCGCCCGTCAGGAAGCAACGAATCGGCGCCGCAGCGCGCAACCCTGCCCGCCGCGCCGCTACCGCAAGCGGGACCGCTTCTCCGCGCGACTCGAAGCCGATTTGGCCGCCGCGGTGGAGGCTCCATCCGGCGTAGCGGCGGGCGTTTCGCCGCGCTTCTTCCGGTCGTAGGCCGGCGGCCCGATGATCGCCTCGATCTCATGCTCGTCGAGCTCTTCCCGCTCGTCGAGGGCTTCGGCGAGTTTTTCGAGCTTCTCGCGCTCGGCGGTCAGAAGCTGCATCGCCCGCTCGGAGGCTTCGCCCAGAATCCGGGTGACCTCCTCGTCGATCAATCGAGCCGTGTGCTCGCTGTACTCGCGGGGCTCCCCCATCTCCTTGCCGAGAAACGGGTGGTGCTCCCCGTGGCGGAACGCGACCGGCCCGAGCCGCTCGCTCATCCCCCAGTGGGTAACCATCCGCCGGGCCAGCGCCGTGGCCTTCTTCAGATCGTCTTCGCAGCCGGCCGTGTACTGGTCGAAGCGGATTTTCTCGGCCGCCCGCCCGCCGAGAATAAAAGCCAGTCGAGTCTGGAGGTCCTTCTCGGAGACGTTGAACCGGTCCTCTTCGGGCAAAACCTGGGTCGCGCCCAGCGCGCGCCCGCGGGGGATGATCGACACCTTGTGAACCGGATCGGCGCCGCGGACCAGCCACGAGAGCAAGACGTGCCCCGCCTCGTGGTAGGCCGTCATCCGCTTCTCCTCCCCGGAAAGCAGGTCCTCGCGCTTGGCGCCCATCAGGATCTTGTCGCGGGCATACTCGAAGTCGGCCATCTCGACGGCATCCTTGCCCTGCCGGGTGGCCCAGAGGGCGGCTTCGTTGACCAGGTTGCGGATGTCGGCGCCGGTCAGGCCGACCGTCGACGCGGCCAGCCGCTCCAGGTCGACGTCGTCGGCCAGAGGGACCTCGCGCGAGTGGACCTTGAAGATCGCCGTCCGCCCGCGAAGCGTCGGCCGGTCGACGGTCACGTGGCGATCGAACCTGCCCGGGCGGAGCAGGGCCGGATCGAGCACGTCGGGCCGGTTCGTCGCGGCCATCACGATCACCGATTCCGACTGGGTGAAGCCGTCCATTTCGCTGAGAATCTGGTTCAGCGTCTGCTCGCGCTCGTCGTGCCCGCCGCCCAGTCCGGTCCCGCGATGGCGCCCGACGGCGTCGATCTCGTCGATGAACAGGATCGCCGGGGCGCTGTCCTTGGCCGTGGTGAACAGGTCGCGCACGCGGCTAGCGCCCACGCCGACGAACATCTGGATGAATTCCGAGCCGTTGATCGAGAAGAAGGGCACCTTCGCCTCGCCGGCCACGGCCCGGCCGAGCAGCGTCTTGCCCGTGCCTGGCGGCCCGATCAGCAGGACCCCCTTGGGCACCCGGCCGCCCAAACGCTGAAACTTGGTCGGATTCTTCAAATACTCGACGACCTCCTCCAGCTCGCTCTTCACGCTCTCCAGGCCGGCCACTTCCTCGAACGTCACCGGCTTGTCGCCCGACTGGTAGCGCCGCGCGGGACTCTTCCCGAATCCGGAGAGCATTCCCGTCGACAGCGACTGCGTCCGCCGGATCATGATCCAGACGCCGGCAAACAGCACGATCGTCACCAGCAGCGACGCCCAGACGAGAAACCCGGTCGTGTCCGGCGGCTTGCTGACCGAGTATTTCTCCTGCAACTGGGCAAACAGCTTGTCGTCGAAATTCGGGTCCTCGAGCACGTAAGGGGGCACCGTCGTCACGAAGTCCTCGCGCAGCTTCCCCTCTTCTCGCTTTCGTTTCGCATCGGGGTTGAGCGGCGGATCCCTGAATTTTCCATAGATGTCCACCCCCTCGACCTGGATCTCCGTGATGTTGCCTTCCTCAAGCTGCAACCGAAAAAAACCCCAATTGATCTTCGACCGCCGCGTCTGCCCGTCGGCGAACACGATCAGCATCACGACGATCGCGGCCACAAGCAGAAGCCACATCGTGGTCGTGGGTGGACGCCGGGGCGGCATCGGCCTCGGAGACGGCCCGTTTCCCTCGTCCGGCTTTTTCGCCATATGCTCTCGTCTTTCCTCAGCAGCCCGTCCCAAAAACCGGCAAACGGCACCCCGTGGCCAATCATCCAACGATCGCCGACCCACTTGGGATTGACTCGAAAAAGTCCCGCAGAACCTGCTCTCTGTTCTTCACCCACCGGCAGCACCCCCCCGTCTTGCGTGGGACCGCCGCGGGCCAACGACTGTATTCTACCGCAATCGGGCATTCCTTTCGACCGGCCGCGGCCCGACGCAGGTTCCCCAGCAAGGCCTCCCAACCCGACGCGTAAGCCAGGCCAGGAAACCCGACGCCTCAGCCAGGCCCGGCCCGCCCCAGTCCGTCTCGCTTGCGCTTCGGGTCCACGACGCCGCGCGGCAGTCGAAGAATCCCCGGCTGATGAATGATCCGCGCCGGCCGTTGCGGGCGGGACAAGCCCACCCGGCTAACGGCCGGTCAGAAACATGCCGACAAGCAGGAGCAGAATTACGCACGCCGCCCCGAGCGCAAACCAGATCCACGCCGGCAGGTCGTGGGCTTTCGTGGGCCGGGCGCGGAGCTCGTCGGGCGAGACGTTCGTCTTGGCGCGGCAGCGCGAAACCAGCACCGGCTCGGTGTCGGTGCGAACCGGAACGGCGGTATCCTGCCCCATCGGCCGCGCGACCGGCAGCAGCGGCGCCGCCTCCAAACGCTGGGCGCGGGGCAGAGGAGCGGCAGTCCCCCGTTCCCGCGAATCGGCCGTCGGGGCGCCCCGGCTGCCGAGATCGCCGATGGCCCGGGCGCGGCGAAGCTGCGACGACCCGCCGTCGCTGGCCGCCATGCTTTCGGCCACCTGAACCGCGGCGCCGACCAGCAGCGGCCCGGAACCGCCAAGACGGAACGAGCTGCCCGTGCTCGAAGAGCCGCCGGCATTCTGGCTCTTCAACCACCGGCCCAACGCTTCGGCCACGTCGCCGGCCGACTGAAAGCGGTCCGCCGCCTTCTTGGCCATCATCCGCATGCAGATCGCCACCAGTTCCGCCGGGACATCGGGCCGCTCCTTCTGAATGTCCGGCGGCGGGTCCTTCTGGTGGGCCATCAGCCGCTGCGGCAAGGTCCCCTCGGGAAACGGCGGGTGCCCGGTGAGCAGAAAGTAAAACGTGCAACCGAGACCGTAGATGTCGGCCCGGGCATCCACGGCATGGCTGTCGATGGCCTGCTCCGGCGCCAGGTAATCGGCCGTGCCGAGGACATTCTCGTCATAGGCGACCGTCAACGACGCCTGGTCGTCCTCGGCGGTGAATCGCGCCAGCCCGAGGTCGAGAATCTTGACCGTCCCCTTGGAGTCGACGAGGAGATTGGCCGGCTTCACGTCGCGGTGGATGAACCCGGCCGCGTGGGCATGGCCCAGCCCCCGCGCGGCCTGGTAGATATGCCGCGCGGCGTCGACGTAGGCGAGCGGCCCGGTCTCGCGGACGATCACGTTCAGGTCGCTCCCCTCGACATATTCCATGACGATGTAATGCGTGTCGCCTTCGTTGTCGATGTCGTAGGCCTGGACGATGTTCGCATGGTCCAACGCCGCAACCGCGCGGGCCTCGCGATGAAACCGCTCCAGGTAAGACGACGCGGTGTCCTCGACGCGCCCCTTGGGAAGCACCTTGATGGCCACGCGGCGATGCATCAGGAGGTGTTCGGCAAGGTAGACGCTGCTCATGCCACCGGTCCCCAAGTGCCCGAGCAGCTTGTATTTGCCGACGAAAAAACCCTTGTGCCGGCCTTCCAGCAGCTTGTCGGCCTGCCAGCGCGTCAGCAGCTCGGCTTCGACCAGGTGCGCGGCCAACCAGGCGGCATCGTCCGCCTCCCCCGGTTCGGCCTCCCCCTCCAGCCCGCGGACGAACAGGTTGAGCCGGTCTGGATCGACCAGCCTGCTCCGCCGCGCCAGGTCGAGGAATATCTCAGCGGTTGGCTTGGGCATAAAATGGGCTGCTGCGTGCGGGAACGGTCAAGGCTCAATCCCCAAATAGCCAAGCGCCGACAAGACGGGGCCAAGGACCGGGAGCACCGGACCTTGAACCTTGGATTTTGAACCTTGCGGAAAAAAGGGCCTTTCGAGCCGCCGCGCCTCCTCTTCTAGCCTACCACTCGGCAGTCGCGGATTCCAGCCACGGCGGGCGCACAAGTCGCCACGGGGAGGAGGGCCCGACGCGAAAAATCCGGGCTGCCCGCCTGGACAATCGCCGATCCGAGGGCCGCGGGCAACGCCGCTCGGGCGATTATTCCCGGGGTTCGAGTGTCCGGCGCAATTGTCCGAGCATGAACCGGATCGTCTCCGCGTAGAGCCGGACGCTCGCCAGGTAGTCGCCCTTGGACGCCTCGAGCCCGGCCTTGCCGGTCAACTCCTCGAACTGGTCCCAGTCCACCTGCCAGAGCCGGTTGATGGCTACGTCGCGAATCTCTCGCACGGCCTTTCTCAGACACCTTGCCGATTGCTCGTTCAACGTGCAATCGCACGCCGTGTACGGCGCTTTTCCCAGCCGCTGCCGTTCCTGCGAAGCGGTGGCCAGCGGCGCCCTGCGCCGATTGCGGAAGAAGGCCGTCGACCCCGCCAGCAAGGCGCCGACAATCGCTGCGGGAATCGCCAGCAGGGGGCCGGACATTAGCCATCCCAAGGCAAACAGACCCGCAGCCGCAACCATCGGCCAGAAGACCTTCCGCTCCAGGGACGCGGATGCCTGGGGGTCCGAGACGCCGCCGGCGCCGGCCGGCTGCCAGCGGTTGACGCGGGCCACGATCAGGGTGATGTTGTCCGGACTGCCGCGCAGGTTGGCCAGGGCAATCAGCGTCTTCGCGGCCTCCTCCGGGTCAAGGCAGCCGAGGATGGTACCCATCTCTTCATCCTCAACCTGCCCGGAAAGCCCGTCGCTGCAAAGCAGGAACACATCCCCGGTGCGGAGGGAAAAGGGCCCCTCCAGGTCGACGTTGACATCCGAGGTTGGGCCGACAGACCGCGTGATGATGTTCCGCGGCACAAACGCCGGCACCTCCGATTCCATCACGTTTTCCGCATCGCAGATCTCCCACACCAGGCTGTGGTCGAACGTCAATTGCTCCAGGTCGTTGCCGCGGAGCCGGTAAACGCGGCTGTCGCCGACGTGGGCGACGATCGCCTCCTCCGGCAGCAGCAGCAGGGCGCTGACCGTCGTGCCCATCCCGCGGAGCTCGTCCGACTGATCCCCCCTGGCGAAGATCTCGCTGTTGGCGGTGGTGATCGCCTGGCGGAGGGCGTCGGCCGGCTTTCCAGTGACCAGGCTTCGATAGACCCGCCGCACGACCTCCACGGCCATCTGGCTGGCCACCTCGCCCGCCGCGTGGGCCCCCATGCCGTCGGCCACCACCAGCAGGTGGCCCGGAGCCTGGCCCGATTGGACCGAATCGGCGGGGGAGACGATCAGCGAGTCCTGGTTGTTGGAGCGGCACAATCCCACGTCGCTCAACGCGGCGTGCTCCACACAGTACTCTCGCTCGGCCGGTCGTCGCTTCATCGGTCTCTGGCTGCTTCCTCTGTCATCAGGCCGCCCCGGGTCGGTCTTGGCCGGCATCTCTCTTCTCCGCCGGACCTGGCGCTCACACGTCGATCCCGTATGGGGCTTCCGCCGTCTTCTCTTCTTCCTTCCGCTTGACCAGCGTGACTTCGTTTCCCGCCTCGTTGTACACGACTTCGTCCATGAAAGCCCTCATCAGCGACAGGCTCCGAGACCCCTTCTTCTCCAGCCCGCCGGGCGCCCATGACGTCGGCACCGAGGAGACATCGAAGCCGGGTCCCTCGTCGCGAATCACGAACCGCGCCTCCTCGGTCGAAATCCGCACATTCACGAAAATCCGCCTCGCCAGAAACGCCTCTTCAACCGGCCCGTCGATTGGAATCGACAGCTCT
>JAAYCB010000451.1 GCA_012744395.1 Pirellulaceae bacterium
GAGAGCGGTTCCTTTGATGTCGCGCAATCGCTGCAGCATTTCGCTCGAGAGCGATACGAACTTGGCGGAAGATGGCGGTAGTGGACCGTGATCGGGAGATGCGGATTCAAGCCCCGGAAACCCGGCGGTACGGCGAGATTGAAGATCGTGCAAGCTCATTGGTAGGATGGGCATTCCTGCCCGTCGTTCTCTGTCGGGCGCCGCACGCCCAACCTACATCATTGAAGGAACCCTGACAGCATTTCTGAAATGGACCACTTAGGGCTGAAAGTCTTTCAGAAACTGGTACTCTTCGTTGCGGTGATCGAAGTCCCAGTCGGTCAGCCCGACGTTGAATTTGAGGTTCAGATAGGTGTATTCCTCAAGCAGCTTGGGCTGGCCGCCTTCCGTGTCGGGCCAGTCGTACGAAGCGAAGCGGATCGGCAGCTCCAGTTGGTCATCGACGAAAATCCGTGCGATGTAGTAGCGGTACTGCTCGCGGCGGACCGAGTGGGTCACCTGGATCATCCGGCACGGCCGGCCTTCAATCTTCGCGCCGCCGGCCTGCTTGACATCGAGTTCCTCGGCCGGGTTGCCCAACTCCTCCTGAGCCACGACGAGCAGTTCTTCAATCAGCCTCTGGATGCCCAGGTGGGTGATCGGGTACCGGTTCCGCTCCATCGCCAGTTCACCCAACGGATCGACCGACGTGGTCACGTAGGCGAAGCGCAGGCCGCCTCGCCGGGCAATCAACTTGCCATCGTTGCGGCCCTCCACGTAGATCACTTCCCGCCCCCGTACCTCGGCCGGGGCCAGAAATCGAAGGTACACGGAAAACGGCACGACGATCCGCCCCTCGCGGACTTGCCGCTGGCGGAGTTTGACCTCGATGAATTCGTGTTCGAGCAACTGCCCGTTGACGCGCTCGCGCTTGACCAGCGTGCACGTGTAATCCGCAATCTGGGCGGCGATCTGCTGCTGGCGGGTGGCCGCCTCGCGGATCACTTCCACCAGCGCGGCGTTGTCTTCCCGCTCTTCCCCCGCCACGCGTCCCGCCGCCAACAGGCCGATGGAAACGGCCGCCAACGCGCCACATGCCCGTCTGAATCCACGCATCTTTCCAGGCTCTCCGCGAAATCTCCCAGGGCGGCAGGCGACGGGCCGGTCTCACGGGGCCGGCATATCCTCCGCTGTCGCTGAGCGGCGAAAGGGACGCTCCGATAGGCGCGAGCGTCGCGAAACGCCCAAGAATTTTAGGCCAAGAATTGACCACGGCAAGCATGCCGCCGCAGCGCGGCGGCTTTTGGAAAAGTCTGACGCGGGCAGAAGGCGGGTTCCACAGGTCGGGCAAAGCCTGCCGGTCGAGAGAACGGGTGCCATCCCCACGGCTGCGAGCAACACCGCGTAGCCCGCCCCGCCGCGGGGCGCGGCCGGCGGGTCCGGTCGAGCGGAGTCTGCGCGATGCGACATCAGGGGGCCACCTTGTTCGAGGGGAAATCGCCGCCGCCGGGGCGCGGCGGCCGACCGTGCCCCCAATCGTAATCGACGCCCGCGGCTTGACAAGCCTCCCCGGCAGCGACAAATTGGCTTCTGCGCACCTCCCGCCCCAATGCCCGCTGCAAGGAGCCCCGCAGATGAACTCCCGCCAACGCGTCCAGGCGGTGCTCGAGCATCGGCAGCCGGATCGCGTCCCCCTCGATCTCGGCGCAACGCCCGTCAGCGGGATGCACGCCAGCTGCGTCTACCTCCTCCGCCAATCCCTCGGGCTGGATCAGCCGATGACCCCGGTGAAAGTCGTCGAGCCCTACCAGATGCTGGGGGAGATCGCCCCAGACCTGATGGAATCGCTGGGCGTCGACACGGTCGGCCTCGGACGGCGGGAGAACATGTTCGGGTATGAAAATACGGATTGGAGGCCGTGGACGCTGTTCGACGGCACTCCGGTGCTCGTTCCCGGCGATTTCAACACCCAGCCCGAGCCCAACGGCGACATCCTCATGTATCCCCAGGGCGACCGTTCGGCGCCGGCCAGCGGCCGGATGCCCCGCGGCGGGTACTATTTCGACACGATCATTCGCCAGGAGCCGATCGACGACGACCGCCTCGACCCGCAAGACAACATGGAAGAGTTCGGCCCGCTGAGCGACGAGGACTTGCAGTACTTCGCCGCGGAGGCGGATCGGCTGCACCGCCAGACCGACAAGGCGATCGTCGCCAACTTCGGCGGCACGGCCTTCGGCGACATCGCCCTGGTGCCCGCTCCGTTCCTCAAACACCCCAAAGGCATCCGCGACGTCGAAGAATGGTATGTGAGCACCGTGACCCGCTTCGACTACGTCCGCGATGTCTTCCGCCGCCAGGCCGAGCTCGCCTTGGCCAACCTGGGCCGGCTTTACGAGGCCGTCGGCGATCGCGTGCACGTCGTCTACATGACGGGCACGGATTTCGGCGCCCAGCACGGCCCGTTCATCAGCCCGGCGGCCTACCGGCGGCTCTACCAGCCGTTCCACCACCGGCTCAACGACTGGGTGCATCAGCACACGCCCTGGAAGACCTTCATCCATACCTGCGGTTCGGTCGTGCAGCTTCTCCCCGACATCATCGAGGCCGGCTTCGATATTCTGAACCCCGTGCAGTGTTCCGCGGCGGGGATGGCGGCCGCGACGCTCAAGGCGCGCTTCGGCAATCGTCTCACGTTCTGGGGCGGCGGCGTCGATACGCAGAGCACGCTCCCCTTCGGCACGGCCGCCGAGGTCCGCCGCCAGGTCCGCGAGCGGATCGAGACGTTCGCCCCCGGCGGGGGGTTCGTCTTCAACACCGTCCACAACGTGCAGGCGAACACGCCGGTCGAAAACCTCCGCGCGCTCTACGACGCCGTCCGCGAGTTCGGCGGCCGCTTGCCGCCCCGCGAAGCCGCTTCCACCCAATCCTCTTAGCCCGTCTGGCCGATCATCGTGAATCGCAACAACGCCCTCTTGGTTCTTCCCCTGACTCTGCTCCTCGCCTTGGCCGGCCGCGCGGAGGCGGAGCGGACGTTTCGCGAGTCGCGCCACGGCGACGGGGAGCTCCGCTACGTCCAGGAGATTCCCCTGGTCGTCGTCCGCGGCACTCCCGAGCAGCTCGGCCGCCAGCAGGCGGCGTTGACCGCCGCGGCCGCCGACGTGATCACGACCTACCCCCAGTCGCTCCTGGAGACGATCGGCCGCGCCGATCGATGGGCGAAGTTCCTGGAATTGGGCCGGCCCCTGTTCGACCGCTTCCCGCCCGACCACCGCGCGGAACTCGAGGCCTTTGCGGCCCAGTCGGGAATCGACCGCGAGTTGCTGTTGGCGGTCAACGTGATGGTCGACACCTATCGGGGCGGCTTCGGCTGCTCTTCCCTCTTGATCGAGCCGTCGCGGAGCGCGACCGGCCAGCCGATCTTCGGCCGCAACCTGGATTTCTTCACCAACAGGATCCTGCAAAAATACAGCCTCCTGGTGATCGCCCACCCCAGGGGCAAACACGCCTTCGCCTCCGTCGCCTTCCCCGGCATGCTGGGCTGTTTTTCGGGCATCAACGACGCCGGGCTGGCCCTGGCGACCCACGAGGTGCTGTTCACCCGCGACGGCTCCGCCCTGTTCGACCCCGAGGGGATCCCCTACTCGATGGTCTTCCGCCGCGTCCTCGAAGAGTGCGCCGACATCGAGGAGGCCGGGCGTCTGCTCCGGTCCTGCCCGCGGACCACGATGTTCAGCCTGGCGGTCTGCGATCGCCGCCGCGCGGCCGTCTTCGAGATGACTCCGCGGCGGGTCGAGGTCCGCTACGCCGAGAACGGTCTGCTCGCCTGCACGAACCACTTCCGCACCGAGCCGTTGGCCACGTTCGTCCCCGCCCTCCGCTACCGCACCCTCATGCAGTCGCAGAGACTGGCCAAGGTCAGCGTGGAAGACGTGGCGCGCAAGCTCCACGAAGTGAACATGGGCCCGTTGACCGTCCAAACGATGATCTTCGAGCCGGGCCCGCTGCGGCTGCACCTGGCGATCGGCGCCTGCCCGGCCTCGGCCCTGCCGCTCAAGCCGCTCGACCTGGCCGAGCTGTTCCGCCCCGCCAGGCCGTCGCCGGACGCAAACAGCGGCGGCTTGAAAACGCCCCGTCGCGGGAATAAGATGCTCTCGTCGGGGAGACATGCCGCAGACGCGCAGTGACGAGAGGCCGCCGTGGAAGAGCGCCGGATTGAAGTCCTCACCCAAGAGGCGCTCGACGCACTGGACCGGGGAGATCATCTTCGGGCGATTGCGATCACCGACCAGTTGGCGTCCGAGGCGCCGGACGACCCGCTGGTCCGCATCGTCCGGGCCCGGGCGCTGCTCCTGGCGGGCACGCCGGAAGAAGCCTTCGCCGAGGCCCGCCGCGCCGGCGAGATCGATCCGCAGAGCATCCAAGCGCACAGCCTGCTCGGCGTGGCCGCCTGGCGAACCGGCCGGCTCACGCTCGCCCAGCAGGCCTTCGAGACGGCGATCCGCAATTCGCACGAACAAGCCGGACCGCTGGTGGATTTCGCCTGGTTCATGGCCGCGGAACGGGGCCCGCGGCTGGCCGAGGACGCGGCCCTGGAGGCCGTCGCCGCGGCCGGCGATTCCTCCACCGCCTGGGCCGCGCTCGGACTGGCCCAGTTCAGGCTCCACCAGCGCGGCGATGCCGAGCGCAGCCTCCGCCGTGCCCTTCAGCTCGACCCCAACGACCCCTACGCCCAGTACGCCATGACCCTCCTGCTGCAAGATCGCCGCGAGGATGCCAAGGCCGTCGCCCTGGCCGAGATCTTGCAGGAGACGCCGGGCACGCAGGCGATCGTCGAAGACGTTCGCCAGGCCGCCCGCCAGCGCCAGCTCGCGCGGAAGATGGTCGAACGCGGCGCGTTCCCGACCCTCGATCGGCTCGACCACGCCCATCGCCCCTGGCTCTCGCTCGGCATCGCCGTGGCCGTCATCCTCCTGCTCCTGGTCGCCATCCGGCCGACCTCCCCGCAGGCGATTTTTTTCTGCACGTTCCTCCCCCTGCTGATGTTCTGGCTTCGCTGGCTCTGGTTCGATTGAACCGCCCCGCCCCGTTACCCGCATCGAGGTGCCATCATGCTGAAGCGTTCCGCTCCGATCGTCGGTCTCCTGCTCGTCGCCGCCTCCGCAGGCGGAGCCCGCGGCGAGAGAATCCCTGACGCAAAGCTGGAGATCGTTCCCCCTACGCCCGAATGGTCGGCCACGATCGAGACCAACGCTCCGGCCAGGCCGGCGGCCGCCGCCGCGCAGCGCCGGCTGCTCGTCTTCTCGCTCCGCACCGGCTTCGACCACAAGGTGATGCCGCACGTCGATCGCGTCTTCCAGATTCTGGGCAACAAGACCGGCGCGTTTGAAACGGTCGTCACCACCGACATCGAGATGCTCTCGCCGGACAGACTGGCGGCTTTCGACGTCCTCGTTTTGAACAACAACTGCTCGGTCGGCCCGCGGCGGAACCTGTTTCTCGATGAGCTGGAGACCAACCCGAAGTACAAGGAAATGACCACCGACGAGCGGCAAGCCCGATCCACCGCGCTCGAACAGTCGCTGCTCGATTTCGTCGCGGGCGGCA
>JAAYCB010000452.1 GCA_012744395.1 Pirellulaceae bacterium
CCGGCCTTGCCCCGGGGGTCTACGGGGTCGAGGAAATCCAGCCGCAAGGTTATTTCGACGGGCCGGACCACGTGGGCAGCGCCGGCGGGACCCTGGCGGGGACGGACAAGATCACCGGCATCACGCTTGTCAACGGCACGCACGGCGTCCGCTACGACTTCTGCGAATTCTTGCCGGTCAGCCTGTCAGGCCACGTCTACGAGGACCTCAACGACAACGGCCGGCGCGACGCGGGCGAAGCGGGCATCGCCGGAGTCACCTTGACGTTGCTCGACGCCGCCGGACAGCCGACCGGAACAACGGCCGTGACGGACAGCGGCGGATTCTACCGCTTCGACGGGCTGGAGCCCAACATGACCTACGGCGTCGGCGAAGTGCAGCCGGGCGGGTATTTCGACGGCCGCGACAGAGCGGGCAGCGCGGGCGGCGCGGCCGAAAATCCCGGCGACAGGATCACCGGCGCACTGCTCTCGGTCGGCGTCCACGGCGAAGACTACGACTTCGGCGAATTGCCGCCGGCAAGCATCAGCGGGCTGGTCCACGGGGAATTGAACGGCGACTGCATCCCCGACCCGGGCGAGCCGCTGCTCGGCGGCGTGACGATCCACCTGCTCGACGCCTCCAGCAACCGGGTCGCCTCGACGACGACCGACTCGTCCGGCCGCTACGTGTTCACGGATCTTCGCCCCGGCGTCTACGGCGTGCACGAGGTCCAGCCGGAGGGCTATCTCCAAGGGAAGACCCACGCGGGCTCGGCAGGGGGCCGGGTGGAGGGGGACCGGATTCTCGATGTCAACTTGATGCCCGGCATCGACGGCGTGGATTACAACTTCTGCGAGGTGGTGCCGGCGAGCATCTCCGGGTACGTGTTCCAGGACGGCCCGGCGATCGAGATTGCCCAGGGCGAGGAGATCGGCGACCCGATCAACTATCGCGACGGCCAGCTCAAGGCGGACGATCAGCGGATCGCCGGAGTGGTTCTGCAGTTGGGCGACGGCAGCGGGGCGCCGCTGGTGGATTCCAGCGGCAACCCGTTCACGGCGGTCACCGACCGGGACGGCTACTACGAGTTCACCAACCTCTACCCGGGCCTGTATACCGTGCTCGAGATTCACCCGGAGGACTACGTCGACGGGATCGATACGCCGGGCACGGCCGGCGGAATCGCGGTCAACACCCACGAGGAGATCGACCCGATGGTGCTCAGCCAGTTGGCGGTCGATCCCCAGAACGACGCGATCATCCGCATCCCGCTGGGGATGGGCGAGCAAGCCCGGGACTACAACTTCAGCGAGCTGGTGGTCCGGGAGACAGCGCCGATCACCCCGGCGCCGCCCCCGGAGCGTGGGCCGAGCGCTCCGCTGCCGCCGCCGACGGCGTGGATCGGGTCGCCGCCGCCCGCCGCCGCCGTGCTCTACTCGCCCAGTCCGATCCAGGATGTCCGCGTGCCCCACTGGGCCGGCGGGGGAGGCTTCACCCCAACGTACAGCTGGCACTTGAGCGTCATCAACGGCGGCAAGCCGCGGCAGGACGACGACGACGACGACCAGACGGAAGCCGAGTTGCTCGCGGCCCAGGCCGTGTTCTTCGACCCGCTGACCTGGACCGGCAGCGATGTCGACGGGGGCGAGTGGACCATCGCCGACCAGGAAGGGAACGTATTGCGGCGGACGATCTTCGGACTCGAGGACGGCATCCCGGTGGTTGGCGACTTCAACGGCGATGGGGTCGATGAGATCGCCGTTTTCCGCGACGGCATCTGGTTGTTCGACCTCAACGGCAACGGCCGCTGGGACGAGGGCGACCTGTGGGCCAAGCTCGGAAGCAAGGGCGATCTGCCGGTCGCTGGCGACTGGGACGGCGACGGGAAGACGGACATCGGCATTTTCGGCCCCGCGTGGATCGACGACGACGTGGCGATCCGGCACGAGCCGGGCCTGCCCGATGCCGCCAACCAACTCGCCAGCCCGATGAAGAACGTGCCGCCGGAACAGCGCTTCGCCGCCAGCGATGTCCGGCTCATGAAGCGGACTGCCCGCGGCAACATCCGCTCGGACCTGATCGACCACGTGTTCCAGTACGGCAGCCCGGGCGACGTGCCCGTGGCCGGCGACTGGAACGGCGACGGGGTGGTCAACATTGGCCTGTTCCGCGACGGCGTCTGGTACCTGGACCGCGACGGCGACGGGCGATGGACGGCGGGCGACTTGTATGTCGGGAATTTCGGCGCCGCCGGCGACGTGCCGGTCATCGGCGACTGGAACGGCGACGGGATCGACAACCTGGGCATCTACCGCGACGGCCACTGGCACCTCGACGCGAACGGCAACTTCCAGCTCGACGCCCACGACCGGGTGCTCCAGCTCGGCGGACCGGACGACAAGCCGATCGCCGGCGACTTCGACGGCGACGGGATCGATGAGATTGCCGTCTATCGCAGCCGCCCGGCCGCCGCAGCGGCGCAGTCCGAAGCGCGTTGAAGCGGCGCCGTTTCAGCCGCCCGGCGGTTGCCGCCGCGAAGCTCCCGCAACGGTTCCCGGGGACGCCGGGGCATGCCCGGCCCCCTGCGGCCAGGGCCCGTCCGTGGTGCGGAGATGGATGCCGCGCTGCGGAAAGGCGATCTCGATCCCGGCCTTGCGGAAGGCCTGGTCGATCCCCGTGTGCAGGTCGTGGATCGTCCGCAAGCGGTTGTCGAGTTTCGCCAGGTAGCAGCGCGCCACCAGGTTCAGCGTGCTCTCGCCGAATCCCTCGAAAGTGACTATCGAGGGCGGGTCGCCGAGGACTTCGGAGTGTTCGCGGAGGACTTCTTCGATCAGCCGCCGGGCCAACTCGGTGTCGGACCCGTAGGCGATCCCCACGTTGATGACGATCCGATTCACGTGGTCCGAACGGGTCCAGTTGAGCAGCCGGCCGGTGATGAACTCCTTGTTGGGCACGATCAAGTCCTGGCGATCCCAGTTGGTGACCGTCGTTGCGCGGGTCTGGATGCGGCTGACAACTCCGGTCGTCCCATCGACGGTGACGATGTCGCCGACGCGAATCGGCCGCTCGAAGAGGAGAATCAGCCCGGAGACGAAATTCGCGAAAATCTCCTGCAAGCCGAAGCCGAGGCCCACCGTCAAGGCGGCCACCAGCCACTGGACGTTCGACCAACTGAACCCGATCGCGTTGAACCCGACGACGATCCCCAGGGCGATGACACCATAGCGGGTGAGCGTCGTGATCGCGTAGCGAGCGCCGGCATCGAGCGGCAGCTGTTTCGGCAAGGAGATTTCCAGGAGTCCGGGCAGGTTCTTCGCGCCGATGATCGTGACGAAGCCGACGATCACGGCAAGGATCAAGTCGGCGAGACTGACGAAACCCAGCTTCTGGATGCTGCGCACGGCGGTTTCCCCGTCGGCCAGCGCGACCGGCTCGGTGACCGTGATCGTGGTCCGCCAGAGCGGCAGGCGATCGAGGAACGCCAGCGCGGGGAGGACTTCGATCCAGATCCACCAGACGAGCAGGACGCCGACGACAAGCAGCAGGCTGTTGACGAACCGCCGCGTCTGGTCGCTGACCTTGGCCAGGTCGATGGCCTGTTCGGCGGCCACGGCCGGCGCGATGGAGACGGCCAGGCCCTCGGCGGCCTCTTCGGTGGATTCCGCGGCGCGGCGCTGGCGCATCCGCTCGATGGCCAGGCGGCGCCGCACGACGAGCACCCAGCGGGAGATCAAGGCGCTGGCGATCGTCAGGGCCAACGTCAGCAGGACGGTCTCCCGGACGCGGCCTCCGAGGCGGTAAGCCGTGTAGTAATACCCGAAGAAAGCGCCCAGCCCGAGAACGCCCGCGATCAGGATCGTGGACCAGTGGAGCAGCCGCGGGTGGCGGAGAATCCAGCCCCGATCGCCAGCAGCGCGGAAGTGCCGCAAGGCGGCCCCCGCAGGCCGCAGCAGCATGTGGGCGAACACGGCGACCACGAACACCAGGATCAAGAAACCGCCGCGCCCGAGCGCGTTCTGCCAGCGTGCGATTCCCTGGGCCTCAACCAGGGCGATCAGGAACACCAGCGGCAGCCCCAGAACCGTGAACCAGCGGAGATGCAGCCGCACCGCCCGGATCGCTCCGCCTGGCCAGGCGAAGTGCGATTCAGCCAGCCCCTGCGGGCGGCAGAGCTGGGCCATCACGGTCAGCGGCAGCCACCAGGCGGCGAGGTGAAGGCATCCGCTCCCGACCGCCCTGGCAAACTCCGTGCTGTCTTGATAGAGCGCCAGGCGGAGTCCCAGGCAGAAGGCAAACACGGGTCCAACCGAGCCGACCAGAACGGTTGCCAACAGGGCCTGGATCGTGGGCCAGATGCGAACCTGCGCGCTGGTGGCTGCATTCCTCCCCAGCCGGGCAAGGGAATTGCCCACGCGACGCCAGGCGATGGCCCAACTGAGGAGCAGGCAGAACATCGCCAGATAGACGAGCGGATATTGCCTGGCGTCGGCAAGCCAGACGCGGACCACGTCGCGCCAGCCCGCCCAGCCGCCGGGGCAGACGCCCGTCCGCAGGATGCCCAGCGAGAGCACGAGATCACCGAGGCCGAGCGTCTCGGCGCTGCGGATCCAGAGGACGCGCTCGCCGATGTAGTCGGCGAACGCCTCCGTTTCGTGGATCAGCTGGCGTTGGACGACTTCGGAGTCTCCCAGCATTCGCAGGAATTCGTAGTGGTTCTTGATGGCCAGGTCGAGGTATTCAGCGCGCTTGGCCAGGTACGCGCGGACCGCGGATTCAAGCTCTTGCGGCGGCACGGCGGTCGGCACGGCGCCAACGTGCCGCATCGCCTCGGCGTATTGCTGTTCGAGGCCGCGGGCATCGGAGCGGCGGTCCTCCAGCTCGAAGAGCTTGATCTGGACGGCGCGGATGCGGGCCTGCCGCAAGCGGGCCTCGCGATAGTGCCCGGCCAGGTCGGGCAGGTTCGTCTTCTGGGCGCGGAGAAGCTGGCCGATGGCGTTGGTCAGCCCGACGGCCTCCACCCGATCGCGGGCCCGCTGGAATTGCTTTTCGATCCCGTCGAGTTGCTCCTTGATCGCGTTCTGCGCCGTCACTTCCTGGCGGACATCGGAGGCCAGCGATTCGGCGATCTCGGCGAGCGCCTGGTTGTCGTTGGCGAGCGCCTGGAGGGCGGGATCCGCTCCGAGCGCCGCCCGCCGCGCCTCGTCGGCCCGCCGCCGGGCATCCTGCTCGACCAGGCGGCTCTCGGCCTGCCGCCAGGCCTTGACTTCCGCTTCGAGGCGGGCCGCGCGGGCCGTGGCCAGCTTCTGCCGGAGAGGCAGCAGGTCCGCGCTGGCGTCAAAGGCCAGCAGCTCCTTTTCGCCCGCGGCGATCTCTCCTTCCAGCGCCTTCTTTTCCGCCAGGAGGGATAGGACCTGGACGCGGAGGAGCGGTTCGGGCGTGTCGGGGGCGAGCGGTTCGCGAAGCTGCTGATCGATCCGCGCCAGACGCTTCCTGGCTTCCGCGATGCGGTTGGGGATTTCCTGCCGGGCGGTGATTCGGCGCGCAAGCTCCGCTTCGACGGCGGCCGCCTCTTCCTTGGCCTTGGCCAGCGCGAGCTCCTTCTCGCCGCGGACCGTCTTCAGCGTCTCCAACGGCTCGTCGCCGGAAGGCAGCTGCGGCGATCCCCGGCCAAGCTCCTCGCCCTCGCGCCCGATGTGTTCGGCTTCCGCGGCCGCCGTCTCGATCAGGTGTTGCGAGTCCGCCGCACTCCGCGCCGATCTTGCCGCGGCGTCCAGAAAGGCGGCTGCCTGATCGTACGCTTGCAGGAGTCTCTGCTTCAGCTCGCCATCGAGCTCGGCGGCCTGTTCGATTTCCTGCCTGGCAGTCCGAATCGCCTCGGCGGTCAGGTTTTCCTGGACGGCAACTGGCACCAGCGGCGCCATGGAGGCCTCGGCAGCGTCAACCGCCAGCGGAGCGGAAGCCGCCGCCAGCGCTGCGAAGAGAAGTTGGAAAGCCCAGCGGCCCCCAACAGCCGGATGGACTGCAATCGCGCATGTTCTCATGGATCCGGACAGTATCCGAGGTCGCCGCCAGTTCGTTGCCCCGGTTATACCTGGATCGCCAGGGGCGGACAATGACCCCCGGCCGGCAAACCGGCTGGCCGATCCGCCAGCGTTGCTCCGCCTGGCGGCGGTCTGTAAGCTATTGAAGATCGGCCCCGTCTGGCGAACTCCTTGCTGGCGGGCCGGATTTCGGCTCCCCACGAGCCTTCGCTGCAACCCCCGGAGTCTCCCCGATGACGCCCCGCTTCTTCCTCGCGACGCCTGGCAGGCTCGGCCCCGGCGGCGCCGGCCTGCTGGCCCTCTGGGCCGCCGTCGCCATGCCGGCGGCCGCGGCGGAGTTGGCCGACGATGCCAGGCGGATCCCCACCGCGATCGTCTACGAAACCTGGCAGGACGACAACTGGGAGCTGTTCACGATCCGGGCCGACGGTTCCGGCATGGCCAACCTGACCAGGACAGCCGATCGCAACGAGCTGTACCCGCACGTATCGCCCGACGGCACGAAGGTCTGCTTCGTCTGCGACGAAGGCGCCGGCGCCGACCAGAGCCGCAACGTCTACGTGATGAATCTCGACGGCACGGAGAGGAGACTGGTCGCGACCAATGCGCGGGACCCCTTCTGGAGAGCCGACTCGAAGGTGCTCGCGTATCTGAAGGGCGAGGTGGACGCGTTCACCTTGACCGACTACGCCACCAAGGGCCTGTTCTTCTATGAACTGGCCACCGGCGAGCACGCGCAGCATCCCAACGGCGACCTGATGCACCTCTACAACCCCTGCTGGTCGCCCGACGGCAAGTGGATCGTGTCGACCGTTCACGCGGGCATGGGTTACCGGCACGCGATCCTGGCAATCGAGGCGGACGGATTGGGCGTGTTCGACCTGAAGATTTCCGGGTGCCGGCCGGACATCAGCCCCGATGGCAAGCGTCTCG
The DNA here is from genome assembly GCA_012744395.1 of Pirellulaceae bacterium. Taxonomy (GTDB): domain Bacteria; phylum Planctomycetota; class Planctomycetia; order Pirellulales; family Thermoguttaceae; genus JAAYCB01. The sequence goes on from JAAYCB010000452.1 coordinate 6,957, forward strand.
CCTGGGGGTCAAGCGACTGGGCCCTCTCGATTGGCGACCTGGATTTCACCGCCGCCCCGAAGGTCGTCAACATCCGCAACGCGGTGACCAGCGAGAAGCCGATGAAGATCTACCATGCCGACTGGTCGCCATGCGGCAAATACATCGCCTTCAGCCGCGGGCCGGACCGCAAGATTCTGGGGACGATTCCCGAGGTCGTGGGCGCCAAGGCCAAGGGGTGGGAGATCGCCGTGGCCGACGCCGAGGCGGTCAACCGCTGGATGCAGATCACCTTCGACGGCAACTGCAACAAGGAACCGGACTGGATCCCGCTTGCGAAGGAAGCGCCATGACCAGGCTGCTCTTGTGCCTGGCGCTGGCGGCCTGCATCGCGTGCCAGAAGGTCGATCGCTCGGCGCCGCCGGCCGCTCCGCCCAAGCCGCCGATCGTGACCTGCGGCGGTGTGGAGATGGTCCTGCTTCCGGCCGGCCGGTTCGTCATGGGCCGCGAGGGCGGACCGCCCGAGCAGGAGCCGGCCCACGAGGTCGAAGTCGATGCGTTTCTCATCGATCGCTACGAGGTGACCCAGGCGGTCTACGCCGAGATGGACCCGGTCAACGGCTCGCACTTCAAGGGGCCGGACCTGCCCACGGAGATGATCAGTTGGGGCAAGGCGGCGCTCTACTGCAACATGCGATCCGAAGCGGAGGGCCTCCAACCCTGCTACAACGAATACGGCGAGTGCGATTTCGAGGCCGATGGCTACCGGTTGCCCACCGAGGCCGAGTGGGAATATGCCTGCCGGGCGGGCAGCACGTCGCTGTATGGCTTCGGCTCCGACCCGCGCGATCTGGAGAAGCACGCCTGGTACGCCGGGAATGCCAACAAGAAGACCCACCCGGCCGGCCGCAAGGCGCCCAACGCCTGGGGCCTGTTCGACATGCACGGCAACGTCGCCGAGTGGTGCAACGACTATTACGATCCGGAGTACTACAAGAATAGCCCGGCGAAGAACCCCCGCGGGCCGGCCGAGGGCGAGAAGAATGTCCTCCGTGGCGGCCATTGGGGCGCCAGCCCGGAGGCCTGCACGTCGGCGTTTCGGGCCGGCGAGGAGCCGGGTTTTTCCGACGCCTGCTTCGCCCGCGACGCGATCGGATTCCGCTGCGTGAGGAGGGCCCCGAGCCGGTCCGGCGGCAGTCCCGCCGCCAGACGAACAACTCCGCAAGAAGCCGGGCAGTCTGCCGCTGGCGGGCCGGGCAGCGCGGCGCGCCGCGCCCGCCCGCCCGGCCTTCCCCTGGCCTGGATGGCCGTCCTGCCGGGCATGGGCGCCGCCGGGGATTCACACACCTCGCCGGCCCGGCAGGCCCCGCCGCCTTCCAGGAAAACCGGCTTCGTCTATGCCGACATCTATCTCCGGCACGTTCCGGGGCCCGGGCACCCGGAACGTCCCGAGCGGCTGCGGGCGATCAACGCCCGGCTCCGCAGTCTGGGGCTGATGGAGCGCCTGGCGGCCATCTCTCCCCGGGCGGCGGGCGACGAGTGGCTGACGACGGTTCACACGGCCGAGCATCTCGGCCAGCTGCGGGGCAAGGCCGACCGGGGAGACCCGTATGCCGGCGCCCCCGACACGCCGATCTGCGGAGCGTCGTACGCGGTCGCCGTCGAGGCGGTCGGCGGGGTCCTCGCCGCGGTCGACGCCGTGCTTTCGGGCGAGGCCCGGAATGCGTTTTGCGCGGTCCGCCCGCCCGGCCACCACGCCACGGCGGACAGATCGATGGGGTTCTGCCTGTTGAACAACGTGGCGATCGCCGCCCGCTACGTTCAAAAGCGGCACACGCTGCCCAACGTCCTGATTGTCGATTGGGACGTGCATCATGGAAACGGCACGCAGGAATTGTTCGACGACGATCCGAGCGTCTTCTATTTCAGCGTCCACCGGCATCCCTTCTATCCCGGGACGGGCAGCGCGGAGCAGCACGGGGCGGGAAAGGGAACGGGAGCGACGCTCAACGCGCCTCTGCCCGCCGGCAGCGGCGACCGCGATTTCCTGCGGGCGTTCTCTGAAAAGCTCGTGCCGGCCGCCGGGCAGTTCCGCCCGGACTTCGTGCTGGTTTCGGCCGGCTTCGACGCCCACCGGGACGACCCCCTGGGCGGCATGGGAGTCACCACCGAGGGGTTTGCCGAAATGACGCGGATCGTCAAGCGGATCGCGGAAGAGCATTGCCAGGGGCGCTTGGTGTCGGTGCTCGAAGGAGGCTACGATCTGGACGGCCTGGCCGCCTCCGTCGCAGCGCACCTGCGGATCCTGATGGAGTGATGTTCTTCGATGCTATTCCACACCTGGGTGTTTCTCGCGTTCTTTCTGGTCTTCTACCCCGTCTACCTGGCCGTCAAGGCGACGCCGCTCAGGCTGCCCTGGCTGCTGGCGGCCTCCTACGTGTTCTACGGCTGGTGGAATCCCGTCTACCTGCTGCTGATCGTCTGGTCCACGGGCGTCGACTACCTGGCCGTGCTGGCGATGGCCCGGACGCCGTGGAAGAAGCCCTGGCTCACGCTGAGCATCCTCAACAATCTCGGTTTGCTGGGATTCTTCAAGTACGGCGGCTTCCTGGTGGAGAACCTCAACGCCCTGGCTGAGCGGTTCGACCTGCCCTACGCGCTGGCCGATCCAAACGTCTGTTTTCTCAGCAATGGCCTGAACGAGGCCCTGGCGTGGCTCGGAACCTCGTACCAGGTGGCCGATTTCGCCTACCTGCTGCCGGTGGGCATCTCGTTCTACGTATTCCAGTCGATGAGCTACTCGATCGACTACTACCGCGGGCAGGTCCAGCTCGAGCGCAGCTTCATCCGCTATGCCACGTTCGTCTCCCTGTTCCCGCAGCTTGTCGCCGGGCCGATCGAACGGGCCAGCCACCTCCTGCCCCAACTTCACGGCACTCCGCGGATCAGCCGCGAAGACCTGGCCGACGGGTTGTCGCTGTTCGTCGTGGGGCTGTTCAAGAAGGTCGCGATGGCCGATTACCTGGCGATGTACGTCGATCCCGTCTACGCCGCGCCCCAGAACCACGCCGCGCCCGCGGTGCTGCTGGCGACGTTCGCCTTCGCCTGGCAGATCTACTTCGATTTCAGCGGCTACACGGACATGGCCCGCGGCATCGCCCGGCTGATGGGCTTCCGCCTGATGCTGAATTTCGAGAACCCCTACCTGGCCACCGGCCTGGGCGACTTCTGGCGACGCTGGCACATCAGCCTCTCGACCTGGTTTCGCGACTATGTCTATATCCCCTTGGGCGGGAACCGCCACGGCCACGCGCGGACCCACGTGAACATGGTGCTGACGATGCTCGTCTCCGGGCTGTGGCACGGGGCGATGTGGACCTTCGTGCTCTGGGGCGCCGTCCACGCGGCGGGCCGCGTGCTGACCCGCGAGTTGGAGCGGACCGCGTTCTACCGCGACCGGGTGCCGGTCCTCGCCAAGCAGACGCTGACCTTCCTGGTGGTCACGCTGGCCTGGGTCTTTTTCCGCGCGCAGAGCACTTCCGACGCCTGGCTGATCCTCGGGCGGATCTTTTCCAGCGGCCTGGCGGACCCGGCGTTCCCCCTGTTGATGGCCGGCCTTGTGCTGGCGATCTGGCTGTACCAGTATGTCTACGAGTCGAGATTTCGCCGGCTGCTGAGCGCCGGCCCGGTGCGAATCGCCCTGGTCGTGGCGATGCTCCTGTACATGGCGACCGTCGTCACCTCCGGCAACCAGGAATTCATTTACTTCCGATTCTGATGGACGCGAGTGGGGTGGGCCCGCGCTGGCGCGGCCGGCGCCGGGCAGTCCCCGATCGACGATCAAGAGGCGAGCCGATGATCCAGACAGGTGAATCGCTGAGCAGGGCGATGCCGGACCGGGGCGGAATCGACGACCGTTTTGCCGCCAACGACGTCCGCCTCTCGCTCGGCGGTTGGCTGATCGCCGGGACTCTGACCGTGGCCGCATTCTGGCTGATCCCGCTCGCCTGGCAGCGGATCGAGCCGCTTGCCGCGAAGAGCGACTACCGGGTGCCCTACCGCTTGGGGAACGACTACTGGAACTACGAGCGGACCTGCCATGCAATCGGCCCCAGGCGCGGCGCGGTTCTGATCGGCGATTCCGTGCTCTGGGGCCATTATGTCGAGAGCCGGGAGACGCTTTCCCACAATTTGAACGAGCTGTTGGGAGAGGCCCGGTTGGCGAACCTGGCCGTCGACGGGATCCACCCGGTGGCCCTGGCCGGCCTGATCGAAAACCGCGCCAAGGCGATTCGGAACCAGCGCGTGATCGTCAACTGCAACCTGCTCTGGCTGAGTTCGCCGCGGCACGATCTCTCATCGGGCGAGGAAGCGCCGCTGAACCATCCGGCGCTGATTCCGCAGTTCGCCGTGCGGATTCCGTCCTACAAGGCGTCGCTGGCGGAGAGGTTGGGAATCGTCGCCGCCCGGCATTGGGGTTTTCTCGGCTGGGCCGATCATTTGCGGATCGCCTATTTCGGCAGCGACGACCTGGCGTCCTGGACGCTCGAGCATCCTTACGCCAATCCGCTGGCCGAGGTGACAGGCCGGCTGCCTTCGCCGGACGAGCCCCCCTCGCCCGTCCCGGATGCGCGGCCCTGGGACGAAAAGGGCATCCGCCCGATCAGCCCCGACTGGGTGCCGCTCGACGAATCGCTGCAATGGCGTTTCTTCCGCCACACGATCGAACTGCTCAAAAAGCGCGGCAATCGCCTGTTCGTAATCATCGGCCCGTTGAATGAGCACATGCTGACGGCGGAGGGGCTGGAGGGATACTCGCGGCGGAAGCGCGCCGTCGCCGCCTGGCACGCGGAGCAGGCGATCGCCCATGCCGTGCCCGAAGCGCTTCCGAGCGAAATGTACGCTGACCTGAGCCATCCGACGGCCGCAGGCTACGCCCTGCTCGCCGAGCGGTTGATGGCGGAAGAAGCCTTTCACAATTTTGTGGGGGAGTCAGGCGTGGTATGTTATGGTCTATAAGTTACTGTTCCATGTTCCACATGCCAGCCCTCAGCAGGCCATGACTGACGGCTGATAGCTGATAGCTGATAGCTTTTGACACGTTTGGGAGCTACGACAATGGACGTTCGGATTCTTCGCATTCTGGCGGCGGCTGGGCCGCTGGCGATTCTGCTGGGCGGCGGATGGCGTTTGGCCGAGGCGGCCGCGCCCGCGGAAGCGCCCCGGCAGGGTGTCGCCGTGCGGATTCTGCCCGCTCCGTTCAGCGGCAACCCAGCGCCGCTCGGCGCTCCCCTGGAGCGGCTGCCGGGCGCGCTGCCCAGGCCGCTTTCGGGATATCCGTTGCTGGAGGCGGAAACGGCTTGCGTTGCCCTTTCGCCCGACCGGGGGAACTTGACCTTCTGGACGCGCCGCGCGGGGCGATTGACGCGCCGCGGCGAGATTGCCCTCAGCCGGGCGGCCGGGCCGGCGCGTTTCCAACTCGTGGCCGATCCGCGGCAAGGGGTGGCCGTTGAAATCGGCGTTCCGGGCGGAGAGCAGGCACACACGATTGCGCTCTCGCCGGATGGAATCCTCGAAATCCGGCAGCCGCCGGGAGCGACCGTCACGGTCCGCAGTCCGCTCCGCTATGCCCTGGCGCCCTCGCTGGTCGGCACCGACTTGCTCTACGATCCTTCTCGTGGGATGGGTCTCCAGGCCCGTCCGCAGGTTTTCGTTGACGGCCAGGCCTACGTGCCATCGCTCGGCATGGTGGTCGGGCTTGGAGCGGGGGGCGACGGGATGCTGGTCGGAGTCTGGCCGCGCGGCAACCAATTGGTCCGGCTCGCCGTCGGCGAGCAGGGCGACCGCCCCACGATCGAGTCGCTGGCGATCGACACCGATGGCAAGAGCTTTTACGTGGCCTTTCTCGATCAGCCGGGCATCTGGCACGAGGAACCGCTCCGCGACGCGTACCTGGAGACCCATACGGCGATCGGCTGGCGGCGGCCTTTCGACGCCCGCTGGATCGGCCGGTTCTTCATCGACTCGGATGGCTACGGCTTTCCGTTCTATTTCCTCAGCGAGAAGCAGAAGCTGTGGGGGCGCTGCATTCGCGGTTGGTTCGAATATCCCGTTTGGTTCGATGGCGACCGGACGATGGTTCACTTCGAAAAGAAATTCCCGCCCAAGGGGATGCTGCTCGTTTACTTTCTCGACACGTACGGGCAGGGCGGCGCGCCGCTCTCTCCGGTCGCCGTGATGCAGGAGTCGCTGGGCGAAGCGGAGGCCGACCAGTTGCTGGATTTCGACGGCACGCAGGAGCAAGTCCTGCTGGAACACCGCAACGCCGTCTGCGCGATGACGGCCAAGATCGAAGCCTACTTTGCCAAGGAAGCCAGCGCGCCGGCGCGGGAGGAAATCAAGCAGTACGCCGACGACGTGTCGACATTCATCCGCCTGATCCGCGAGCGGGTTTTCGAGTTCGAGCGGTTCGCCGCCGCGATGGAGAAATGGTTGAAGACGGAAACGGCGGGGCGGCCGGCCGTGGCGGCCGACCTCGAGCCCTGCGAGGAGATTCTCGCGGAGATTCGCGAGGTCGCCGCCGAGCTGCCCAAGACGTCGCTCGGCGAGGTCCGCGATTGGACCGAGCAGCTGAAGACGCTCTCGGCCGGCGACAGGGAAGAGAATCTCGCGCTGGCCAAGAAACTGACCCAGAAGTGCCGCTCCGTCGCGGGGACGCAAGACGACCTGGCACGCAACCTGAGCGTGGCCGCGATCCGGCTCATGGAAGAGGCCGCATGGATGGGCGCGCGTTCGCCCGACCACGTTCGGGTGGCGGAAAGAATGATCGACGACTGCCGCGGCATTCTCCGCAAGCCGACCTGGTGGGAGCCATGCCGCAAGTACCTGCCCAAGAGCAATCCGGGCGCGCCGTGAGGAGGCGTGCCGGGCGGGCCCGGCCTCTCCGCCTGGCGTCCGCCAGGCCAGTCCGCGAGGAGTGCTCGCCCCCGGAGGGGCCGGAGGGGAGCGTTCGATGCTGGCGGCGAGCCGATTTTTTTGATGGCATTCAGCGAGAGCGTTTCGCCGCCAAACCTGATGGATACGAGGTAGAACAAACCATGCGACCAGGATCCTCTGCGTTGACTCTTGTTGTGGCGCTCGCGGCGGCGTGCGGCTGCGTCGAGCGGCGGCAGGCCGCGCCCGGCGGCCCGCCGCACCCGAACGAATCGCCAGCGGCCGAGTTGCCGGCCGAGATCGTCACGCCGAGCGGCGCCGAGATGGTGCTGGTTCCCGGCGGCCGCTTCACGATGGGTAGCCAGGCCCAGCGCGACGCCGGTCCGCCCCACGAGGTGACGATCAGCCCCTTCTACATGGACTGCTACGAGGTGACGCAGGATCTCTACCAGCGGCTGATGGGGCAAAACCCTGCGCGGCGAACGGGCGAGAAGAACCCCGTGGAACGGGTCCGTTGGACCGACGCGCTGAAGTTCTGCAACGCCCGGTCCGCCGCCGAGGGGCTGACGCCGTGCTACGACCTGGCCACGCGGGCCTGCGATTTCGCCGCCGACGGCTACCGTCTGCCGACCGAGGCCGAGTGGGAGTACGCCTGCCGCGCGGGAAGCAGCGGCGACTACTACTTCGAAGGCGGCGCGGAGCAGCTCGGCGACTTCGCCTGGTTCCGCGAGAATGCCCGGCGCAAGCATCACCCGGTCGGAGAGAAACAGCCGAATGCCTTCGGCCTCTACGACATGGCCGGAAACGTCCGCGAGTGGTGCAACGACTGGTATGCGGTCGACGCGTACTCCGCGGAGCCGCGCAGCGATCCGCGCGGGCCGTCCACCGGCGAGAAGACCGTGCTTCGCGGCGGCGCGTTCTCCGGTTCGGCCGAGACCTGCACGAGTTGGGCCCGCTATTGCGACGAGCCGGGCTTCACCGATGCCTGCGTGGCGTCGGACGACTATGGTTTTCGCTGCGTCCGACGGGCGAAATAAGAACCTCGGGGCGACGCACGCAAGCCAGACTGGCTAAACATATCCCCCTGGCGAAATGCAGTGGTTCGTAGACCTTGCTTTCTCATAATCGTTCACAGGGAGCCACCCCCCCTTGGCTCCACCCCAACGCCGCGACAAGCACGGCCGCTGGGGCGCGTGGCCGCGACAGGCGCCACGTGGGGAGGTGAAAACTGGTCTATTCTGGTTTGGCCGTTTTTGTTCCACGGTTGTCTTTTGGTGGCACTGTAAACAGTGCGGGCTGCTGGCGGCTACGGTTTTCACCTCGCCATGCCCAACTCGTTTTTTCGTCTCGTCCCGAAGGGACGGGCCGCAAAACCGGGTCGGAAGTCTTTCTCTTCACCGGCGTCACGGCCAGGCATGACAAGTACAGCCGACCAGACTAGAAAAATCCACCCGGTCCCTTGACGAACCGGCCAGCCGGCACAATTATAACGCAAGCAGAAAGAAAGGGAATTCGGCGGGGCACGCGTCGAGCCCATATCGGCGGTTTCGACCGCGAGGCAGCGGGCGCGGACAGTCAACTCGCTGGAACCGGACGATTCCTCGACTGCCGCGAGCAGTAACCTGCTGCCTGGACCCTGACCGCTCGCGCCTGACGGCTTTTCCATTCCACGCCAATGACCGGCGAAGCGACATTTCCTGGTGGTGTCTTCAGCGAGAGGATCGATGACGGCCGGGCAGGGGCCGAGATCGAGCTTTCCGTCGCTGGTGTCCGCGCTCGCACTCCCGACGGCGCGGAGTTTCTTCTCCCCTATGCGGAGTGCCGGCTCGAAATCGGTGGAGCCAGCGGGAGAATGATCTTCTGCCGCAATCGGGACCGCAGCCTGACGATCTTCTGCGAGGAACGCACCTTCGCCGATGCGCTTTCGCGGGCCTCCGGCGGGCTGCTTTCCGAATCGCTTGGCGAGCTTCTCGCGGCTCGCCGCCGCGAGAGCCGCCGCGGGTGGTGGATCGCCGCTTCGTTGGCCCTGGGGATCGCCGCTCTGCTGGTGGCCGGCTTCTGGGGCGTCCGCGTCGCCGCCCGAGCCGCCGTCCACGCGATGCCGGTCGCCCTGGACGAGAAGATCGGCGAACTGGCCCTGAAATCGATGGACCTCGGAGGCCCGGAGGTTCACGACCCGCTGGTCGTCGGCGCGCTGCAAGCGATCGTCGATCGGCTGGCGCCGCACGCCGCCGTCTCCGGGCTCGAGTTCCGGCTCCGCGTGGTCGACGCGCCGATCGTCAACGCCTTTGCCCTGCCCGGCGGGCCGATCGTGGTCTATACCGGCTTGATCGGCAAGGCCGCGGGCGCCGAAGAGGTGGCCGGGGTGATCGGGCACGAAATGGCCCACGTCACCGCGCGGCACGGCCTGGAGCGGATCGCCGATTCGGTGGGCATCGTCACCGCCGTCCAAATCCTCGTCGGCGACACGCAGGGGCTGGTGGCTTTCGGCGCGGAGCTGTTCACCCTGGCGTCGGTCAACAGCTACAGCCGCCGGCAGGAGATGGCCGCTGACGAGGAGGCGGTCCGCATGCTCCATGCCGCGGGAATCGACCCCGCGGGGCTGGCCAGGTTTTTTGAAGTCCTCGACCGGGAGCAGGGCGATCTGCCGAGCGCCGTCTCGTGGATCAGCACCCATCCGCAGAACCAGGCGAGAATCGCCCAGATCCGCGGCCGGCTCGCCGCGCTCGGCGAGCCGTCCTATCAACCGCTCGCCGTCGATTGGGCCGAGGTGCGGCGGCGGGCGGCGGGCGGCGGCCAAGTGGAATAGCAGGAACACCAACGGCCCAGCCGGGGCCGATTGCCGTGGGAGATCGATGATGGAAGCGGAAATCCGCAACAAGCCGTCGTTCGCCAATCTTCGTCTCCAGCTGGCGCGGGGCGATCGTCTGATCGCCGAGGCCGACGCGATGGCCAGCATGAGCGCGGCGATCGAGATCAAGACGCGCTGGAACGGCGGGTTCGCCAAGGCGGTGCTCAAGCGGGTCTTCGGCGGCGAGTCGCTGTTCGTCAACGAGTTCTCCACCGATTCGGAAGGGGAACTGGTTCTGACCCAGCCTTTCCCGGGTGATATCGAGTGCATCGAACTGAAGGGCAACACCCTCTTCTTGCAGCCGGGGGCGTTCCTTGCCTGCGAGCCGGGCGTGAAGCTGGGGCTGGGCTGGGCGGGCTGGCGGAGCTTCATCGCCCGCGAGGGCCTCTTCCGGCTCAAGGTCAGCGGCAGCGGCCATGTCTGGTTCGGCGCCTATGGCGGCATCTTCACCCGCGAGATCGGCGAGGAGTACATCGTCGACTCGGGCCACCTGGTGGCCTACGAACCCTCGATCCGGATTCGCATCGGCATGGCGGGCGGCGTTTTCACGAGCTTCTTCAGCGGCGAGGGCCTGGTGACGCGCGTCGGCGGACCCGGCCGGATTTATATGCAGTCGCGGTCGTTCGGCGGCCTGGCCGCCTGGGCCAATTCGCACCTGTATTGAACCAGGCGCATCCCGGCGCTTCCTTAACACAAATCGACAACCATCCACAAAACGGACTTGATTCCGTTTACCGTGCGACAATCGGCTGACCACCGGCACTCCACCCCCGTTCGGCCCACCCGCCATGCAATACGAAATCCTCTCTCGGCCCGCGGCATCCGCTGCGAAGTTGACGCTCGATGCCGGCGAATCGGTGACCTGCGAAGTCGGCGCGATGATCGCCATGTCCGCCGGGTTTACCGTCGAGACCACCTCGCGAAAGAAAGGGGGCGGCGGCGGGCTGATCAAGGGACTCAAACGGATTCTCGCCGGCGAGAACCTGTTTCTCAACCATTTCACGGCCACCGCGCCCAACCAGACGCTAATCATCGGGCCGGGCCTGCTCGGCGACATCATCCACCACCCGATGAAGGGAGGCACCGTCGTCGTCCAGGGGTCAAGCTGGCTCGCCTCGGGGATCGGTATCGACATCGACGCCACCTGGCAGGGGCTGGGCAAGGCCCTGTTCAGCGGCGAACGGATGTTCTGGGTCAAGTGCAGCGGGTCGGGCGACCTGTTCCTGAACAGTTTCGGCGCGATCTACCCGGTCGATGTGGCCGGCGAGTACGTCGTCGACACGGGGCACATCGTGGCGTTTGAGGACACGCTCCAGTTCCACATCGGCAAGGCCAGCAAGAGCCTTGTGGGGAGCTTCCTCGGCGGCGAAGGGCTGGTCTGCAAGTTCAGCGGGCAGGGGAGGCTCTATTGCCAGACCCACAACCCGCCCAATTTCGGAAAACTCCTCGGCCCCAAACTGAAACCTCGCTAGCCCCAGGTGGCGGAGATGACGATCGAGTTCCTCTGCGGATCGTGCCAGAAGCATTACCGCGTGAAAGACGAGCTGGCCGGCAAGCGGGCGAAATGCCAGCAGTGCGGTGCAACGATCGAGATTCCCGTCCCGCCGGCGGTCGATCCCCAGGCGGAGGCGGCCGCCCCGCTCTCGCCCACAGCGCCCCCCAGACCGGTCGGAATGCCTTCGTCGTCGGAGAACATCCGCGGCAGTGGAGATTTCGAGTTCGAGATCAGCCAGCGCCCCGATTTCGCCCTCGTCACGGTCAAGCTCCAGCCGGGGCAGAAGGTCTTCGCCGAACCGTCGGCAATGGCCTCGATGGATCCTTGCATCACGCTCCAAGCCGGCTTCAAGGGCGGGCTGAAGAGGACTTTGGGGCGGGCCCTCGGCGGCGAGAGCCTGATCATCAACACGTTCACGGCAACCGGTGCTCCGGGCGAGGTCACCTTCGCCGCCGGCCAGCCCGGCGACGCCGCCCACTACCGGCTCAAGGGGGGCGCCCTCTATCTCCAGCGCGGCGCGTTCATGCTCCACGGCGAAGGCGTCGACCTGACCGGCAAATGGCAAGGCGCCAAGGGGTTCTTCAGCGGCGAAGGCCTCGTCCTGCTCAAGGCGTCCGGAAACGGCGACCTGTTCTTCAATTCCTACGGCGCGATCCTCCCGGTCGACGTGACCGACCAGTACATCGTCGACACGGGCTACATCGTCGCCTTTGAAGACACGCTGCAATACCGCGTCAGCGTGCTCCCCGGCCTCCGCGCCGGCGGCACCTTGAAGACCCTGTTCTTCGGCGCCGAGGGGCTCGTCTGCCGATTCTCCGGGCAGGGCCGGGTGTGGATCCAGACGCGCCACGTGCATCCGTTCCTGGCCTGGGTCAATCCCTTCCGCCCGGCAAAAAGCAACTGACCAGCAGAAACGCGCCCCGGCTCGACGCCGGTGGTCATTCGCGGGCCGGAGCCAGCGCCGCGCCGTCCAAGTCCAACCGGTAAAGGACCTGGTTGTAGTCGTAGCGCGGCACCGGGTGGGGCCGATCGGCAAACTGCATCGTGTAGGTCCCCTCAAACAGCAGGATCGGCGACTCCGGATCGGTGAACTCCGGATGAATCCGCGGGTTGTAGAACGTGTAGTTCTCGTGGCTGACGATCTTCACCGCCGGCCCCCAGGGACCGGTCGGCTGGTCCGCCTCGGCATACCACAACTCCCCGAGGGCCGACGGCTTGCCGAACCACTGCATGAAAACCGCGACCCATCGCTTCCGCCAGCCGCTGAAGGCAATCGAGCCGCTGTGGGGCTTGACCGGGCTTGAATCCGCCGCGGAGCGCAGGCTGTCTTGACGGCGGAGCACTTCCCACGCAGTCGGGTCTTGCCAGGCCTCGAACGTGGCCGGGCAGCGCAGCGCCGGCAACGGATCGCCGAAAAGCACCCAGCGAGTGCCGTTCGCGTCGTCCCAGATCGCCGGGTGGCCCTTGGGCATCGGCGGCGGCTCGGCAGTCTCCTCCGTCTTCGTCCAAACGTCCTTCAAGTGCTCGAACTTGCCCGCACGGTCGTTCCACACGCAGAGACCATAGCGGTAGGCCTCCAGCGGCGGCTTGATCTTGGCGTACAGCCCGACGAGCCGCTCGCGGCCGGTCTGGTCGGGCAGGCTGGCATAACCGGTGACCCAGGTGGGGCCGTCGCCGGGCATCTCGGCGACGCCGCGCGGGGCGCCCCGAGCGCCGGCGAAGTACTGGTACTTTAGCCGGATCGGCGGCTCGAACACCTCGAGCGGCCGAACAGGCGTCGTGGCGCTCGTGGCGTGGAAGATGCCCAGCGGATACCGCAGCAGGCTGGTATCCCCCCAGAGCCAGAACATGCGGCCGCGGTAGACGGCGTTCTGCACGCTGTCGCAGCCGGCCACGCCCGATTCCTCCCAGTCGGCCTCGCCGCCGAGGCGTTGGCTCTCCGCGAAAATCCCCGCCCCGGTGATCCGCCCCAACCGCCGCGCGATGATCGTGCGCGCCAACTCGACTCGCAGCGTCTTGCCGCGCTCGGGCACGAGCCGCACGCCGCGAAGGCCGAAGCCGTCCTGGGACGCTTCGTACCCGTTGCCGTTGACGGTGAACCAGACCTCGCGGCCCATCAACTCGGGCGCGTCGAGGGCGATCACGCCCGCGTTGTCCGTCACCAACCGCACGTTGTGCACCGAACGCAGTTCGACCAGCGGCACCGGCCAGCCGCTCCCCTGCTCGACGACCTCGATCCGGCAGGGCGGCGCCGTGGCAGCCGGTTCGCTCGCCGCGGCCGCGCCGGCCAACCAGACCCAGCCGGCAATTTGAATTGCCCGTTTCGCAGACGCGGTCATTACCATTTCAGGCAATCCTGGAGACCGCCCCGGTGTTTCGGCAGACAACGACAACCGCGCGGCACGCCGCCCAACGCGCTCGGATAGAACGCCTGGCAGGATGTCAATGTAAAATGCAGGGACTGCTGCTGCAACATCGATTGAAGTGCTTTGCGGTCCGTTCGGGGCCGGTGAACCAGGCATGCTGGAAACGCATCGGGCGAGGCCGCGGCGGAGCGGAGGTCTCCAAGTCCGGAAAACGGCGCGCCCTCCGGCCAAGATTGGATGGCCCGGATAGAGTGGGAGGTTGGCCTCAGGCACCGCCCCCACACTCCGCTGCGCAGCCCCCCCGGGTCGATTCGCCGCCATCGGTGGCCAGGTCCTTGCCTGAGATGTGCTGCCTTCGCCAGGCTGCCCCGTTCCGGCCAGTCTGCCAAAAGGCGTCCAGATTCTCCGATTGGCCTTCTTTGGCCTCAACCAATCCGCGCGACAGCCGACGCGCCGCCCCGAGCGGCCCGAGGGAGGCACTACAATTGGTCTTTCGCTGAACGCTGGATTCTGGTACTAACGCGACTCGCTGTCGGCAGTTCTTGCGCGCCGGCCTGCGTCTGTTTGCGAACGTGCCTTGCGGACCGTGCGACCTCCCGTCGAGCCGTTTCTGTCCGTTTTTGGGGAACCCGATTGATGAAACGCCTCCTTCTTCGAATGTCTGCGCTGGCTGCCATCATCGTTTTGGGGTTGATCGCGATTGCCCAGGCGCAGCGTAGCGGTGATCCGAGTCCGTCGCCGGCCGCGGGCTCCCCTTCGCGGGGGTTTTCCGTGCCGGAGGCGAATCCACTGCGATCGCCCTCTCCGATCCGCACGGCTGCGGCCTCAAACCCGGTGCCAACCGTCGGGAGCCGGCCTGGATCGCCGGCCAGCGCGGGTCGGGCGCCCACCCAGAAGAGCAGCGGTTTTTCGTTAGGCAACGCGACCGACACCGGCATCGCGCCGATCCTCACAGCGCCTGCCGAAGCGCCGCACGTTTTGCCGTCGGCTGCCGCCCCGACCGAGTCGATCGCTGATACGGCGGCGCCCGCGGCGAATTCGATTCCACCCATCTCGCCGAATTTCGGCACGATGCCCCCGGCAGCCGAGCAGCCGCCGTCCGCGGCGCCGCGGACGGCAGCGGGCCAACAGCCCAGCGCCAACGGTCCGCCGATCGCCGCGGCGCCGGGTCTCTCGACCCTGCCCCAATTCGGCGGCTCCACTTCGGAACCGGGCCTGATCCCCCAGCCAGCCGCCTCGCCGCCCCCCCAGCCGATCCAGGCGCTCGCCGATTCACCGCCCGGCGCGCAGCCGACACACCTGGAATCGTCCGGCCTGGGGCAACCGGCCACCGGCAATGGCCGGCCGGGCACAAAGAGTCTTGAAGGGGCCCAAGTGCCCCAATTGGTCGTTGAGAAGACCGCCCCGGCGGAAATCCAGGTGGGGCGTCCCGCGATCTTCCAGATTCACGTCCGCAATGCCGGACAGGTGGCCGCCTTGGGCGTGGAAATCCACGACGAGATTCCCCGCGGCGCGAGGCTGCAAAGCGCCAAGCCGCAGGCATCGCAGAGCGCGCAGGGTGGACTTGTCTGGGAAATCGGCACATTGAACCCCAACGAGGACGTGACGGTCGAAATCGAGTTGATGCCCACCGATGAGGGCGAAATCGGCAGCGTGGCGACCGTGCAATTCCAGACGGAAGCCTCGGTGCGCGTCAAGGCGACCCGGCCGCTGTTGGCCATCGAAACCGAGGGCCCGGAGAAGGTCCTCAAGGGCGAACAGGTCGCGCTGAAGATCACGGTCTCGAATCCGGGCAGTGGAATCGCCGAAGACGTCGTCGTCGAAGAACACGTCCCGGCCGGGTTCCGCCATGCCGCGGGCGCCGAATTGGAGTACGAGATCGGCAACCTTGCGCCGGGCGAGAGCCGCGAACTGGAACTCGCCTTGGAGGCCGTCCATGCCGGTCCGCTGGTCAACGTGATCACCGTCCGGGGCGAACCGAACCTGCGGACGCAGAACCAGAAATCGATTGAAGTCATCGCACCCCAACTGCAAGTCGCCGTCGAGGGGCCGAGCCGCCGCTACCTGGAGCGCGAGGCGGTCTACAGCCTTTCCGTCCGCAATCCCGGCACCGCCCCGGCCCGGCAGGTGGAGATGGCCGTGGAATTGCCGCCGGGAATGAAGTTCGTCAGCGGGTCGAACCAGGCATACTACGAGGAAGACACGCGGACCGTCCACTGGAAACTCGAAGAAATCCCGGTTCAGGACGGGCCGCCGCCGGTCCAGTTGACCTTGATGCCCGTCGAGGCGGGGCAGCACACCCTGCGGCTCGTCTCGTTCGACAGCAGCGGCGCATCGGCCGAGGTGGAACAGGCCGTCGTCGTCGAAGGCATCTCCGCCCTGTTCTTCGAGGTCGCCGACATGGACGATCCGATCGAGGTCGGCGGCCAGACGATGTACGAGATTCGCGTCGTCAACCAGGGTTCGAAGGAAGCCACGAACGTGCAACTCGCCGCCGAACTGCCGCCGGGCCTACAGCCGGTCGCCGCCGAGGGACCGACGCGCCACGGGATCGAATCCGGCCGCGTGGTCTTCGCACCGCTGCCCCGACTGGCCCCCAAGGCCGACACCACCTACCGGATCCGCGTCCAGGGCGTTCAGCCGGGAGACCTGCGAATCAAGGTCCAGGTCGTGACGGACGAGATTCGCACGCCGATCACCAAGGAAGAGAGCACGCGGGTGTACGCGGACCAGTAGGGTCCGAATTGGCCTGGAGCGGAGCAGAGCGTTTCGCTACGCTTTGCCGACGATTCCGGTCAACCTGGGCACGCACTTCCCTCGAGGCAATCCATGCTCAAGCCACCCCGTCTGCTCCTGCTCGCGGCGATCGGGCTGGGGGCCTATTACTTCGTCACCCACTATCGGCTGGAGGGACTGGAGAACATCGAGGTCCAGCCGCTCGGCGGATCGCCGGCCGGTTCCCCCTCGCCGGACCCGCCGGGCGCCGCCCCCCAGATCGCGCCGAAAAAGAAGCCGACGATCCGCATCGCCACGGCGAACCTCGGCCCCCTCGACCGCCGCAAACTGGATGACCGGAACATCGCACCCTTGCTCGGCGAGATCATCCGCCGCTACGACGTGGTTGCCGTGCAGGATGTGCGCGGGCAAAGCCAGGGGCTCGTGCTCGATCTGCTCGAGATCGTCAACCAGGGCGGGGGTACGTACGACTTCGCCATCGACCGCCGCGTGGGGCGCGAGCCGGTCGAAACCTACGCCGCCTATTTCTTCGACCGCGCGGTGGTCGAGATCGATCGCACCACGGTCGGCGAGGTCAACGACCCGGCCGACCAGTTCCTCCACAAGCCCCTGGTGGCGGCTTTCCGGGTCCGCGGCCCGCGGCCCGAGGAGGCCTTCACGTTCACGCTGATCAATGTCCAGGTCGATCCGGCCCAGGCCGAGCTGGAATTGGACCTCTTGGCCGGCGTGTTCCGCGCTGTTCGCGGCGACGGCCGAGGAGAAGACGACGTGATCGTGCTCGGTTCGCTGGGCACCGACGAGCAGGGCCTGGGCGGCCTGGGGCGCATCGCCCATCTGATGTGGTCGGTCGCCGGCCGGCCGACGACGACCCTCGGGACCCGGTTGGCCGACAACATCCTCTTCGACAGCCAGGCGACCACCGAGTTCGTGGGCCGCTCCGGCGTTTTGGACCTTATCCAGGAGTTCGACTTGACGATCCGCCAGGCGATCGAGGTTTCGGACCATCTGCCCGTCTGGGCCGAGTTCAGCTCCTACGAGGGGGGCCAGGTGGGCCGAATCGCCGAGGCCAACTCCGGAGCCGCCCGCTGACCGGGGCGATCCAATGAACCTGACCGATCGATTTTCCGACGCCGTGGTCGTGGCTCTCCACCTGCATCGCGGCCAGGTCCGCAAGACATCCACCGTGCCCTACGTATCGCACCTGCTTCGCGTCGCCGGCATCGTCCTGGAGCACGGCGCGGACGAGGTGACGGCGATCGCCGCCGTGCTGCACGACGCCGTCGAGGACCAGGGGGGCGCCCGGACCGCCGAGCAAATCCGCCGCCGGTTCGGCGAGCGCGTGGCCAGCGTTGTCCTGGAATGCAGCGACACCGACCAGACACCCAAGCCGCCCTGGCGAAAGCGCAAGGAAGACTACCTGGCGCACCTCGCCTCGGCCTCGCCGGCCGCCCGGCTGATCGCCGCGGCCGACAAGCTCGACAACACCCGGTCGCTGTTGACCGACTACAGGCGGATGGGCGAGGCGGTCTGGCAACACTTCCGCGGCGGCCGCGACGGCACCCTCTGGTACCTCCGCTCCGTCTGCGACATTCTCCAGAAGGTCGATCCCGGCGCTTTGGTCGATCAACTGGACCGGGCGGTGAGAGAATTGGAGCGGGAGGCGGGGCAGGGGTGAATGTCGAATGTCGAATTGGCAGTGGGGAAGATTAAATCGCCAGGCCCCCCTCTCCAATTGCCGGTGCCGCAGTCTGTGTCTTGATGGCCGGTGATGGGACCTCTTCCGTAAGGCAATCGAATGCCCAGCGGGTTAGGCTCTACATCGCCTTTTCAGGAGCCCGTGACGGTTGCGATCAGGGCATGGACAAACAGCGCGAAGTAAGCGATCGTCCCGGCCACGATCACAATGTGCCAGACGACGCCGGGGCGGCACTCGGGCCTGAGCCGGGCGTGCAGCAGGTAGACGAGCATCACGGCCGAGAGCGAGAGGATCGGAGCCTCCAATGCCGAGACGAGCACGATCAGCACGACCGGCTCCCCCGTGAAGAGCAGCGCGAAGATGATCAGGCAGAGACTGGCGATCCCCACCCGGTACCACGCCAGGTCGGACCATCGCCGGGACCGGGGGGCAATCATCCGAACCGCCGTCCGCAGGGCTCGGGCCTTGCCGTCGACAAGGCCGAGGATCGTCGAGAAGAGGATCGCCAGGACGGCGAGGATGAAGATGTAGAGGGCCCGGGGGCCGGCGGCCGCCGTCAGCATCCGCGAGAGCACGGCCGTGGTTTCCTCGCGGGCGGGCACGAGCGGGCCGCCGTCCGGACCGGCCGTGCCCAGCGTGATCGACCCGATCGCAAGGAACGCCAGCGATACGAACATCATCATCGTGTAGGACACGCCGGCGTCGAGCCGCACAAGCGAGATCCACGACTGGAAGTCTGCGTGGCTCTGGGAGAGGTCCGCCGCCGGGCCCGGATTGCCGCGCGGGCGGGCGTAGCCCTTCTCCAGGATCCAGAAGCTGTACAGGAGGGTCGACGTGCCGCCGGCCGTCCAGCCGAGCAGGCTGATGAGCGTCTGGCCGGAACCGGGCGGCAGCCGCGGGATGCCCTCGCGCAGCAGCCAGCCCGAGGGGGGCTGAAGCACGGACAGGCTGTAGAGCACTCCCGCGATGAGGATCAACGCCAGGACCAAGGCGGCCTTTTCCACCGGCCCGTAAGCCCCCTTGAGGAGCAGGAGGAACGTTGCGGCCACAACAACCACGGCCCACTGGATCATCGAGAGTGCGGGGAAGACCGTGAACAGGGCCGACCCGCAGGCCAGGGCGATCCCCGCATAGCCCGCCGCGCCGACGAGGAAGACAAGGGCCAGGATCCAGACGAACCAGTTGCGCGGGCCCGGCAGGTGCGAGAAGCCCTCGAAGATGTCCTCCCCCGTGGCGATCGTGTAACGCGCCAGGCCCAGGGTGAGCGCCAGCTTGTAGGCAATCGAGACCAGGATCACCCAGCCGATCGAGATCCCGAACATCGCGCCCGCACGCGGAGTGAGGATCAGTTCCCCCGATCCGATCGCCGCCGCGGCCAGAAGGATGCCCGGTCCGATCCGCCTCAGCCTGGCGCCGAGGGTCTCCGGCGGGGACGAAGGTTCGTTCATGATCCGGAAGTCCCTGGTGGCTGGCGGACTTGACCGTGTTTCGCATGCCGGAGAACGTCGGACGCGCCAGACACGGCGCCTCCTCCGCCTTGGCCGCGCCGCCGAGAAGCCCCGCCGGTCGTAGGCTCCAGTCAGGCAACCGTTCCTAGTTGAGGGACAACACGCGCGGCGCTGTCCCGCACGCGGGGATCTTGATCGTGGCCGCGGAGCGGGCCGCGTTCCACTCGAAGTCCGTCACGGCGGCCCCGTCGAGCGCGACGGTTTTCGGCCGGGCCGGCAGATGGATCGTCGCCGTGAACTGGCGCGTTGCGGGCATTCCGGCATACGCGCCCTGGCGGCCGCCGATCGAGAGCTTGACGCTCTTGCCGGACGTTTCGCAGGTCAGCAGCGTCCGCGCGAACTGGCCCTTGCGGTAGCCGAGGCTCTCGCCATCGTCTTCATACAGGGTGAAGCTGCTCCGCGCCGCCGGATAGACGAGCAGGCCGACCTCGGGCGACCAGCCCTTCTCGACGTGATCGCAGACCGGCCAGGTGGGGATGATCGCGCCGCTCTTGACCAACAGCGCGCCGCCCTGGGTGGGCGTGACCTGCACGGGAATCGTGGCCGGCCCCTCGAACCGTTTTCCGCTCCAGAAGTCGATCCAGGTCCCTTTGGGCAGGCGGACCTCCTTGACATAGGCGGAAACCAGGAGAGAGTCGCCCAGCATGTATTGCCCCAGAGTGGCGTCCCAGGCTGGATCGTCGGGGTAGGCCAGCGGCATCGCCCGCATCACCGGATAGCCGGTCGCCGCGGCTTCGGCCGCCGCCGAGTAGAGATACGGCAGCAGCTGGTAGCGGAGCCGGCCGTATTGGCGAAACGCCTCGGTGTGGACGTCCTCGAGGTGCCAGGGCTGGTACCAGTAGTCCCAGTTGTTCTGCTGGGCCCAGGTCTGGAGAAACCCGAAGTGGATCCCCTCGACACTCGTGACGGTCATGTCGCAGGAGTGGTTGGAGTGGCCCGACAGTCCGAGGTTCAACATCGAGGCCAGCGGCTTGGGGCCGCCCCCGGTGTCGCCGGCCCAGGTGGCGACGAACTGCTGGACTCCCGCGTAGCCGCCGGCCGAGTAGATCATCGAGCGCCGCCCGGCGTGCTCCTCGAACCCGCGGGCCATCTGCTTGGCGTAGATCACCGGGTAGAGGTTGTGCATCTCTTCGTCGCTCATCCCGTTGGCCCAGTTGCGCTTGGGGTGCTCGATGACCTGGCTGGAACCGTCGAGTTTGAACGCCGCGACGCCTTGATCGACGAACTTCTTCAGGTGCTCGAACCACGGCTCGAGGGTCTTCGCCTCGCTCGTCGCCGCCGCGGCCGGCTTCGCCGATTTCGACGGTTTGCTGAGGCGCTGGTCTTCAAAGCCGTCGACGACGTTGGCGGCCGCCGTCTTGGCGGCCGGCGTTGCGCCCGCGGGCGCCCGCCCGGAAAGCAACTGCTCCTCGTAGACTCCCAGATCGTAATCGCAGCAGAGCCAGAGGCTGAGCTTGAACCCCTTGCGCTTCAGCGCGCCGAGGAACGTGTGCGGTCCCTTGGGCGCCCAAGAGGGGATCGGAAAACGCTGCGGGTGCCAGGTCTTGTCGGTGCTGCCGTCGTAGTTTTTCGACATCCATCCGGGCTCCAGCCCCAGCACGTCGCACGGCATCCGCTCGCGGCGGAAGGTCAGCGCTTCGTTCAGCAGGTTGAACGCGTCGATGTTCTGGTTGCAGACATAGGTGAAGGCGTAACCCCAGATCGGCAGGAGCGCGGGCCGGCCGCTGAACGAGGTGTACGTGTCCAGCAGGCTGCGGTAGTCCGGGCCGCAGAACAGGTAGTAGTCGAGATCGCTGCGGCGGGCGGTGCAGATCATCCGCTGCGGATCGCTCTTGCCGATGTCGATCGTGTTCCGCCAGGTCGTGTTCATCAGCAGGCCCCAGCCCCGGCTGCTGAGGACGACGGGGATCGGAATATAGGCTTTCACATTCAACACCCAGAACTCGTAAGCGCCGCCGCGGCGCATGAGGTTCTCGCGGCTGACATCGCCCAATCCATACAGGCGTTCCTTGTCGCTCAGCGCAAACCGGACGTCGTAGCCGCCGCCGGCCTGGTACTGCGGCGCGGCCTGTTCGGTGAGCGGCTTTCCGGCGGCGTCCGCCAGGGTGATCGCCCCGTCGCTGCCCCGGATCGCGAGTTTGGCCTGCTTGGTGGCCAGCGTATGCACGCCGTTGGCCTCCGCCTTTTCAAATGCGGCTCCCGCAAAGGAGGCGGTGAGCACGCCGTAGCGGTTCAGCGCGGACTCGGTCCACTTGCCGGTCTTGCTGTAGCGGATGCGGAACAGGCGATCGGCCAGCACGTCGACCCGGACCAGGCCGCCCCCGTCCAAGGCCAAGACGACATTCTGCTTCGTCAGCGGCGCGGTGTCGGCCCAGCCGGGCGCCTTTCCCGCTTCCGCCGCTCCACACTTGCCGGCCAACCCGCCCAGGAAGAGGCCCAGGCCGAGCCAGAAACCGGCCCGCAGAGATCGAGAGACGCGCTTCCGCCGCCAGAACTCGCACAGGCTGCAACGCACGGGCCGGTTCATCAAATCGCTCATCTGTGGATACCTCCGGTAAATCTTCCTCAACGGAACGCTGTTGGCTGTTGTGTACTCACCGTGCAGGGGCGCCGACGGCGCCCAACCGATCGCGGCGGAAAGGACCGCGCCGCGCCGCCTGGATGGACTCCGCGGTTTCGCCCGGCTTGCCGCCGCGCGGCTCTGCGCCTGATTGCCGCGGCGCGAGCAGGACTGGCGCTGGATTGTAAGCGAACCGGGTGCGGGTTGCCAGATTTGGCGGGAAAAGAAGCGAGCGATCCGATCTTGCTCGCGCTTGCTTCGGAAAGTCGGCGGGACGACAATGGTCGGAATGCCGGCATCCGGCGAAACGGCGGATGCCCGATGGCCCCTTGGCCGGTTGGCCTGCGGAAAGATGAAGCGGATGACTACCCGCCGACTGCTCCTCGCGGCGATCCTCGCTGCCGAGTCGCTCGTCTCTCACGCAAGCAGCGCCGCGCTGGAGGGACGCGTCTATCTCGATGCAAATCAGAACGGCCGGCCCGATCCGGCGGAAGCCGGGGTCGCCAACGTGCTGGTCAACAAGGACATCCCATGAACCGTGCATGTCGGATTGGACTTCTTGTCGGGTTGTGCGGCGCGGTCTGCCAGGCGGCGGAGCCGCCCGCGTCTCTGCTCGCCCCGTTGCCGGCGGAAGATCGACCGCTGGCGGAGCGTTTTTCCGCGCCGCCGGCCTCGGCGCGGATTCTGCGAATCATCCATGCGCAGCAGGCCAATCCGGCGGAACAGGACCGGCAATTGCAGACCTTGGCGGCGCAGGGCTTCGGCGGGTTTGCGGGCAACGTCGCCTTCGACGGCTACGTGGACGACGAGACGAAGTGGCCCGCTTTCCTGCGCGGCGTCCGCCTGGCCAAGGCGGCCGGCATGTCGCTCTGGCTCTACGACGAGTGCGGATACCCATCCGGCAGCGCGCGCGACCTGACGCTCCGCGGCCATCCGGAGTGGGCCGCGCGTGGCCTGCTCGTGGCCGGCACGGACACTTCGGGCGGCGCCGTCTCGCTCGCGCTGCCGCCCGGTCGACTGGTGCTGGCCGCCGCGCTGCCGCGGCGCGACGGCGCGATCGCGCTGGATCACGCGCGGGACCTGGCGGCCTCGATCCGCGATCGGCAACTCTCCTGGCAGGCTCCGGCGGGCGAGTGGTTTGTCGTGGTGATGACCGATGACCTGATCTACGAAGGGACACATGCGGCAGTCAGCCTCGCCTTCAAAAAGCCCTGCATCGACCTGCTGACGCCGGAGCCGACCGCGCGGTTCCTGGAAGTCACCCATCAGCGGTATGCGGAAAAGCTGGGGCCGGACCTTGGGCGGTATTTCGTCTCGACGTTCACCGACGAACCCTCGCTCCAGAACCTCTGGTTCCGCCCCATGCCCTACCGCGTGCTGCCCTGGTCGCTGACCATCGAGCAGGAGTTCAGCAAGCGCCGCGGGCGCCCGTTGCGGCCGCTGCTGCCGGCGCTGGTGACCGAGGCCGGGCCGGCCGGCGCCCGGGCGCGGTATGATTTCTGGAACACCGTGGGCGAATTGGTCGCGGAGAATTATTTCGGCCAGATTCAGGACTGGTGCCACAAACACAACATCCTCTCCGGCGGCCACCTGTTGATGGAGGAGTCGCTCGTCGGGCACGTGCCGCTCTACGGCCACTTCTTTCGCTGCCTGCGGCGGCTCGACGCCCCCAGCATCGACTGCCTGACGAGCCTTCCGCCGGAGGTCCCCTGGCAGATCGCCCGCCTGGCCGGCAGCGCTGCCGATCTCGAAGGCCGCAGCGTGACGATGTGCGAGGTCTCCGACCACAGCCAGCGCTACCGCGCGGCGGGCGACACGCGCCCGATCCGGGTCGTCACCGAGGACGAGATTCGCGGCACGTGCAACCGGCTGGCCTGGGGCGGGATCAACACGCTGACCAGCTACTATGCGTTCCAGGACCTGACCGACGAGCAGTTGCGGCGGATCAACACGCACGCCGGCCGCTGCCAGACAATGCTCCGGGGAGGGCGCCAGGTCACGGACATCGCGGTGCTCTACCCGATCGAGAGCCTCTGGCCGGTGTTCCTTCCCGCGCTGCGGGGCGCGACGGACGAGCCGGCGGCGCGCCGCGCGGAGAGCGTTTTCGACGGCGCCAGTTCGGCGCTGTACGCGGCCGGCCGCGATTTCGCCTACGTGGATTCGCAGGCACTCCGCGCGGCGCGGGTCGCGGAGGGAGCGCTGGCGCATGGCGACCTGCGCTGGCGCGTGCTGGTATTGCCCGCCGCCGACACGCTGCCGCTGGCGGCGTGGGAAAACGTGGCCGCGTTCTGGCGCCAGGGGGGCGCGGTGATCGCGGTCGGCGCTCGCCCCCTCAATAGCGAGCGGGAATTCCCCGCGCCGCGCGTGGAGGCGATCGGCCGCGAACTGTTCGGCGCCGCCGACGCCCCCTGCGTGGTCACGAACCCAGCCGGCGGCACGGGCATTCTGCTGCCCGCCGGCATGATCGCGCTGCTGCCGCGGATCGTCGACGCGCTGTTTGAACGCGACGCGGCTTGCGTGGAGGCGAAGGCGCCGATCAAGGTGACGCGGCGCCGCATCGATGGACACGAGGTCTATTTCGCGATCAATGACAGCGGCGCGGCCTGGCAAGGCGACCTCCGCTTCTGCGGCCGAGGCGTAACCGAGCAATGGGACCCCGCGACCGGCCAGGTAACGCCGGTGGCCGAGGGGACGCAAGTACCGCTGCGGCTCGGCCCGTATGGCGCGATGCTCTTCCGATCGGCGGCCGCCAGCGTGCCGAAACGCTTGGGAGGCGCCATCGCGGGCGCCCTTTCGATGACCTGCGAGCCACTCCGCGCCGCCCCCAAGCCGGCCGTATCCCAGGCACAGGCCGTGCAGTCGGAATTGACTGGCGACGACGCATCCGGCTGGCGCGCGGCGGCGACCCTCACCAAAGGGCAGGTCGACACGTTCCTGTTCCTCAACTTCGCGTATCCAGAGCCGCTCGATTTGACCGCCTGCGAGGGACTGGCGATCGATGTTTCGGCGCCTTCCGGCCAACGCACGAGCGCCGAGTTGCTGGTCTTCCTGAACACGGCCGACGGCGGGCGTTTCCTGGGGGGTACGGGACACTATCTGAACATGCCCGGATCGCGCCGCGCCTACGCGGTGTTCAGCCAGTTCAAACCGTTCGGGCAGACGCGCGGGGAACTCGACCTCGCCCAGGTTGCCTCGATCAGCGTCGGTTGGGGCGGCTACTTCGGGAGCGAAGGCGAGCGGATCGCGTTCACGGTCAGGCCGCCACAACGTTTCGTTTGCAGCGTGAAATGTCCCCCCGCCGAGCCCGCCCCCTGACCCGGCGTCTCCGAGTGAGACTGCCGAGCGGCCGGCAGTCTCCAGGCGGAAGGGGGCAGAGCGGAGACGCGCGAACCGGAAGCCGCTGCTTTGGTCGTCCTCATCGAATCCGTGGCGGCTTCCGTCACGGAGCGACCCCAGTCAGCGGAGGGCCGGCTTCACTTCGCCGCGGCAGCCGGCTGCCGGGCGGGCGGCGCGGCCCGCTCGGGAGCGATTCCGTCCTGGCTGCCTTTCGCCTGCATCCACCGCAGCATCGGCGCCACGGCCGGCTCGAACATGCCATGCCCGTAGCCCTGGAGTTCGTACAACGTGACGTCCTTGTGGCCGGCGACTTTGAGCATCCGCATGAAATAGGCATTCTCCTCGTAGCGGCCCAGCATCTCCAGCTCGCGGTCGCCGGTGATCAGGAGAATTGGCGGAGCGTCGGGCCGGACATGGTACAGCGGCGCCAGCTCGTCCACGACCGGTTGCGTTTGCGGAATGCCCCGTTCTTCGCGAACCGTCATGTGCGTAATCGTGTGCCCGCTGAGCGGGATCAGTCCGGCGATCTGGTCGGCGTCGGTCCCGCACTCGGCGAGCCATCGTTTATCGAGGCCGATCATGCTGGTCAGATATCCCCCGGCGGAATGACCCGTGACGAAGATTCTCTTGGGGTCGCCGCCGTACTTTTCGACGTTGTGAAGGGTCCAGGCGACGGCGGCGGCCGCATCCTGGAGATAGCCGGGGCACTTCACGTTCGGATACAGTCGATAGTTGACGCCCACGACGCCGATGCCCTTTGCCTGCAACTGCTTGGGGATCGAGCGATGGCCCGCTTTGAGCCCCCCACCATGGAACCAGACAAGCGTCGCGAACCCCGTCCGGTTCTCCGGATAGTAGATGTCCAATCGGCAGCGTTCCTGCTGGTAGGGCGTGGTCGCTTTCCCCTTCTCCAGGTAGATAATATCCGTGTCGGTGCGGTAGGTGATTTCGCCGTCCTTCTCGGCGGCCGAGGCGCCGAAGCCCAACGCGCTGGCCATGACGAACATCAGCAGTGAGCGAAGCATTCAATTCTTCCTTTCTGATTCGGCAAGTTGCGATCGAGCGGCGGACCGAGCGCGCCCGGCTCGGCCGGGTCGGTCGGCAGCAGTCCGGAGAGGCGGTCGCTCTTCCGCGGGGGAACAAGTCAGAGCGCCCCGGTTTTGCGGGACCAGGCGCGGAATCCGGATCTCGCCCAGGGGGGCTGGCACGGCCACCGGGCCCATTGTAGCGTGGGAGGAAGACTGGAAACATCGCCTTGGTGGGATGGAAACGTCTGCCGCCGCTCCGCTCTTCGCCCCGCCGCGGCCGATCGCCGAGGAGCCCGTCTGATGGCCCCGCAGCCCGCGCTCGTGCACCGGCTCTCCTCGCCGGCATCCAAGATCGCCCTGTTCCGCTCGCTGTTCCGCGGGCGCGACGACGTCTATCCGCGCCGCTTCGAGAGCCGCCGGACCGGCAAGTCCGGTTATCAGCCCGCCTGCGCCAACGAGTGGGTCCGGGGCGTGTGCCAGAAGCCGAAGGTCAAGTGCACGGACTGCTCCGAGCAGAAGTTCCTTCCCGTCACGGATGAAGCGATCGGCTGGCATCTTTCGGGCAGGGACGCTGCCGGCCGCGATTTCGTCATGGGTGTTTACCCGCTGCTGCTCGACGAGACCTGTTTCTTCCTGGCGGCCGATTTCGACAAGGCGGCGTGGCAGGAGGACGCCCGCGCCGTCCTGGAGACCTGCTGCCGCCTCGGCGTGCCGGCCGCGCTGGAGCGATCGCGTTCCGGCAAGGGCGGGCACATCTGGCTGTTCTTCGCGGAGGCCATTCCCGCGGCGCTGGCCCGCCGGCTCGGTGCGCACATCCTCACCGAGACGATGGAATTCCGGCCGGATGTGGGGCTCGACTCCTACGACCGATTCTTCCCCAACCAAGACACTTTGCCGCACGCCGGCCTTGGCAACCTGATCGCCCTGCCGCTGCAAAGACGGCCGCGAGACCGCGGTAGCAGCGTGTTTCTGGACGATTCGGGCGCTGCCCATCCCGATCAATGGGCGTTTCTTTCCACGGTCGAAAAGATCGACCGTGCGACCGTGGAGCGAATCGCCCATGATGCGGAACGGCGCGGGCGGATCGTTGGCGTCCGCATGGCCTCGCTGGACGACGAGGATGCCGCGCCCTGGGCCGCGCTTCCCTCGCGCCGCCGCCAAGAGCCGCCGATCGCCGGCCCGCTGCCGGAGAGCTTGGAGTTGATACTCGGCGACCAGGTCTACATTGCCAAGGATCGACTGCCGCCGGGACTGCGGAATCGCCTCGTCCGGCTGGCGGCCTTTCAGAATCCGGAGTTCTACAAGGCGCAGGCGATGCGGCTGCCGACGTATGACAAGCCGCGGATCATCGGCTGCGCCGAGGACCTTGCCCATCACATCGGCCTGCCGCGCGGCTGCCTGGAAGACGTGGAGAATCTGCTTTCCGACCTGGGCATCGCCGCCGCCGTCCGGGACGAACGAAACGCCGGCTCGCCGCTCGAGGCCAGGTTTCACGGCGAGTTGCTGCCCGAGCAGAAGATCGCCGCCCGGGCGATGCTGGCGCATGAGACGGGCGTTCTCTGTGCAACGACGGCCTTCGGCAAGACCGTGGTCGCCGCCTGGCTGATCGCCCAGCGGGGAGTCAACACGTTGGTTCTCGTCCACCGCCGCCAGTTGCTGGAGCAGTGGGTCGAGCGGCTTGCGGCGTTCCTCCACCTGCCGCCCAAGACCATCGGACGAATCGGCGGCGGCCACCGAAAGCCGACCGGCTCGCTCGACGTGGCCCTGATTCAGAGCCTGGTGCGCAAGGGCGTCGTCCAGGACTGCGTGGGAGACTACGGCCAGCTCATCGTCGATGAATGCCACCATCTGTCCGCCCGGAGCTTCGAGCAGGTCGCCCGGCGGGCGCGGGCGCGATTCGTCACGGGGCTTTCCGCCACGGTCGCGCGCAAGGACGGCCACCACCCGATCCTCTTCATGCAATGCGGCCCGGTGCGCCACCGCGTCGATGCGAAGGCGCAGGCCGATGCGCGCCCCTTCGCGCACGTCGTGCTGGTCCGACCGACGTCGTTTCGCCCCCTGAAACCGGCCGATCCGGACATGCGAATCCAGTTCCATGAACTTTACGGGGAGCTGATCGCCGACGGGCGGCGCAACGAGGCCATCTGCGACGAGGTCGTGCGGGCTGTCCGCGAAGGCCGTTCGCCCCTGGTGTTGACCGAGCGCAACGAGCACCTCGACAACCTGGCTGCGCGGCTCTCGCCCGGCGTCCGCCACCTCGTCGTGCTGCGCGGCGGCGCGCGGCCCGCAGAGGCCCGGTCGCTCGCCACGCGGCTGGCGGCGATTCCCGAGAACGAGGAGCGGGTCCTGCTCGCCACGGGTCGATATGTCGGCGAGGGGTTCGACGATGCAAGGCTCGACACCTTGTTTCTGACGCTTCCCGTTTCATGGCGCGGGACGATCGCGCAGTACGTCGGCCGGTTGCACCGGCTGAATCACCGCAAGCGCGAGGTCCGGGTGTATGACTACGCCGACCTGGATGTGCCGATGCTCGCGCGGATGTTCGATCGGCGCTGCCGCGGCTACGAAGCGGTCGGGTATACCGTCATGCTGCCGGCCAGTGCGGTACCCGGCTGGCCCGCCGAGGCGCCGCTGCCCGTCGATCCCCAGTGGAAACAGGACTACGCGGCGACCGTGCGGCGGCTGGTTCGCGACGGCGTCGACCCGCCGCTGGCCAACCTCTTCGTTCACGCGGCAGGCGAGGTCTCTCCGCATGCCGAAGGCATCGAGCGCGCACGAAGCGCCACCGAGGCGTTTCTTTACCAGCGATTGGAGACGCTGTCGGAGACCGCCGGGCTGTTCCGCCTCAACGCCGAGTTGCCGATTCCCTTTGACGGACGTGGGCGGATGGAGGTCGATCTGCTGGCCGCCGACGAGCGGATCGCCATCGAGATCGACGGCGGTCAGCACCTGGGCGATGCGGAGGCTTATCGCCGCGATCGGCGCAAAGACCTTCTGTTGCAGGAGAACGGCTACCTCGTCCTGCGATTCCTCGCCGAAGACGCCGGCAAACGCCTCGATGCGGTTCTCGACGCGATCCTGCGCGCACTTGCCCGGCGACGCGGGCGGACGGACGACGGGAAGGACGCCCCCGCGTCCGACGCGTGAGAGTTGATTGGGCGGGCCGTGATGGCGATTTTCCTTGGCTCGCGCGGCTTGAGCCCGGCGCGGTGCAATTCCCCGGGAGAATCTCCGGAGACCGCTGGGGGGGCGTGCAACACGGGTGTTTGCACCTTGCCCGTCGGATTTTCCGCCTCGCCCGGAACGGCGCCCGATTCGTGATTGCAAGTCGTTAATTCAAGGCGGTTTACGGCGCGGCTTTTTCCTTGCCTGGAGTTGTGGCCGGGACGGAAAAACGGTATATTACGGGTTTGCACAAAGCGCCGCCGGGTGCATCTGGCGGCGGCTCGTCCCACGGCGGCCGACGTGCCGCGGAGCGGGCGTGTTTCTTCCTCGAAAGGATGATCCTTGTCGACCGATTCGAATCTCCCTCCCGGCCCCCCCGAGGTGCCGGGCGATGGGTCCATGGCGGGCGGGGCCGCGGGCCTTGCTGGGCGGCTGTCCCAACTCCCGATCGAAGAGGAGCTTAAAGACAGCTACCTGACGTACGCGATGAGTGTGATTGTCAGCCGGGCGCTGCCCGACGTGCGCGACGGCCTGAAGCCTTCGCAGAGGCGGATTCTGGTGGCGATGAACGACCTGAATCTGGGGCCAGGCGCCGGGCGGGTCAAGTGCGCCAAGATTTCGGGTGACACGAGCGGCAACTACCACCCCCACGGCGAGAGCGTGATCTACCCCACGCTGGTCCGCATGGCCCAGGAATGGAACCTGCGGCACGTGCTGATCGACAAGCAGGGGAACTTCGGTTCCATCGCCGGCCTCCCGCCCGCCGCGATGCGATACACCGAAGCCCGGATGTCGCCGATCGCCGCCTTGATGCTCGAGGACATCAAGCTGGACACGGTCGACTACGTGCCGACCTACGATGAGCGGCACGTGGAGCCGACGGTCTTGCCGTCGAAGTTCCCCAACCTGCTCGTCAACGGGGCCAACGGGATCGCCGTGGGCATGGCCACCTCGATCCCCCCCCACAACCTCGGCGAGGTTTGCAGCGGGCTGATCCGGCTGATCGACGATCCGAACGTGTCGATCGACGAACTGCTGGAGATCATTCCCGGGCCCGACTTTCCCACCGGCGGGATCATCTGCGGGCGGAGCGGGATCCGCCGCGGCTACTACACCGGCCGGGGCACGGTCGTCGTCCGCGCCCGAGCCCATATCGAGGAGATGGAGCGGGGCTACCGGATCGTCGTCACCGAAATCCCCTACCAGCAGGCCCGCGACCGCGTCGAGGAGCGGATCGCCGCCCTGGTCAACGAGGGGCGGATTCCGGACATCCGGGCGATTCGCAATGAAAGCGACCTGGACGAGCCCGTCCGCCTGATCCTGGAATTGAAGCGCGACGCCGATCCAGAGATCGTCTTGAATCAGCTCTACAAGTTCTCGCCGCTGCAAGACACGTTCTCGCTGATCCTGCTGGCGCTTGTCGACGGCAAGCCGCGCGTCCTCTCGCTGAAGGGGATTCTGGAGGAATTCCTCCGCCACCGGGTCACGGTGATCCGCCGCCGGACGCAGTTCCTGTTGGCCAAGGCGCGGCAGCGGAAACACACCGTCGAGGGCCTGCTCCTGGCCCACGCGAATATCGACGAGGTGATCCGGGTGATCCGCTCGTCGAAGACGCAGGCCGAGGCCAAGGATCGCTTGATGCAGATCGAGTGCCCGGCGGCGATGCTCGCCCGCGCCCTGGGCGAGAACGGGTTCGCGATCTTTCAGGAGGAGCGCGGAGCGGCCGAGAGTTATACGCTGACTCCGGTCCAGGCCGACGCGATCCTCCGCATGACCTTGGGCCAGCTGGTCAATCTCGAACAGGAGAAGCTCGGCGACGAGCACCGCAACCTGCTGGCGAACATCGGCGAATACCGGCAAATCCTCTCCGATGAGCAGAATATCCGCGCGATCATCCGCCAGGACCTCGAGGAGTTGAAGCGCAAGCACGCCGACAAGCGGCGCACCGAAATCGACGGCGAGGAGATCGGCGACATCGACCTGGAGGACCTGATCGAAGAGGAGACGATGGTCGTCTCGATCAGTTCGAACGGCTACATCAAACGGACGCCGATCACCGAGTACCGCACGCAGCGCCGCGGCGGCAAGGGGCTCAAGGGCGCCAAGGCGGAGGACGAGGACCCGATCCAGCACCTGTTCGTGGCCAGCACCCACGCCTACCTGCTGTTCTTCACGAACCTCGGCCGGGTCTACTGGCGGAAGGTCTACCAACTGCCCCAGCTCGCCCGCGACAGCCGCGGGCGCGCGATCGTCAACCTGCTCCAGCTCGCCGAAGGGGAGCAGATCATGGACTGCCGCGCGGTCCGCGATTTTGAGAAGGAGGGGAGTTTTCTTGTCATGGCGACCGCCGGAGGGCTGGTCAAGAAGACGCCGCTGAAGGCCTATGGCCGGCCGATGAAGGCCGGGATCATCGCCATCAAGCTCCGCGAAGGCGACGAACTGGTCGATGTCGTCGTGGCCGAGCCGGGGGACGAGCTCGTGCTCTCCACGGCCCACGGCATGGCGATCCGCTTCCGCCAGTCCGACGTGAGGGCGATGGGGCGGAATTCCAGCGGCGTCAAGGGGATCGCGCTCGTCGGCGACGACAAAGTGGTGGGGATGGTCGTGGCCGAGCCCGACGCCTGCCTGCTCACGGTCTGCGCCCACGGCTACGGCAAGCGGACGCCATTCGGGCCCAACCTCGATGCCGAGGAAGACCGGTCCGAGCCGGACAACGGCAGCGACGAGGAGACTGGCGACAACCAGAACGGCGCCGACGAGCTTCTGGTGGAGGACCCGGGCGGCGCGTTCGATGAAGAAGAGGAGGTCTCTTCGCAGCGCAGCTACCGCACCCAGCGCCGCGGCGGCAAGGGCCTCCGCGACATCAAGACCACCGATCGCAACGGCCCGGTGATCGGCGTCGTCCGCATCTGCGACGACGACGAACTGCTGATGATCACCGCCAGGGGCAAGCTCCAGCGGATCGCCGCCAAGGAGGTCAGCATCCTCGGGCGCAACACCCAGGGAGTCCGCGTCATGAATCTGGGCGGCGATGACACGCTGGTGGCCGTCAAACGCGTCCCCCAGGAGGACGCCAACGGCGAGACCGAAGAGAACTAGGATGCTCACCAACAGTATTCTCGATCTGATCGGCAAGACCCCGCTCGTCCGCCTCGGCGAGGAGAACATCTATGCCAAGGCGGAGTTCCTCAACCCCGGCGGGAGCATCAAGGACCGCGTCGCCCTGGCGATGCTCGAAGGCGCCGAGCGCGACGGCCGCTTGAGGCCCGACTCGATCATCTGCGAGCCGACGAGCGGCAACACCGGCATCGGCGTGGCGCTGATCGGCCGGCTGAAGGGATACCGCGTCAAGATCGTCATGCCCGAGGGGATGAGCGAGGAGCGGAAGAAGATCATCCGGGCCCTGGGGGCGGAGTTGATTCTCACGCCCGACGAGGAGAGCGTTGACGGGGCCGTCCGCAGGGTCAAGGAGATCGCCGCCGGGGACCGGCGCGTGTTCGTCCCCCAGCAGTTCGAGAATCCCGACAACCCCCGCTGCCACTACGAGCACACCGCCCACGAATTGTGGCGGCAGATCGGCGGCGAAGTGGATTGCTTCATCGCCGGCGTGGGCAGCGGCGGCACGCTTCAGGGCGTCGGCGCGTTCCTCAAGGAGCACAAGCCGAATGCGAAGGTCGTCGCCGTCGAGCCGAAAAATGTCTCGGCCCTGCTGGGGCACGAGCCGGGGCTGCATCAGATCCAGGGGATCGGCGACGGCTTCATTCCCGCAGTCCTCGACATCTCGCTGGTCGATGAAGTCGTCGAGGTCAGCGACGAGGACGCGATCGAAACGACCCGGCAGCTCGGCCGCGACCTGGGACTGCTCGTCGGGATTTCGTCCGGGGCCAACGTCTGGGCGGCGCGGGAGCTGATCGCCCGGGGATTCGAGGGGAAGATCGCCACCGTGCTGGCCGACCGGGCGGAACGCTATTTCAGCACGGCGCTGCTCTGAGCTACGAGGACAGCCGCTGGAGGGCCCGGGCAGCCTCGGACCGCACGCGCGGGTCCTCGTCGGCCGTTCGCTGGGCAAGGGCCTCGAGCGCCGCGGAGGCGCGGCGGCCGAGCAGGCGGAGGGCTCCGGCGGCATTCCGCCGCACGCTGGAATCGGCGTCGCTCAGGCGGCAGACAAGCTTGGCGACAAGCGGATCGTCAATCGTGGCCATTTCAAGACTCCCGATGCATGGCGCGGAGGAGCCAAATCCTCCTGATCCATGTATCGGCGGCGGACTTCGCCGGTCTTCAGTCCGCGGCGATTCCTGGGGGCGGTTCGACCTCGAAGACAGCCTCGATTTCGACGGGGACGCCCAGCGGCAGCGAACCGGCGCCCATGGCGCTGCGGGCGCCGACGCCGTGCTCCGGGCCGAAGACGTCGGCAAGCAACTGGCTTGCGCCGTTGATCACTGCGGGCTGCTGGTCGAACCGCGGCGCGGCGTTGACCATGCCGAAGATGCGGATCACGCGGCGGACCCGCTCGAGCGACCCGAGGGCCGCCCTCAGGGTGGCGAGAATCCCCAAGGCGGCCAGCTCGGCGGCGCGGCGGCCGGCCTCCACGTCGCAGTCTTCACCGAGCTTGCCTCTGACAATCTCGCCCGACGGCGCCACGGGCAGGTGGCCCGAGACGTAGGCCAGTCTCCCGTGGAAGACCACGGTCTTGTAGAGCCCCTTGGCGGCCGGCGGCGGCGGCATCTGGATGCCAAGTTGGGCCAACCTTGCCGAAAGCCGCGTCTCCGCGCTCATCGCGCCCCCCTTCGGTCAATCGATGATCTTGGTCAGTGGATACTCGACGATCCCCCGCGCGCCGGCCGCCCGCAGACGCGGAATGATGTGGCGGACGATCGATTCGTCGATGATCGTGTTGACCGCCACCCAGGCTTCGTCCGCGAGATTGGAGATCGTCGGCTTCTGCAGCGCGGGCAGCAGCGCCAACACCTTGCCGAGGCTCTGCCGGGAGACGTTCATCATCAGGCCGACCTTCCCTTCGGCAGCCATCGCGGCGCGGAGCATCAGGGCGAGATCGTCGATCTTCTGCTGCTTCCAGCGATCGGTGTAGGCCTGCTTGTTGGCGATCAGCCGCGTCGTGCTTCGGAGCACCTCGTCGACGATCCGCAGGTTGTTCGCGCGCAGGGAACTGCCCGTCTCGGTGACCTCGACAATCGCGTCGACCAGCTTCGGCGGTTTCACCTCGGTGGCGCCCCAACTGAACTCGACCCGCGCCTTGACGCCGTGCCGCTCCAGATAGCGCGTGGCGAGACCGACCGCCTCCGTGGCAATCCGCTTGCCTTCCAGGTCCTCGACGGTCCGCACGGGGGAATCTTCCGGCACGCAGAGGACCCAGCGGACGGGCCGGCGGCTGACTTTCGAAAACACCAGCTCCGCCACCTCGTGAACGTCCGCGCCGGTCTCCATGATCCAGTCGTAGCCGGTCAAGCCGGCGTCGAGGACGCCGTCGGCCACGTAGCGCGCCATTTCCTGAGCACGGATCAGCAGGCAATCGATCTCATCGTCGTCGATGTCCGGGTAATAACTGCGTGAATTGAAGGAGATCTTGTAACCCGCCCGGCGGAACAGTTCCGCCGTCGCGTCCTGCAAGCTCCCGGCCGGGATTCCCAGCTTCAGGATGTTCTGCATTGCGTTTCACCCCAGGTCTGAATCGGTCTTTGTCTGGCGGGAAGGGGTCGCTTCCCCCGAATGAGCGACTCGCTGCCCGCCGTACACCTGGGCCGGATCGAATACCCGCTCGCCCTCCGTTTCGAGCCCGCCGGGGGTCACTCGGCGGAAGAAACAGCTCTTGTACCCCTCGTGGCAGGCGGCGCCGCCGACCTGTTCGACCTTGAGCAGGACCGTGTCGCAATCGCAGTCGATATAGATCGCGCGGACAAGCTGGAGATTGCCGCTTTCCTCGCCCTTGCGCCAAAGCCTCTTCCGGCTGCGGCTGTAATAGACGGCCTCGCCGGTCCGCAACGTCTCGGCGTAGCTTTCCGGGCTCATGTAGGCCATCATCAACACCTCGCCGGTCGCCGCGTCCTGGGCGATCGCCGGCAGCAGGCCCTCGCATTTGGCAAAGTCGGGCCCTTGTTCCGCCCTTTCTCGTTTTTCCGACATCACAGTTCACCTTTCCCGAAACGCCTCAGGATAATCCGAGCCGATGGATCACGCCAGGGCCCGCCCCCCTGCGGGGGGTAATGATCCAGCCCGCCGTACCGTTTATTCCTACGGCGCTTCCTCCCATCCGGCGACGCGCGTCGGCTTCGCCGCCTGGCCGGCGCGGATCGTCCCCGGCGGGCGGCGGCGGCGAGGCGCCGCCCGCCGTTCTACACGGCACGATTGACGCGTTCCACAAGAGTCGCGCAACGGGGTTGGCGCGCGGTAGATTGGAGCAGGCTGCCGCCGGTTGCCGAGTAAGAAGCTAGCTCGAAGCCGGACCGGCCGCCTCCCGCGGTCGAAAACCGACCGAACTGCCGCCCGTCTTGAGCGTCTGCCGCCGCCCCCCTCGCGGAAAGGACCTCCCGTGGACTGTTCCCTCACCGTTCTGCTCCCTGTCGAAGATGTCCAGGCCGACCTGGCCGCGAGCGTCGTCCGGCTTCTGGAAGTGCTTTCCGAGCTGACGGATCGCCTGGAAATCATCATCGTCGACGACGGCTCGACCGACGCGACGATCGAAGTGGCCGACGAGCTGGCCAGCCGGTATCCGCAAGTTCGCGCGATTCGCAATACGACTTCCCATGGCCGCGCGCGTGCGATCCAGCGGGGAATCGACTCGGCCCGCGGCGACGTGATTCTGCTGATCGACGACGACTGTTGCCTGCCGGTGGATGAGGTCGGTCTCTTGTGGCGCGCAGCCCAAGAGCACGAAATCGTGCTCGGCCGGCTTGCGCGGCAGACGGCCAGCGATTCGACCCGTTTGCGGCGATTGGACCGCGCCGCGGAGGGCGGCTACCAGATGCTCAGCCGCCGCGCTGCTTGCCACCTTCGGAATTGTGTCGGCCACCAGGCGACGCTTCGCGCGGAGCTGGCCCGCACCAGCGCCCGGTGGCACGAGATCGAGGTCGGCCCGCGATCCTCCTGCAACCGCACGCTCGCGCTGGACTGCCGTCCCAGCCGCCCGAACTATCTGCGCGCGATCCGCCAGCTCGCGCTCGGCGAGTAACACAAGGCGCCCCCCCCGACTAGGTGAGTGCGTATTGGGGCTCGACCTCGTTCTCCCGCTCCCGCTTGGGACCGGGCAGCGCGGAGGAGTCTTCTCGCCGACCCTTGTATACGGCTCCGCGTTTGGGTACTATTTAGTTGAGCAGGTCGCCGGCCGCCGTTCGGCTGATTCTCATCTGATGGCTGGATGACCTCTCCTTAGTCAGTTTGGGCGCAATCCGAAACGGAACAGATCACCTATCGCAACGTCACAACACTTGGGTCTTTTCAGACAGAAGGCTCTCTCGGGGGTGGGTGACGCAGCGTGCTTGCAGAGCGCACTCGGCATGCGGCTGAGTGTCTGTGCAGGCGAGTCGATCCTACGGAACTGGCGGCCGGTCGATCCTCGGTTCGGCCCGCTCGCTCGCCGTGAGTTGAGGAGGCACCTGTCATGAGTCTTGCAGAATTGAGTGTCGATCGCGCAGACATCGTTGCTGCTCCCAACGTGGGCGTCCGCAGACCCAGCCGTGCGCTGCATCGGCTTGCCGAGGTGCGGCGGATTCAGGGATTGTCGCAGCGGACGGTCGCCCGCCGGTTGCGGCTCGACATGGCCAGTGTCAAGCAGATGGAGCGGGAGGATACGGACCTTCCGCTCAGCGCGCTCTACGAGTGGCAGAAGGCCCTCGATGTGCCGGTCGGCGAGCTGCTTGTCGAGCCGGACGAGCCGCTCTCCACCCCCGTGATGAAGAGGGCGCAGCTTGTCAGGCTGATGAAGACCGCGATGGCAATCAAGGAGCGGAGTGGCCAACCGGCCATCCAACGGTTGGCGGAAGTGCTCGTCAACCAGTTGATCGAGATCATGCCCGAACTGGCCCAGGTGACACCGTGGCACGCCGTGGGCAACCGCAGGAGCCAGTCGGAGTTGGGTCAGGCCGCAATCCGGCAAATCTCCGACCGGATGCTTGAAGAACTGGCCGATTAACCCTTGCCGGCACGGGCAAGGGCCGGAATCGGTGGCGATCTTCCGGCTCGCGCAGATATCGGCCGGGAAGGATCTATGGTTGGTCGCCGCCGCCAGCCGGCGCCGCTCCGCCGAACGGGTCCTGAACGCCGCCGGCCGGAGCTGTCCCGCCGAACGGGTCCTGAGCGCCGCCAGCCGGAGCTGCCCCGCCGAACGGGTCCTGAGCGCCGCCAGCCGGAGCTGCCCCGCCGAACGGGTCCTGAGCGCCGCCGGCCGGAGCTGCCCCGCCGAACGGGTCCTGAGCGCCGCCGGCCGGAGCTGCCCCGCCGAACGGGTCCTGAGCGCCGCCGGCCGGAGC
>JAAYCB010000453.1 GCA_012744395.1 Pirellulaceae bacterium
ACGCAACGGGCCGGGAGACCCGTTCTACGGGGGTGGTTGGCTGATGTAGATGTGGTCGGGATATTTTACTTCAACGAGAAACAGGCCTTGGGGCGGCGCGGTTGGACCGGCGGCGCCGCGGTCGGTCGCGGCCAGCACATCGGCCACCCACGCGGGCTTCCGCGCGCCGCGGCCGACTTCGACGAGCGTGCCGACGATCGCGCGGACCATGTTGTAGAGGAAACCATCGGCCTCGACTTCGAGGATGATCTGATCGCGGCCACCGCTCGAAGACCGCCGGACGAAGATCTCGGAGACACAGCGGATGCGATCGGGGCGCGGGGCTCCGGCGGTCTCGAAACTGGAGAAATCGTGCCGTCCCAGCAGGTGGGCGGCCGCCCGGCCCATGGCGTCGGCGTCGAGCCGCTGCCGGTAGTGCCAGGCGTGCCGGCGGGCGAACACGTCGCGGACCGGGCCGTCGCGGACGACGTAGCGGTAGCGTTTGTTTATCGCGTCGCGAATCGGGTGGAAGTCGGGCGCTACCGCGGCGGCCTGGAGGACGGCGATGTCGCGGGGCAGCAGGGCGTTCAGGGCTCGCTGGAACACCTCGGGCGCGAAGGTCGAGGAGGTCTGGAAGGCGGCCGCCTGGCCGAGCGCGTGAACGCCCGCATCCGTCCGCCCGCTGCCGATCACCCGGCTCGGCGCGCCGGTAATCGCCGCCAGGGCGCGCTGGAGCTCGCCCTGGACGGTTCTGCGGCCCGGCTGGACCTGCCAGCCGGCGTAGTCGGTCCCTTCGTAGGCGAGCGTCAAGAGGAGGCTTTGCATCGGTTGTGTGGAAAGCCGCGCCGTGGGCGCTGGAAAGCCCCTCGCCCGTGTGGCGGAACGGCGGCCGCGCAGCGGCCGCAGCGGGAGCAGACAACGGCGTATTATATCGCCCTCGGCGGCGGTGGCTCAACACGGCGAGCAACGAAGCGGCCCTTGCCGCGGCGGTTGCGGCAAGGGCCGAGTGGATCCAGACATCGTGGGCGCCGCGTCCCGCGGCCGCGCTGCTCACCTGGCCTGGGCGAGCCCTTCCACGGCGTTGGGGGCAAAGTCGAAGACGACCGCTTCCAACGCGCCGCGAGCCAGGGTGACCTGCCGGGTCTCGCTCAAGCGCCGCCCATCGCGGGTCACGTCGACCCGGATGGTGAACGGG
This sequence comes from Pirellulaceae bacterium, assembly GCA_012744395.1. Lineage (GTDB taxonomy): Bacteria > Planctomycetota > Planctomycetia > Pirellulales > Thermoguttaceae > JAAYCB01. Next base: position 1,175 of record JAAYCB010000453.1, read on the forward strand.
TAAACGAGCCCCGGTTTGAGCTCGCGGGAGACATATTTCCGCACCCGGCCGGTGCTCTTCGTTTCATAGCCGTTGATCGTCACCACGGCGTCTTCGGGCACGAGGATCGAGATTATCCCGTCGCCATGATGCGCAGCGGCCCCGGTAGCCGCCCTGGGCAATGCGGGTTCGTTCGGCGTTCCGGCCGGCGGCACCGCCGGCGCGTTGGGCGACGGAGTCGGAGGGGTCGGCACCGGCGGGTCTGCCTGCTGCGGCGATGCAGGGCTGGGCCAGCGCGGCGGGCCAGGCTGGTCAACGCTCGGCCTACTCTCCGTCGGCGCCGGGGCGAGGGTCGGTTTCTGGACCTCTGACCGAACCGGCTTCGACTCGACCGAGACAACCGTGCCCTCGTCCCAGCAGCAGCAAGGATCATAGCAGCAGACGCTGCACCAGCCGGGCGTCCGATACCAGCGATAGGGGCCGAACAACAGACGCCGGACGGGCCCCGGTCGCGGCCCCAGGAACCAGCCGTCGCAGCACGGATCGCAGACGCCGATTGTGCAGCAGGGGGTACACACCGGGCCGCACCAGGCGGCGGGGCCCCAAACGCCGCCCCACCAAGGACCCGCCTCGGCCTGGGGAGCGAAGAAAACAGACATTCCGCCTAGGAGCACGGTCAGGAACAACCACTTTCGCGCACGCTTCAACATCGATTTCTCCTCATATCCAAGATGCGTCGTTATCCATTCTCCGACAAGGAATCGATTCACGCCCACCCCCCCCTGCCCTGCTCAACCACCACGCTTCTCGCCGCTCGGTTTTTCCAGTCAGCCAGTAACCGCTATCCCAGTTTATCCAGCATAGCACCTCCACGCCGCAAATCAAGAAGTCTATGGAAGTTCTACCGATTGCACAGGTAAGGAGGGGGAGGTTCGGCGTTCAGTCTCTCATGCCGCCAGGCCCCACCTCGTTCCCACGCTCCAGCTTGGGAACCAGGACGGGTTCGGGGTCCGGAATCCGCAACCGCCAACCATCTGGCCTCGCCTTGCCCCCTTGTTGGCCGACTGCATCTGGAAACCCTGCCGGAAATTGGTGTCGGGGCAGAAGGGGTCGACCCTGTATAATCATCCCGCATGGAACGCTTCCTCCATGGACGGGTACACCGATGCATTCCGGTCGTCGTATTTCGCACTTGCCCTGGGCCGTGATCGTGCCGACCGCCCTGCTGCTGGCGATCGGGCTGGCGGGCATCGCGCGCTGCGACGCGATGGCTGAAACCGGCGGACGGTTCTTTTCCCGCCAGTTGGTTTGGGTCGCCCTCGCCTCTCTGACAATGGTCGCGATCGCTGTGCCGCCCTATCAGGTGGTCAGCCGCCATGGATACTGGCTGTATGCCGTGTCGATCGTGCTCCTGGTGGCCGTCTATCAATTCCCCGCGGTCAACGGGGCAAGACGCTGGATCAGGATCGGACCGCTGGGAATACAGCCTTCCGAATTTTCCAAAATCGCCTACATTGTCGCTCTCTCCAGGTATCTCCAGGATCGGGACCATGTTCGCCGGGTCTGCGGTGTGTTCATGCCGGCGGTTCTGACCTTGATTCCGGTCGTCCTGATCCTCCGGGAGCCTGACTTGGGGACCGCCATCGTCTTTCTGCCCGTTCTCGTGCTGATGCTGTTTTCCGCGGGCGTCCCGCGCCGGAGCCTGGCGGCGCTGGTGGGCGTGGGGCTGCTGGCGATGCCGGTTTTGTGGGTGCAGATGAGCGCGGAGCAGCGATCGCGCGTGACGGCCCTTTTCGATCAGGCGGGGCCGGGGGAGTCGGCGATCGGCGATGGCTACCAGCTTCGCCAGGCCAAACAGATGATCGCCCTGGGGCGCGTGTGGGGCAGTTTCTGGCTCGGGCCGGCCGTCGACGATCCGGCTGCCTACCGGCTGCCCGAGGGCCAGAGCGATTTCATTTTCTGCGTGATTGGGGAACGTTACGGGCTGGCCGGGTTGGCCCTGGTGCTCGGGCTCTACGGCTGGCTGGTGTGGCGGGCGGCGCGTGCCGGTCTGGCAACGCTGGACCCGTTCGGGCGGATGCTGTGTTTTGGCGTGGGGGCCCTGTTGGGCGTCCAGGTGCTGGTCAACGCGGGGATGTCGATCGGCCTGCTGCCGGTCACGGGGCTTTCGCTGCCGCTGGTCAGTTATGGCGGCTCGGGCATCGTCAGCCAGGCGTTGGCAATCGGGCTGCTGGTCAACGTTGCCTTGCGGCCCGGCTACGAGATCGCCCACGAGCCGTTCTGCTATGCCCGAGCGAAGCGAAGGGCATGGCTTACGGGGTTCTTTCGTCGACGCGCTGCAACATGACCTCGTCAAACCCAGTTTCGCCGACTGCGCCGAACAGACCGATCCGCACGATCGCCTCGCGGGCCTGGGGCGGCACGTCGATGACCTTCGACTGGGTTTGCCAGGGAAAGGTCCCCCGCCAAGGGCCGAGCGATTTGTGGGGGGGGATCATGTCGCGTTCGCTGTTGTAGAAGGTGATCAGGAACCCGGGCAGCTGCTGTTGGTTCTGGCCGGGCCGGACCCCCTTGGCGTAGAGCCGCAACGACATGCGGATTCTCTTGACCTTCCGCCCGTCGATGCCCAGCCCCTGGAGGGCTCCGCACCCGCGTCCCGGCTGCTCGTTGCGAAAGCGGAGGAACCGCTTGCCGGCCGGCGCGCCTTCGGAGACGACTTCGCCCTGCCTCAAGTAGTGCCAACCGTTGGGCAGCGTGGTTCCCTCGACAAACTCCTCGAAGCCGCCGTTGTAGATCGCCGGGTTGGCGGGATCGGGCTGGACATCGCGCTTCGATTCCGCCTCGCCGGTCATCGGCACAAACAGCGTCGGACGGAGCGCCTCGCGAGTCAGCTTGCCGCCCTGTTTGCGGAACAGGTAGAGATTCTGCTGGTAGCGCTGGCCGACCGGCACGATCATCCGGCCTCCCTCCTTGAGTTGCTCGATGAGTTTCGGGGGAACGTCTTCCGGCGAGCAGGTGACGATGATCTTGTCGAACGGAGCGTGTTCCGGCCAACCCTGGTATCCATCGCCGATCTTCGCATGGACGTTTGGATACTTCTCCAGGACCTTGGCCGCCTGCTTGCCCAACGGCTCGACGATCTCGATCGTGTAGACCTCCTTGACCAAATGGCTGAGAATGGCCGCCTGATAGCCGCTTCCCGTGCCGATCTCCAGCACCTTGTCCTCCGGTTGCGGGTCGATCGCCTCGGTCATGAAGGCAACGACGAACGGCGGCGAGATCGTCTGCGCATTGCCGATCGGCAGGGCCATGTCGAGATAGGAATAGCGCCGCTGGCTGGTCGGAACGTGTTCGTGCCGCGGAACCATCCGCAGCGCGCGGATCACGCGGGGATTGGTCACTCCGGCAGCCACGATCTCCTCGTCGACCATCCGGTTCCGGAGCCGCTCCCAGAATTGGCTGGTCTGGGCCTGGAGTGCCGGCGCCGCCGCGTGCAGCGCCAGGCAGATCGTGAAAGCGAAAAAGGCTGCGGGTCTTGGCATCGTCATACCCTCGACAGTCTCTCTGGTCACAGAGGCTGCGGGCCGCTGCCGCGGCCCGTTTCCTTTTATTATTACCACGCCGGCTCGTCTACCCAAGCCGCCGGTCCTGTTTTGCGGACCATTCTCCTGCAATAATGGTGTTTTCCCCAGGACTTTCGCCAAGCAGCTTGAGCGGAGGTCGACGCGCGAACCGGGACGGGAGGAAGCTCCGCCGGAAGACCTGACAGGACCGACGCCACCGTCGGCGGACCAGGGGCCGATGCTCAACCAGACTCTCAAGGAGCGAATCGTCGGGCGGCTGTTGCCGCGGGTACAGACGCCGGGGCAGTACCTCGGCGGCGAGTTGCACGCCGTCGGCAAGGACCACGCCGCGGTCCGCGGAAAGCTCTGCCTGGCCTTCCCCGACACGTATGCGATCGGAATGAGCAACCACGGGATGCAAGTCCTCTACTCGGTGATGAATCGCCGCGAGGACTGGGCCTGCGAGCGGGCCTATGCCCCCTGGCCCGACATGGAATCGCTCCTCCGCGCCGAGGATCTGCCCCTTTACAGCCTCGAAACCTTCACGCCGCTCGACCAATTCGACGTGCTGGGCTTCAGCCTCCAGCACGAACTCTGCTGCACAAACGTGCTTACGATGCTCGACCTGGGCCGCGTCGGGCTGGTCGCCGACGAGCGGCCGATCGGCGCCCCGCTGGTGATTGCCGGCGGGCCTTGCGTTCAGAATCCGGAGCCGATGGCGCGGTTTTTCGACGCGATCGTGATCGGCGACGGCGAGGAGAGCCTGCCAGCGGTCTGCGATGCCTGGCTTGCGTTGAAGCGTGCGGGACTGCCGCGGCGCGAAGCGCTCGCCCGACTCGCCGCCGCAGTGCCCCACGTCTACGTGCCGAGCTGCTACGGGCCGCGGGCTGGCGCCGGCGGCGGCCTGGCCCCGGCGTCCCTCTCCGAGGAGTTTGCCGCGCCGATCCAGCCGGCGGTCGTCGCCGACCTCGACGCGATGCCGCTGCCGGTCCGGCCGCTCGTGCCGAACATCGAGTGCGTCCAGGACCGGATTTCGATCGAGATCATGCGCGGCTGCCCGTGGAGATGCCGATTCTGCCAGGCGAC
>JAAYCB010000053.1 GCA_012744395.1 Pirellulaceae bacterium
CCCATCAACGGAAGAATATGTGCGAAAGCTGCCCAGGGAGCGGCTGGTGGAAATTGTCTTGGAACAGGTCAGGGAGAATGGTTTGCTTGCCCGAGCCCTCCAGGAAGAAATCCTCGAACGCCACGGCGCGGCCAGCGACCTGATCGAGGATATCCGGGAATTGGTCCAGTCGACGACAGACACCAAGGCCAAATTCGATCGTCGAGGCTTTGCGGAACCCGTTGACTACGCGCCGTTGTATTCGGCTTTCAAGCGGCTATTGAACGAGAAAAAGTACCAGGAACTTCTTCAGCTCGGTCCGCTTCTTGCACGGGGCAGCCAATACCACATGGAAACCAGTGCCAGTGACTTGGAACCCCAATATACGATCAGCGAGGCCATCGGCTGCGTGGTGCAGGCGCTCGTGAAGGCCGATTGGCCGAACCCGGACAAGATCGTTTACGCGGTCCGGCTGGTGGTCGAAGACGACTACTGCGCGTGCGAAAAAGCGGAGGAGTTCTTGAACCGCCGCTGGGCCAAACGCGACTGGAAACGAGCTGCGGAAATGCTCCGGGAACTCACTTCCGAGCATCCGGAAGCCAAGGATGCTCGGGAGAGGCTCGATCGCTGGATCGGCATCGCGGAGCGGAAGGGCCAATAGGATTCCGCAGTCGGCGTACAGGCCAGGGCGAGAGTTCGTCAGGTTCCGACTCTGCCGGGGTTTTAAGCCAGACGCGGACCGTCTCCAGCAGAGAGGGATGGAGGAACTGCCCATTCTGCCGTCGCTGCCTGCTGAAGGCGGCCGGGGCGGTGGGAGTACAGACGTCGAAAATGGAGGGATTACATCGTCAGACTGCCGATCTCGGTTTTGTGGAACCCGGGGCCAGATGGCGAGCTGGCGGATCGTGGACTATGCGGGAGGGTTTGGGGTAAGTGGCTGGTTCAACGGGGCCATTGGATTCGGCGAGAAACGCGTGCGTGCCAATCACATTCAAGCTGGCGAACAACCTGTTCGAGGCCTGCGGGCCCATCTCGGATTGCTGAAGATTCGGGAAACGAAGGTCCGCAAGGCACGCTTGGCGCCGCTTCAGGGCGAATTCGCCATCTTGGGTAATATGGGATAATTTGGCAAGCGCGAGTCGAACGGCGATTTGCAGTCCAGCACCGGTCACGACTCACGGAGGGTTGCGATGTCCCAATTGTTCTGGACTAGATGAGCTTGCGTGATTCTGGGAGGGATTCATGAGAGCGTGATAGCCGCTTTTTCCACGAATCAAGCAGGTCGATTTAGCCCAAGCGACTATTCGGGGCTTCCTGGATTGACGGCGATTTCAACCTTGGGTCGGATACGATCAGCGATTTCCTGATAGATCGGCAATTCCAAACCCGCGGCAACCTCAAGCGTTACAGCCAAGGCGTAAGGAACCTCGTCAACGCACTTCCCGGCGCCATCCTTGCAGCTAACCGTGATGGACAACCTCTGGTTCTCGACAAACCCGCGGACCTTTTCACCCTCGAATAGTCGGTGCTCGACGGTCCCGCGGCGAGCGGAATCGGAATCCAGATTGAGTTTCCTGACGCCGATTTCGTTCTCGTTCACATGGAACCATAGTTGGGCCTGGCGGTAGCTTCTGTGTCGGTTGTTGATCGGCGACAGCCAAGCCAGCGTCACGGTGAGCCGCCGCTTCTGCTTGCTGGCGCTTAGAGAGGGGGGAAGCGGAAGGTCGAATACGTGGGCTTTCTCCCTGACCAACTTTCCCCAGCCGACGATCGTGGCCCGCTGATCCGTCGATACCATCGCTCGCGATGGGTCCACTTCACCATAGCCGAGAAACCGGGCCTGCAACCGTTGGATCACTCGCCAATCCATGCCGGTGCTGCTCAGGTTCGTCGCGATTTCGTCGGCTGCGTTGCCCCACGATGCACCGTGAACAAGCAATGCCTTGATGATGACCGCGATGCTCTCTTCATCGAGTTGCTCGCCTCCGGGCGCGGCCTTCAGTTCCTGCAGATGCTCGTAAGTCTGTGCGGCGCAACGAGTACCCAGTGCCGTCGCGTTGCTGGTTCCACGGCTGAACACCGTCCTGCCAAGCTCCATTGGCCCTTGGCCGGGCCAGGCGACCTTTTGTCCGGGCGGCTTGAGCGTTTGCACCGCAGCAAATCGGGCAGGATCGGCACCGTTGCCCACGGGAGCATGGTACAACTGCCGGCCGCCCGGAAAGAGAACTTCCGGCTTCACCGCACGGTTGTAGCCGCTGGCAACAGTGCTGAGCGGACTGGGAAGCCGCAAGCCGCCGAGGAGATCAACGCGCTGGTCAGGCACGGGAATCGCGGCATCGTCGGCATGAACCGCCCCCACGGTGACAACGTTCACCGCTTCGGCTGGAGATAGCGGGCGACGTTCGACCTGGGAGTCGCGCATTGCTCGGAGAGTTTCGCCGCGAAGTTGCTCAGGAGAAATCGCCTGCCACTGATTGGCCGGTACGGAAATCCTGATGTCGTCCGTTATATTGCCCGCGCTCACGAGGAACAAAACGCCGTACTTCCACGAAAGCCAGTCCAACAGGCGAGCCAGGGGACTGAGGTCGCGGTCAAAGGGCTGAAATCGGTTTCCGAACGACAAATTGATGATCTTCACGGATGGCGCCGCCGGCCCGTCGTCGCCATCCCCCTCCTTGATACGGCGCACGCTCCGATGGACTAAGTCAACCAGCAGTTCGTCATCGGGAGTGACTTCGTTGATTCTGTTGTTGAAATCGAGGGAGGGAATGAAGATGGGACGGACATAGACTGGGCGCTGCAAGCTGGTTGGCTGACCTGACAGATCGCCGTGGAGGATCAGCGAGGCCATTGCCGTACCATGTCGCTGTTGACCGGGCTGGTATCGCGCTTGGTGGTCATCGGGGTCATCAATGATCAGGCGACCAGCCAGAAGAACGTGGTTTTCCAGCGGGAGGCCATCGAGAAGCGCGACCACTGGTTCAGCATCGGCGATTGCGCCCTCCTGGATATCGGGTGGTCCGGCCGCGGCCGGTCCGTCGTCCTGGTCGGGGGCAGGAAAGCCAGCCTGGCCAAACGGCCGGAAGAACATCACGTCTTCGCAGCGAAGCAACTGGGAGTAGTTGTTCTGGAGGATCTGGTCAACCGTTTGCTGGATCGCCTGCGGCGACATCTCTGCCAGAACCCCGTGATAACAAATATCAGGAATCTGGGCTTGTCGAAGACACTGCCCACCCGCCTGTCCGATCAGTGACGAGAGGTTTGCGAACGCTCGCTGACGGGCATCCGCACTCCCGCGGCACCAGAGTTCGACCTCGAACTTGACAGGTTCCTGCTTGTGTTGAAGGTACTCCTGCCAGTACTCCAAGACACCTGTGTGCTCCAGGCGATCCTGGGGGCTCCACCGACGCACGTCCTTCAAGTGGATGAAGACATTCTTGAAGGGTCCGAAACCTCGGGTTGCGTCCTTGTGCGGGTTGACGGTCCAGTCATTCCAGAGCGCAAGCAACTGGCTCATGGCCTGCTGATTGCTCATCACCGCGTACAGACGGCACGTCAACTTCTTCGATGGATCCTTGGCATCCTGGAAACCGCCAAACGGTTCGGCGTCTTCCATGTCGAACTCAGCAAGCCATTCCAGGCCGGGGACTTTCGCAGCCGCCTGTGCCAGACCGTCAACAGTTTCGCCGATCGTCTCCAAGACAATAACCTGTTCTGGTTCGATGCCCTGGACCGTTGCCTGAACGTGCCGGAAGCTGTCCGCAATGCTACGGAGCTTGGCGTCGAGCCGGGCCTTCTGATCGGTAGCAGAGGGCCGAATCATCGAACCACCACCACCGGATGGTCGGCGGCGGTTATCATCGGTCGGCTGTGGAAAGATCAAGAGTGGGCGATCGGCCATGCCCTACCTCGCGTCGTCAGCTACTCGTTGTTATGAGGGCAGAAGCGGTTCTCCCATTGCCGCAGTAGTTGCGTGGCGATCTTCTTGCCGTTGGCGTCTGGCAGCGCCAACACGTATCTGCGAGCGAAGTCGGACAGGAAGTCCTCCAGTTCCGAGAAACTCGCCCCGGCGAGTTTCTCTGCCACGGCACGAGCCGAGATGCCCAGTGATAGATTCAGCCGCTGGAGTGTCTGGTTGAGGTATTTCTCGGCAGCGGCTGGAGTCGGGGGCGGCAGTTCGAGGCGAAGCTGGAAACGTCGCCACACAGCACGATCAAGCAGTTCGGGATGGTTCGTGGCAGCAATAACGACCACGTAACTTGGTACTGCGTCGATCTGCAGGAGAAGAGAACTGACAACCCGCTTAATCTCCCCCGTCTCGTGCAGGTCGCCGCGTTCCTTCCCAAGCGTGTCAAATTCATCGAAGAACAGGACGCAACCACGGGTCCTGACGTAGTCGAACAGCTTTCTCAGACGGGACGCCGTCTCGCCGAGATAGCTCGCGATTAGGCCCTCGTAGCGAACGACGATGAACGGGACCATGAGGGAACTGGCGAGCGACTCCGCAAGGGATGTCTTCCCGTTCCCGGGTGCGCCGGCCAGCAGGACACGATTGCGAGGGGTGAGATTGTAGGATCGAAGCAAGTCAGTCCGGTGGTGCTCCTCGACTAACTCCGCACAAGCCCGTTCCACGTGATCGGGGAGGATCATTTCCGCGATAGGCCGCTGCGGCGTAAGCTCGTAGAAAAGGTCTTGGACGGCACCGTTGGTCGCGGACGGTCCCGATGGCCGGGAAGGTGAGCCATTCCTCAGTTGGTCGGCCAGCCTTCCGGCAAGGACGGAGTGATTCCGCGCGCGTTCTTCAGCGATCAGGGCCTCAACCGTCTTGCGGAAGAGGGATTGGTCGCCAGCAACGCCGGCCTTGACGAGCGACAGGAGTAGGTCGGATCGAGCCATCGCACCCCACGGAACCGGAAAGCATGCCTCGGTTCGCAGCTTCAAGGGATTCGTACAAAACAACTTACGATGCATTATACCGGAATCCGCCAGCGACTTCGAGGTCGCTTTCCAGATGGTCCGGTAGAAGCGATTCGCCCTGGGGCGGTGTTCCGGCTGGACCTGGAGCCGCATCGCAACTCACGGGGAAAAAGCGACTTGGCAATCGCGGTGGCTGCCTGTTTGGCCCCGTCCGGGGATCGGGATTGATGTTCAAAAGGCCCTGGGAGCTGACAAATCACCCTTGGACTCGATCGCCAGACCTACGAGCGACTTACGGCGAGAAGAGCCGTATCAAGGCGCGCGGTTTTCGGAATTCGACAGATGTTCCTGGAATTCTGGCGATACCGGCGTCGCCCTGGAGCAAGAGCCGTGGCGCGTATCAGCGAGGCGAATTGACAAAAACGCGGAAAGGCACCACCCATCGAGTTGCCGACCGGCAAGGAACCTCAGTCTGGTGGATTGGCCAGGCCGGCTCGGTGATCACCGCGATCTGCCTACGCCGGCGTCATTGCACCGGATCGTCTGTGCCGGGCTCGTCCGCGCTGAGCAGGTGGGTTTGCGTGACCGAGGGCGGCTTCAGGTGGACGTCCATCCAGCCGAAGATCAGCTCGCGGGACTCGTGGGCGACGCTGTGCCCCCGGCCGTGGACGTAGAAGGCAAAGTTCTGCGGCGCCTTTTCCAGCTCGTAGACATCCATGATCCGCAGCAGGGCGAGAACGCGCTGCCGCTGGACGAGCCCGTTGCCGTCGTTCAGCCCGGACAGGTCCATAAACGGCCGCGGCGCCACCAGCGCGATGATCTCGTGGCGGTCGATGGGCGGCAGCCTGCCTTCGAGGAGCCCCGGGCGGAGGTGCTTGAAGTAGACGTACCACCGATCGCGGGCGGAATTGAGGACATCCGGGTTGTGGCGAAAGAATGCGCCGCCACAATTGCAGACCGCGGCCTTGACCCGCTCGTCGTAGGCCGCCAGGTAGTAGGCGCCGTGGCCGCCGAGCGAGTGGCCCAGCGTGCCGATCCGGTCCGGATCGACCTCGGGCAGCGATTGGAGCAGGTCGATGGCGATCGCGTGCTCATAGGTGAACTTGCCGACGGCGGTCCACTCCGGATGCTTCTGGTAGAAGCGGGCCGTGTCGTAAGCGCCTTCCGGGGGAATCCGGTGCCCGGCGACGAAATGATCCGGCGCGATGACCACGTAGCCCCGCCGGCAAAGCTGATCGAGCCAGGCCTTGTCCGGATTGCCGCTGAGGCCGGCCGTCTGCTCCTTGCCCTGGGCCGTGGTGCCATGCAGCGCGACGATCGCCGGGAACTTGTCGGGGGCATCGCCCGCCGCCGCGCCGTGCGGCTTGAGCGGGATGCCCAGGTAAGCGTGCGCCCGCTCGTCCTGTTCCACGTTGTAGCTGATCAACTGCCGGCGATAGACGCCCTCAATGTCAACCGTCTCGTGGATCTCAAGCTCCAGCGGCGGCTTTTTTGGCTTCTGTTCGTCGCGGATCAGCTCGAGGTAGCGCTGCCTGAGCACGTGCCGCCGCGCCTGCCAGTCCTCGCGCGTCTTGACGCCCTCGATCAGATCGTCCCAGGACGAAACGATCAGCGGCGGGTCGGACCGCATCCGGTCGGGCGGCTCGGCGGCGGATGCCGCGCCGAGGGCCGCGGCACAGAGGACCGGGGCCGCGTAAGGAAGGAGCCGATGCCGAAGTAGCACGTTCATGCAGACCTCACGGGTGAGGGGGTTTTTCAGGCGGCCGGGCGGTGACGTCTTTGACGCGGCCCTCCAGCCGGCCCTCGATCCGGCCGTTGCTCCGGTTGATGAACCGCCAGGCTGTCGAAATGCTGGTCAAATCCAAGTTCCGATACGGTATCTTGCCGTAGCGACCGGCCAGGTGCATCGTGTCGGTGCGGGTCAGGGAGTGCGACTCGCAGACGACCGAATAGGTCCGCTCCGGATCGATGTCGCTTTCCACGATCCGCTGCCCCTGCGGGCGGCCGCGGTCGAAGGCGTAGCGGCAGCCGGAGACCTGGACGAGGAACCGGGCATCTTTCGCTTCGTTGCGGATATTTTCCTCGATGATCTCGAGCAGCTCGCGGCCGGTCATCTCAAACAGGCTCAAGCATCGCTCCGTGGGGCGAATCCAGTTGATCAGGTCAACCAGGTAGACGTCCTGTTCTTTTTCGAGCGGCACGCCGCGGTAGTGGCCGCGGTTGTAGATGGCAATATCCGCCCCGGCGGCGTCGCGGATCGCGTCGGCCATCCAGTTGCCCATCGAGGTCTCCGCCGCGCCAGTCTGCGTGGGCGGGTCGATGGCCATGCCGATCTTGTGCGTGCGGTAGGCGGTCAAGGGGCGAACGTTGCGCGCTGCCACCTGCCCCTTCCAGCCGCCCGAGCCGAGCACCAGCCGGATCTCTTCCTCGACGTTGCAGGAGCCGTGGAAAACACGGCAGCCGTTGACGCGGACCTCGATTGGCTGGGCCAGGTCCAGCAGTTCGGGTTCGGGGCGGATCGCCACCTGCGCGGCGTTGGCGATCGAGGCCGCCACCACGTTGCCCGGCTCGATGGCCGCGTCGATCTCGGCGAAGCGGCCGATCTGTTCGATCGCTTGAATCTCGGTCCAGTAGGCCTTGCCGTGGATCGGCAGGTAGGCGCGGAAGGTCACGCGGCGCGGATGGGCCACGCGGCGCTGCTGGAGGGCCCAGTCGAGCACGCGCTCGGTGCTCGCGAGCATCGTGTTGTGCCCTTCGCCGGCGACGATCCACAACTGGCCGTTGTATCCCAACTGGCTCATCCGCTTGGTGATCGGAATCGGCCCATCGTTGGCGTACACGGGCCAGTCCTTTTCTCCCTGCACGTAGAACATCGGCACGTGGCGGAGGTTTTCCACGAGCGTCAGGTGGCCGTAGGTCGAGGCGAGCGGGATTCCGGCCGCGAACAGTTCGGGGTAGCGGCAGCACAAGTAGGTGGTGCCGGTGCCGCCCATGGATTGGCCGCTGAGCACGATCCGGTCGCGGTCGATGCGGAACCGCCGGCAGACCTCCTCGATCAGGGCGAGCACGTTGACCTCGCCAAGGCCACGCCACTCGGTGGGCAGATTCAGGGGATCGCCTTCGGAGGGGCAGAGGAGCACGATGCCGCGCTTCTCGGCCTCTCGTCTGTAAATGCCGTCGCCGTACGCGGGGTGATCGAAGTACTTGTTGTGGTCTCCGCTGGTGCCATGCAGGGCGACCAATAGCGGCATCGGTTTCTGCCCGTCATATCCGCTGGGCAGGTAGAGGCGGAAAGGCTGGTCCCTGCCGCTGGCGGGTGACCGGAAAGTGAGCGCCAGGTCGGCCGGCCCCCGCGCGGGGTCTGCCGCGTGGGACGGGCACGAAGCGGCCAAGGCAGCCGCGAGACAGACGGACCGAAGGACGTGTGAAACCATTAGTACGCTCTCGCTTCCGGGTGATTGCCGGCGGGGACCGCGCCCGACCTCGGCTCGCTTGCCACCGGATTCAACGGCGGCGGGCCGACAGGGCCGAGTATTGCCGCGGCGCCGCTCGATGTCAAGAATACAGCGAGCAGAGAAGGAATCTGTTGAAAGGCCGATGCCATGAACGCGATGCTCTTGCGGCGGATCGTCTCCTTGCGTGAAACCGAGACCCCGCTGGACCTGGTGGAAATGCCGATGCCGGCGCCTGCCGCCGGCGAACTGCTGATCAAGGTGTCGGCCTGCGGAGTATGCCACACGGAGCTCGATGAGATCGAAGGCAGGACAAGTGCGGGGCGCGAACGTGCTCGTGATCAACGCGGGGGATGGATTGGGCGTGTGAGTCGTCGACCTCGACCGGTTCCCAAGCTGGAGTTGGGAACCAGGTAATGGGTGGGAACCTGGAAAGGGTCAGATGCGGACTTGCAGCCGCTGGCCCTCGGAAACGACAACCGCGTCGGCAAACGTGACGATCGCCCGGCCGTCCTGCCGGGCGACCGTGGCCGCCAGCGGCTGGCCGTCCAGGTCGGCCTGGACCGCGCTGACGGCTCCGGCGGGCGCTACGACGAGGGTCTTCAGCCGCAGCCGGCCATGCTTGATCTCGATCTCCGCGCGGAAATCCGCCGGCGTGGACTGCTGGGAGTAGCTGCCCCAGCCCTCGGCGGTGACCATCGCCGCCTTGAAGTTCTCCGGGCTGAGCCGCGGCGCGAACTCGATCCGCCCCTTGGGCCCATGGCAATTGAAGCCGCAGGCGGCTTGAAACACGCCGTAGCTGGCCATCGCTCGGGCGTAATGGTCGGAGCATTCGATTTCGTTGTAGGGATTTCGCTTCGCCGCGCTGTAGCGGTCGTGGA
>JAAYCB010000054.1 GCA_012744395.1 Pirellulaceae bacterium
CAACTCCCGCTGATCATCATCTCCGGCTCCGGCGGCGGGGCGCGGATGCACGAAGGGGTCTTGTCGCTGATGCAGATGGCCAAGGTTTCCGCCGCGCTGGCGCGCTACGACCTGGCCGGCGGGCTGTTCCTCTCCGTGCTCACCAACCCGACGATGGGCGGGGTCGCGGCCAGCTTCGCCTCGCTCGGCGACCTGGTGTTCGCCGAGCCCAAGGCCCTGATCGGCTTCGCCGGACCGCGGACGATCAAGGCCACGATCCACATCGAGCTGCCCAAGGGGTTCCAGACCAGCGAATTCCTCCTCGAGCACGGATTCGTCGACCGGATCGTCCGCCGCCCGGAATTGAAGAGCGAAATCGCCCGAGCGATTGATTATTGCGGGAAGTGAGGGGGTTCCCAAGCCGGAGTTTGGCAACCAGGAGCAAGGCTGACCGCTCCGAGACCGCCTACGACTTCTTCTCCTCCGCTTCTGCCGGTTCCTGTTTTTTCTCCTCTTTGGGCTTCTTCTCGTCTTTGGGCTTCTTGTCCTCTTCGGGCTTCTGCTGCTCCCGCTTGGGTTCGGGGGCCGTCATCAGCTCTCGCCAGGGCTTGCCCTGCTTGTAGCTCTCCAGTTCATCCTTGAGGTGTTGGAGCGTTGCCGGGTCGTCGTCGGGCTGGCTCTCGGCGAGTTGGACGGCTTTTTCCGACCACTCGATGGCCGTCTTCATGTCGCCCGATTCCGCGTAGGCCGCCGCCAGGGTGCTGAGGATGTAGGCCGCCTTGTATTCGGTCAGCTCGCAGGCCTTGGTGGCCAACTCGATTGCCCGCTTGGCGTCGCGGAGCTCGTCGGTCGGCGAGGTGCACAGGACCCAGGCGAGGTTATTGAGCGTGCCGGCGTCGTCGGGCATCAGCTGGGCGGCCTTTTCCAGATCGGCGATCGCCTCGGAGTGCTTGCCGATCGAGAGGTAGGCATCTCCGCGGAGCCGCAGCGCGGCGGCGTTGTTCGGATCGCTCTTCAGGACTTCATCGTACTTCTTGATCGCCGCGGCGTAGTTCTCCTGGCTGGTGTAGAAAGTTCCCAGTTGGAGGATCACGGCCAGGTCCTTGGGGAAGGACTTTTCGAGCTGCTGCAATTCCTTGATCGCCGCGGCGAAATCGCCCCGATTGGCCAGCAGCATGGCACGGAACTTCATCACGCGGCCCTTCATTTCATCCTCCATGTCGGGGTTCAGCTCGAGGGCCCGGTCGACGTCGGCGAGGGCGGCTTCGTTGTCGCCCAATTCCTGTTGGACACTGGCTCTCAACAGCAGCGTGGCGACCTTGCCCGGCTCGAGCTGATAGGCCTTGTTGAGGGCTTCCAGGGCTGGCTTGAACTCGGATTTCATGGCATAGATCTGCCCCATTTGGACCCAAGGCTGGGCGGCTTTGGGGGCCAACTGGGCCGTCTTTTGGAACAGGTCGAGCGCTTCATCGAGGAGCGTCTTCTGCTTTTCCTCGATCTTCTCGGCCGCCGGCTCGGCCGCCGGATCGCGTTTCATCGCCTCCTCCATCAGGACCATCCCCAACGAGAGCAGCCCGACGGGCTGTTCCGGCGCGAGCTGGACGGCTTTCCGCAGGTCGGCCTGGGCCTTGTCCAGCCGGTTGGCGTCGGCGTGCACGGCCCCGCGCATGCGGAGGGCCTCGGCCGACTCCGGATTGGCCTTGACGGCCTCGTCGAGCAGGGCGAGCTTCGCCTCGTCGTCTTCCTCGATGGTGGCTTTCAAGACCAGCCCGCGGGCCTTGGCGGCCGGTTCGTCCTCGCTCAGTTCGATCGCCTTGTCCAGGGCGCTGGCGGCCCGCTGGGCGTCCCCCTCGGGAAGCAGATTCAGCCGCGCGACCATGATCAGGGCTTCGACCTGGTCCGGGTCCAGTTCCAGCGCCCGCTCCAGATCGCGGAGGGCCACAACCCGGTACTGGGGCCACATCGGGCTGGGCGGAACTTGCCTGAAGACCTGTTCGCCAATGAAGACCCCTCGCCGGATCCGCGTAGAAGCCAGGAGTTGCTCGGCGAACTTCTGATGGCCCTCGTCGAGGCCCTTGGCGAGCGCCGACTCGCAGAGGTCGATGACCTTTGCCCAGTCTGACGGCGATTGCGCCGTAAGCTTCAAAACCGTGGCCTGATCGAGGTCTTCCAGCCCGGGGTTCTGGGCTTGCAGCCCACCGCAAACCGATGCCATCAGGAGAAGACTCAAGCTCCATGCACGGATGATCTGAAGCATCCCACGCCTCCCTTGTTTCACTTGACTTGCGCAAGGCGGAACCCCGCCCTGCGGCGTAACCGCCGATCACGCGCCGGTCCGTATGCTAATTATCGCGATTGGGCACGGCAAATACCAGGAGTGGCAGCGGCGCGACTCAGCGGAGCAGATCGAGCACGTCCAGGGCGGCCGCCGGTTCGGTGGCCGGCGGATTGCGGACGCCCGGGTCGACGAGCAGGAAACCG
Organism: Pirellulaceae bacterium; assembly: GCA_012744395.1. Classification (GTDB taxonomy): domain Bacteria; phylum Planctomycetota; class Planctomycetia; order Pirellulales; family Thermoguttaceae; genus JAAYCB01. The sequence goes on from JAAYCB010000054.1 coordinate 2,461, forward strand.
GCCCAGAACAAGGGGTGGTTTGCCGTCGGCTCCGCCTGGCGCGACTGCTTGACGCGGGGCTCGCGATCGAGCTGGAGGCGCGCGCCGGCGGTCACCAGGACCGCCCTCTGGAAGGCGTCGGCCGGCGTGGTGTGCGGAAGCTCCTGGGCGAACTCTTGAACGAAACTCGTGTTCGAACGGCCGCCGGATCGCCAGCGGGTAAGCAGAATCGTCCGGGCTTCGTTGGCCATCAGGCCGCAGACGGACAGGAACAGATCGCTGCCGGGCACGGCCGGCACGGTCTTCAGCGAGTTCTCCGCGGCGGTGTGGAAGCCGGGCAGCATGACCACTTCCGGCCCGCCCAGCGGGAGGGTGAACCAATCGGCCAGCAGATTGCCCGGCTTGCCCCGTTCGGCCTGGATCGGCGACCACGAATAGGGGCCCTGCTCAGCCGGCTGGATGTCGTCGAAGACAATCAACTGGCCCAGCAGCGGGGCGATCAGCGCAGCGCTGGCCGGCAACGGGGCCCCCGGCAGGACGAATGTCCGGGGCACGACCTTGGAGAGTTCTTCGAACGCCTTCTGCGAGGTCGAGCCGTCGTCGCGGGGATGGAGTCTGCCCAGGGCCACGGCGGTTTCGGTGCCCGGCCCAAACGAGCGCGTCTCCCCCCACGGCGTGGCCAGCGCCAGCGTGGGCGCGTAGCGGATCCGAAAGCGGTCGATCAGCGGGCGCAACTGGCCGTTGACCTCGACCTGGAGCGCTTCGAACGGCACGTACCAGATCAGGCCGTCGGGCACGATCGCCAATTCCGGGAAATCCGACGTGAAATCCGCACGCGAGCCGTCCAGGATCAAGGCGAGCAATTGCTGGGCCGACTTCTTCCACTCCTGATCGGCCAGGGCTTCCACGGTCAACTCGCCATTGCGATCGTAGTGCCCCATCGCCCGCAAGGCCGCCGTCAGCCCGCGAGTCAGCTTGGGGATTGCGGGCAAGCGCCAGAACGAGTAGTCGTCGCGGTTGAGCAGGAAGCCGTACAGTTCGCCCTTGGCCGCATAAAAGGCGAGGATCGCCTGCCCGGCCGGCAGCGACTCGCGGACCTCCTGGACGGAGCGGACGGGCGGGAAGACGAGGCTCGCCTTCTCGCGGCGGACCGCCATCTCGCGCAAGATCGCCTCTTGTTCCATGCTCAGCGATTCCCACTGTGCAAACGTCTGCCGCTGGGCGGCGGCGGCCGTCTTGTCCGCCGTCGCCAGACTCGCCGCGTTGAGCGTCGAGCGGGCGGTCTGGGCTTGCTGGGCAAGCGCGGCGTAGGCCGGGTAGCCGGCCAGCAGGTCTTGCCGCTGGAGCGCTAGTTCGGCGGGCAGGCGGTCCGTGGGAGTCTCCAGAATCCGCCGCAGGGAGAGCATCCGCCCGCCGAACGGCAGCGAGCAGTGGAACAGATGGCGGCGCCCAAGGTCGGCGATCTCCAGGGCCTTTTCGGGGCTTTTGCGGCTGATGGCGACGAGGAACCAGTGCTCGTAGGATTGGGGATGGGGTGTCTTGAGCACGGCGAGCGACTCCATCGGATCGAGCGTCCAGTCCATGGCGGCCGGATCGCGGAGCAGGAACTCGTAGAAATCCATCGCCGCGCGGCTGTTCAGGACGCTGCTCATCGAGATATTTCCGGAGAGGAAATGCTGGTCGAGCCGCGCCAACTGGAACAACCATCGGGATCCGTACTGCATAAACGCCATCGCCCGGCTCAGCTCCTGGTAGCCCTCGTTGAGCTTGCGGTCCTTGAAATAGAGGGTTGCCATCAGGTAGCGGTACCGTGCGCCGAGTTGCCCGTCGCCCATTTTCCGCCGCGCGACGACAAGACTCGCGTCGGCCAACAAGCGCTCGGCCGGCCGCGGCTGGTCCATGACCAGTTGGCATTCCGCGGCCGACAAGAGAAGCGAGGCCTGGAGGTGCCGGTGCCGCTTGAGCTTGGCCCAGGCGGTGGCGGCCGGCAGGGTCGGGTAGATTCCCTGGCG
>JAAYCB010000454.1 GCA_012744395.1 Pirellulaceae bacterium
CAACGGCAACAACGATCCGTTTCCCCAAGGTCAGGGCCAGGTCTTTCGCGTTCCCGTCCCGACGTTCATGTGTCCAAGCGACCAATTCCAGTCGATCATTCGGACAACCGTTTACGGAGAAACCGTTCTCGGCCCGATCAACTACAAGGTCTGCATGGGAACCGGTGTCATGAGCACCGACCCGAGTGTCTCGCGGACGCTTTGCCCGGCCTACCGCACGGACGGGCCGTTCATGGTCCGGAACGGGCAAAGCGCGGCAAGCATTGCCGATGGCCTGAGCAACACGGTGTTCATGTCCGAATCGCTTCTCGGCAGGAATGGCGCCGGCTGACGGCAACCACCGCCGATTCTCGATATGATCATCTCTCCGCATACACGACCATGATCACGGAATCGAACTATTCGTCCTTCCCCGTCGACGAGACTGTCTGGCCGCGGGGGTTCTGTTGGCACGGCGGCTACTTCCGCAGCACACTTTACAACCACTATTTCACGCCCAACTCCAGGCTCTACGACGTGCATGCCAACGACCCCTGGACGAACCCGTCGCCGAGACGATCCGAGGAGCGGCCCTCGACGACCTGCCGTTGCGGGACGCCTCCGTGGATTGCGCCGGCTCCCGCCGCCCGGCTTAACCGTCGCGGAACTCGCGTTTGGCGGCGTCATAAACCTGCCGCCGGCCGGTGTCCATCGCGCGGATCGCCATCAGCGCCGGCACGCAGTGGTTGTAGCCCGCCTCGATCGGCGCGTTGCACAGCTTGCGCGACCGCAGGCACTGGAGCCAATCCAGGAAGTGGTCCGGGGTCTCCACCGGGTCGACCGGCTGATCTTCTTTAGTAAGCTTGGTGGGCTTGATCGCCCCGGCGCCGGAAAACGTCGGTTTCTGCCAGTTGGTCAGGTCGATCGTCCCCTCGTCGCCGTAAATCTTCAGCACGTTGCCGTCGCTGTTGCCGAAGTTGGTGCAATAGCTGACCATGAAGCCGCCGGGATAGATCCACGTCGCCTGGGCCTGGTCGGGGCAGGTGAAGGCGTACTCGTCCTTCCAGGTGAACGTGCCCCCCTGGGCAACGCAGCTTTCGGGCAGCGTGCTGCCGACGATGTAGTTGTAGAGATCGATGAAGTGGCAGCCGAGGTTGGCGATCGGGCCGTCGGTGAACTCGCGGTAGCCGTACCAGCCGGTCAGCAACTTGCCGTCGAAGGGGCGCATCGGCCGGTCCATGAGGAACTCTTTCCAGTCCACGTCCTTCGCGTCGATCGTCTCGGCGCGCTGCATCCAGGAGTACCAATATGGCTTGCTGCCGTTGCGGCGCTGCTCGATCCGCGAGACCTTGCCGATCACGCCGGAACGGAACAGTTCGCGGCAGCCGGTGCTCGTGGGGAAGCTGCGGACCTGGGTGCCCATCTGGACGACGATGCCGCTCGCCTTGACGGCATCGCAGCAGCGCTTGAGCGACTCCATGTCCATCGCCAGCGGCTTCTCGCAATAGGCGTCCTTCTTGACCTTGGCCACCGCCTCGAGGTGGACCGCGTGATGGTGGTCGCAGGAGGCGATCATCACCGCGTCGATGTCGTCCAGGGCCAGGATGTCGCGGTAGGAAACGAACTGCCGAGCGGGGCGGTTGTACCATTCCTGGCAGCGCGCGGCCGCCCGCTCGCGGCGGACCCGCCAGGGATCGCTCACGGCGGTGAACTCGACATTCTGCTCCTTGTCGTGCTTGTGCACTCCCGGCATGTGCGCGGCGTAGCCGCGGCCGCCGCAGCCGATCAGGCCGATGGAGATCCGCTCGTTGGCCCCGACGATCTTGCCGTAGCTGGTGGCCGTGAACGTCAGTGCGGCGCCGGCCGAAGCAGCAGCCAGGAATTGCCGGCGGGTGGAAGTCTTTTGCATGGGGTCATCCTCCGAATCAAGGTGGGGAATCCGAGTCCCGGTGGGCCGGCGGAACGCTCGCGCACGGTCGCATGCGCCTTCGGTTCTACGACGCCGCGGCGTCAAGGTCAAGCAAATGCCCGTCAACCAGCCGTTTGGGTCGGCTTGGCGACGGAAGCCCCCAGCCATCTCGTGTTTCGTCTTCCCCATGTTCCGTCTTCAGCCGGGGTCGCCGTTCGAGGCAAATGCCGGCCGGACTCGGCTTGTTCCCCTGGCGGCTTGCTGATAGAATTCCCGCCTTCAAAGGGGGCCCGCATCGCCCGGACGCCCGTCAGGCGAGGCCGGCAGGCTTCGCCCTGTCTGCACCAGTCCGCTTGCCCACGGAAGGTGAGAGGGATTTCATGTCGGCGGAACGGATGCCGCAAGAAAAGCCACCGCTCTTGGGGGTCCCGCTGCGCGGTTTGACCGTCCTGGCCTTGCGTTTTCCGGTCGCCGTTATGGTTGGCGCCGCGGTCTTGGCGGTTCTCTCGATCGTCCTGGCGGTCGTCGGCCTGGAATTCCACACGAGCCGGCTCGATCTGATTGACCCCGAGAGCGACTTCAACAAGCTCTGGCTGGATTACGTCGAGGAATTCGGCTCGGCCGACGACGTCGTGGTCGTCGTCGAAGGACGATCGCGCGGCGAGGTTGTTCCCGTTCTCGACGAAGTCGCCAGGGCCCTGAAACGGGAGGATCGGTATTTCTGCGGCGTGCTCCACAAGATCGAGCCGGCAGGCATCCGCTCCAAGGGGCTCCATTACGCCAGCCCGCGAGACCTGGCGGCTCTCGAGCAGTTCGTTCTGGAAACCCGGCCGATCGTCGCCGGCCGCTGGACGCACCTGGGGGTGGGCAGCATGGCTGCGGCGATGCAGGGCCGCCTGATCGCCGCGCGGAGCGACCCGTCGGGCGGAGCCAGCCGCCGAACGGGAGTCGAGGCGGAGCGCCTCACGGCCAGTCTCCAGAACGCGATGGCCGCCGATGGGCGATATGTCAGCCCGTGGCCCGAGATGCCGCAGATCGCGGCAACCTCCAGCCAGTTCAACACGGAATACCTCCTGGCCAACGAGGGCCGGTTGGGGTTTGTCCTGCTTCAACTCGTCCAGGACGAGGGGGGCGGCTTCGCCCGGGGGACGGAGGCAATCGAGACGCTGCGGAGTCTCGTCGCCATGATCGGGGCGCGGCGACCGGAGGTGGAGATCGGCCTGACCGGGCTGCCGGTGATCGAAAACGATGAGATGCGGACCAGCCAGGCCGACATGCTCGGGGCGACCGTCTTGTCCCTGGTCGGCGTGGTGTGCGTGTTCGTCGCGGGGTTCGGGGGGATTCGGCATCCTCTTCTGGCCGTGGTTGCGCTGCTGGTGGCGATGGCCTGGTCGTTCGGCTACATCACGATCGCCGTCGGCCACTTGAACATTTTGAGCGTCTCGTTCGCCGTGATCCTGATCGGACTGGGCATCGATTTCGGCGTTCACTTCGCGGCCCGCTATCTCCAATACCGCGGCGCTGGCGCCGGTTGCGACGACGCCCTGGTCCGCACCGCCGCGCGTGTCGGGCCGGGAATCCTCTCGGCGGCATTGACCACGGCAGTCGCCTTTTTCTGCACCCGCTTCACGCAGTTCACCGGAGTCGCCGAACTGGGAGTTGTCGCCGGCGGTGGGATTCTGCTCTGCTGCCTGGCGGCCTTGGGCGTTCTGCCGGCGCTGGTCCACCTGGTCGACGCCCCACGCGGGCGGGATCCCCTGCCGGCGCCGCTTGACATGCATCGCTTCCTGGCCCCGCTGCTCCGCAGACCCGCGTTTCTGCTAGCCGCCACGGGCGCGGCCACGCTGCTGGTGGCCGCCGGCGCGTTCAGGCTGGGGTATGACCACAATCTTCTGAATCTCCAGCCGGAAGACCTGGAGAGCGTCCAACTGGAGCGGAAATTGCTGGAAGACAGCGACCAGAGTGTGTGGTTTGCGCTGTCGCTGGCCAGAGATCGGGAGGAGGTGCTGGAGCGGCGGGCTCGCTTCGAAAAGCTGCCGTCCGTGGAGCGAGTCGAAGAGATCGCTTCGCTGCTCCCGGCGGACACGGAGTTGAAACGGCCGCTCATCGAACGGATGCAGAAGCAGCTTGAGGGCTTGCCCGACCGCCCGCCGCAAATCCCCATCCAGCGGCCCGAGGTCTTGTTGCAGGCCCTGGCCGACCTTCAGGGGGCCGTCGTAGCCAGCACACCCCACGGGGCGCGGATCGCTCAAGAGCTTGAACTCGTCCGCGACCGGCTGCGGCGAATGCCGGAGGCGGAGTGTTTTCGCCGGCTTTCCGAGTACCAGCACCACCTGGCGCGCGACCTGCTCGGGCGATTGCGGACGCTGCGGCAGATGTCCAATCCGCAGCCTCCGGACGTGACCGATCTGCCGGAGGGCCTCGTGTCGCGGTTCCTTGGTTCGCGCGGCCGCCACCTGCTGCGAGTCTATAGCCACGCCGATATCTGGGACATGGACGCGATGGAGCGGTTCGTTGCCGACGTCCGCAGCGTCGATCCCCAGGCAACCGGCAATCCCCTACAGACCTACGAAGCATCGCACCAGATGAAACAGAGCTACCAGGAGGCCGGCCTCTATGCCCTGTGCGTGGTCTTCGTGATCATCTGTCTCGATTTCCGCAGCCTCCGTCACGCCCTGCTGGCAATGCTGCCGGCGGGACTGGCAGTGTTGCAACTGTTTGGGATTCTCGGCTGGTTGAACGTGCCGCTGAACCCGGCAAACATGATTGTCCTGCCCCTGATCCTGGGCATCGGCGTCGACGATGGGATTCACGTCGTCCACGATTACCTGGCGTGCCGCGGCCGTTACCGGATGAGCCCCTCCACGTCGACGTCGATTGTCTTGACATCGCTGACGACGATGGTCGGCTTCGGCAGCCTGATGATCGCCAACCATCAGGGGCTGCAAAGCCTGGGGCGGGTGCTCGCCATCGGCGTCACTTGCTGCCTGTTCACCTCGCTGGTCATGCTGCCGGCGATCCTGGTCTGGGTGCGGCGAGACGGCCTGGCCTCGGCTGAAGGGACTGCCGACGAGTTCGGGCTGGCGGCAGTCGGCGGAGACCTCGACGACGGCGGGCCCGACCCGGTCGAGTGCCTGCCTGGTGGCACGAGGTTCGAGAGTCCGGAAGAGAGGTCTTTTCCGACGCGGCGCGCGGCCTAGGTCGCGCGGGCCGTTCGGACTGCGGCTATCCGGCTCCGGAGTTTGCCGCTGGCTGGACGGGCCCCGCCCGTGGCGGGTTCGGTGCCGGCCTGGCGGTCCGTTGGGGAAGAAGCCTTCCCAGCGGCGCTGCTGGACACTAAATTGAAGGGTTCTAAGGGAGCGTGTCGGGGTCCGCAAGACTGCCCCACTCTCGGCTGGGAATGGCTGCACCGGTCAGGTTTGCCGCCGCCTGGAGAGTGTTTTCGCCGGGCAATCCGGTCGGAGGCCGGCTCCTCCCTGCTGGGACGGGGCGAGGCACGCGACAAACAGAATCTCTGGACTCGACGTAGAGAAGGGAACAACATGGCAAAACCCGGCAGAAGGGTCAAGAAGGCCAATCATGGCAAACGGCCCGCCAACAGCAAGATGCGGAAGCAGAAGCGGCACGCCGTTCGCACCTGAGCCTTGCGGGCGGCTTGAGCAGCGGCAGACGCGGTTGTGCCGTGTCTGACTTGTTGCCCGATTGCGGCATCGCGCCGGGGGCGGTTGCGCCGTGGGTGGGCGGCAAGCGATCCCCGCCGCGGCCAATTGGCGTCGGCGCGGGACGGCAAGACTAAGGGAAGGAGACAGGCGTGGCCACCAAGAACCTGATCATTGACCCCTCGGAATACGACCTGAACCACGTCATCGCAGACATCCACGAGATCCGCAAATACAACTGCCAGCGTTTCGAAATGGAGCACTTGACGGCCGTGGTGTTCGAGGATCCGAAGCGGCACATCTGCGTGGCTTACAAGGACCTTGCCGAAGACGAATTCTGGGTCCGCGGCCACATGCCCGGCATGCCGATCATGCCCGGCGTGATCATGTGCGAGGCGGCGGCCCAGATGGCCAGCTTCTACGTCCAGCACCAGAAATTGATGGACACGGAGATGGTCGGCTTCGGCGGTCTCGAAGACGTGCGGTTCCGGGGGATTGTCCACCCGGGGGACCGTTTCGTGGTCGTCGGCCAGTTGCTCAAGGTCCGCCGTGTCCTGATGACCTGCCGTTTCCAGTGCATCGTCGACGAGAACGTCGTCTGCGAGGGGATCATCAAGGGCATTCCGCTCCCGGTCGACACGATCCGCCAGATGCAGCAGGGTCGCCAGTAGCGGCGCTGGATCAGCCGAGCTTCCAGGGCGCGCGGTATTCGTAGTGCAACAGGTCGTTGGCCTCGGGGCAGTTGGTGACCTGCTCCCGCACCGGGTCCCATTCCAGGCGCTTGCGGATTGTGTGGGAGATCTTGGCCAAGAGGCTCATCGAAGTCGATGTGTGGCCCTGTTCCACGTCGCAGTTGGGTTTCTCGCGAGAGCGGATGCAGTCCAGGAAATTCCTCGCGTGCAAGGCCGTGTGGTCGAGGTTGCCGCCGGCGTCCTGGATCGTGACCTGCTCCATCCGCGGCTCGGGGGCCTGGAACTGCCCCCCCTTTTCCGGGATCACCTCGAATTTCCGGTCGCCGCAGTACATCGTTCCGTTGGTGCCGCGAATCTCGAAGTATCCCTCCCGGGGCAGCGTCCGATTGCCGCTCGTCTCGTACATGCCGAAGTTGAGCAGATGCCCGGCGGGGAACTGGAAGGTCACGTGGAGGGTGTCGGGGATCGTGCGGTCGTCGTCCACCGCGTATTTGCCGCCGATCGCGCAAAGCGACGTCGGCGCTTCGTCGCCAGTGATCCAGCGGACGCAATCGAAGAAGTGCACGCCGTTGTTGGATGTCTGCGAGGAGTAGGGCGTCCACCAGCGGAACTTGTAGGGCGCGATGTTCGCCTGGTAGGGCCGCAGCGGCCGCGGGCCGAGCCAGAGGTCCCAGTTCAGGTTCGGCGGCGGATCGCCGGGCTTCTCGCGGCCGATGCCGTGGGGGTAGAGGTTGCTGCGGTGGTAGGTCCTTGACACGGTCACCTTGCCCAGAGCGCCGGAGCGGACAAGCTGCATCGCCTGGACGTAGATCGGCGCCGATCGGCGGTGCAGGCCCACCTGGACCACGCGTCCGGTCTCCCGGGCGACCTCGACCATCCGGCGGCCCTCGCGAACGGTGATTGAAAGAGGCTTCTCGACATAGACATCCTTGCCCGCGCGGCAGGCATCGATCGTCTGGATCGCGTGCCAGTGGTCCGGCGTGGCGATCACCACCGCGTCGATGTCCTGGCGATCGAGCAGGTGGCGGAAATCTTCGTACGTGTCGGGCTTGC
>JAAYCB010000455.1 GCA_012744395.1 Pirellulaceae bacterium
ACCGTCAAGGCCACCTCCGTTTGGCTCTGCCCGGCGCGATATCCGCCGGCTGCACCCGAACCCGAGGGGATTCAAGGCATCTCATATTTTTTGATGGGTGTGCCGCAACCGGTTGGGCGGGCCCAACAAATCCATCTCGCTAGTATAACTTCGCCATTTTTCGCATGTCAATCTAAATGCCACAAAGTGGCGAGTCTGGGAGACTTCGGGAATTGCCGTAAACAAGTATCTCCAGACCATTGCCGCAATCCAATCCTAGCACAAAACTGCGCAACTCCACCTGTTCAGGGGGGGTATGCCGCGATTTTCCGCACGCCGAGGTCTACGGATGTCCCGATTGCAGCGGCAAAACCTCGGCCCACGAGCAGAAGGCGCCGGTCCCGGGCGGGACAGCCCCCACGTTCGGGTAGGATGACAAGAAAACGGGCGACCCAGATCGATCGGTATCGAATACAGCGACTTTTCAGGCAAGTACCACCGGCAGGCCGGCCGAAGCGGGCCCTGGAGACCGTCCGCCGACCAGATCGCCTCGCCGAGACGATGCCCAGCCCGCCTCCTCAACGCGAACGTTTACGCTCTCGCGGGCGGTCCCTGCCGTCCGGTCTTTTTGCTGACTGTCGTCCGGGCGGCGGTTGCATCGGGATTCGCGGCCCGATATGGTGGAAAGTGGCCATGCAGCCCGCTTCCGCCACACTCCAGCTGCGAATCGGGACGGATGATGAACACTCTCGTGACGTTGATCTGCCGGGCCCTCGCGTCGAGCCTGGTTGTCCTGTCGTTGGTTAATGTGTCGATCGGCGCCGAGGGCGCGGTCAAGTATTGCCGCTTCCAGGTCGGCAAGACGATCGCCGATGGCGCGGTTGAAGGCGACCGCGTCCGGCAGATCGAGGGGAACCTGTTCGGGCGACACGAGTTGACGGGAAACAGCTATCAACTCGCCGAGGTCAAGCTGCTGGTTCCCGTACGGCCCAGCAAGGTTCTGGCCCTGGCCGGCAACTACGCCAGCCACCTCGGCGGTCAGCAGCCCAAGAAAAACCCCGAACTGTTCTTCAAGGTCCCCTCCTGTCTCGTCGCCACCGAAGCCGCCGTCGTGATCCCGCCGGGCACCGCCGAGGTCCATCCCGAAGGCGAGATGGTGATCGTTATCGGCAAGCGGGCGCGGAACGTTTCGGAGAAGAACGCCAACGAGTATGTGTTCGGCGTCACTTGCGGCAACGACATCAGCGCACGCGACTGGCAAGCAAACGACGTCCAGTGGTGGCGCGCGAAGGGTTCGGACACGTTCGGGCCCTGCGGGCCGTTTATCGCCGCGGGCGCCGACTACGACGATCTCCTCTTGACGACGCGGGTCAACGGGGAGGTTCGCCAAAGCCAACGCACCAAGGACCTGATCCACGGCGTCGCGGCAATCGTCAGCTTCGCCAGCCGGTACGTGACGCTCGAGCCGGGCGACCTGATCTATACCGGCACGCCGGGGAAGACCGCGGCGATCCAGCCCGGCGACGTCGTGGAGATCGAACTGGAGAACGTCGGCATCCTGCGAAATCCCATCGTCGCGGGGAAGTAGTGGGCGCGATTGGAGCGGGCGGAGGTCGAGCCGAAACGCGGCGGCGCAAAATCGATCGCCGCGATCGTGCTTGGGCGGCAGCGACCGAGCCCGCGGACTTCGAGCAAGGGGGATTGTCCGGTGGCCGAGCAATTCATCGGCGCGGCGCTCGAACCGGTTGCGGGAACGATCGATGCCGCCCGGATGGCTGTCGGCGCGCCGGGGCTTCCACGCCAATTCCGCTGGAAGGCGAGAACGATTCACGTTGCCCGGGTGTTGAAAACCTGGCGCGAGACGGGGCCGTGCCGCCACGGCAGCGGCGAGGCCTACGTCCGCAAACACTGGTTTGAAGTCGTCACCGACTCCGGCGCGTTGATGACGATCTATTTCGAACGGCAGCCCAGATCGCGGAAGAACATCGCTCGCTGGTGGCTATTCAGCGTCGTGGAAGACGCGGACAGCCGGTCCAGTTGAACAGTCCGCTTCAGCGGCGTACAATGGCCCGGCGGGCCAAACGGGCCTGGCAAACGACGGCCGCCACGGTTGACCTCTTGGCCCGGCCGCGATTGAAATGCCCTCGTAGCTCAGGGGATAGAGCACCGGTTTCCTAAACCGGTGGTCGCAGGTTCAAATCCTGCCGGGGGTACTTTCGCCAGCAGTCGCCAGAAGCTGCTGGCGATTGCCATTTCTTGACAGCGTAAGGACTTGCGTATCGTCCGTTTCTCCATCCGGGCTTGGGTGCTGTTCGTCACCACTCGCCACGTTTTGCCGGCTGACTGCTCCACCAGATGCTCTCCCTTTTGATCGCCGCAACTCCTTTCTGCTTGGGGATCATCGGTTCCCGTTGCGTTCAACCACTGCTCCCCCAATTCGGTGTTCTTACTGTAAGCCGGGCATTCGGGCAGCATGTCGATAGCCGCCGCTTTGTCCGAAACCCCCAGGTGGGTGTAGATGTTCGCAGTCAGCGTTGGGTCGGAATGACGGGCTAGCTTCTGGGCAGTCGCCAAGAGAACACCCGCCTTGCCGAGGTTAGAAATAAAGGCGTGCCGGTGTGCGTGAAAGTCGGCATAGAGCCCGTCTTCATCGGCGTAGGGCAACCCTGCCCGTTCCAGGTCCAGACGCATCATCTTCCCGGTTTTTCGCCAGCTTCGCCCTGGAGTACGAAGGGGAAACAGCGGGGCATCGTCATTGATTTCCGTTTTCACTTCTAACCATGTCCGCAGCCGCTGCGCCACCGTCGGATGTAGGGGCTGCGTGTCCTGCCGGCGGTTTTTCGCGTAGGCCGCCTCGATTGTCACCGTCGCCGGCTCGGCTTGGAAGTCAAAGGACCGCAATGTGATGGAAGACAGTTCCCGCCTGCGAAACCCCGTCCAGGCGGCAAGGATGTACATCATCGCCCGGGTGTCGCCGGGGATGCCTTCCACGGCGGAGCCCGCTTCGGCCGCTGCTACCAGCAGGCGGAACTCCTCGGGCGACAATACCCGCCGTTCCCGGCGCCGGTCCGTTTCCACGTTATAGGCTGTCAGGTGGGCGAGCGTATCGCTCGTTGCCCGGCCGTCCCGGTACAACCACCGACTGAATTGCTTGATGGCTCGCAGGTAGCCGTTGCACGTCCGCAAGCTTAGCCCCTCAGTGTGCAGGTCAGCAACAGCCGCCGCTATCTCCGATGGGCTCATGTCGCCGATCCGCTCCACCTTGCACATTTCAAGTACCCGGGTGAGTCGGGCCAGGATCAGGGCGACATGCTCAGGCGTGTCGCCCTTCGCCTCAAGGCTTCGCCGGAAGTCGGCGAGGTGATCCGCGATGGGCCGCCGTCTCTCGCTCACCGTCTTCTCAGCCCGAGGGTCAATCAGACCTTGACGCCGCTGCATGGCCTCGGTCTCCTTCTGTCGGCCCAGAGCCTGGGCTGCGTCCCGGTCCGGACCGCCGCTCGCTTTGTGCCGCTTGCCTTCCCAGTCGAACCACGTGACGGTGTAGTTTGGGTCGGGAACCAGAATCGACTTCCCATCCACTGACAGTTCCGCCCGTCTTGTCCGCCCGCGGGATGTCCAGGTTGCGATACGCTTTCCGCGTTTCTCGACGATCTCCGCTCCAGTCGGAATACGCTTCTTGCGGATTTGCTTAAAGACACTTGCCATTGTCCACTCCTCTCACTTTGTTCCTTGCCCCTTCGTGGGACGTTTCTTCGCGACCAACTCCAACCCAAGGGCATGGGCTAGCCGGTCCAACCCGTCCATGGACAATCCACCCTTGCCGTGCATGAACCGGGAGAGCACTGCCTGGTCGATCCCGGTTTCTTTCCAGAGCACGTACCGGCTCTTGTCGGCCGTTTCAATCGCCCGTCTCAGCTGGTCAGTCAGTTTGGTTTCTTTCATAGCCACATTGTACAGGATACTTGTCTATTCGTCAAGCACCTCCTCTGGTACGTCCCAACACTCTCCTTTTGCCTAGACTTCGCATCCTTCCAGAGGCTCTTTAGCTGTGGCAGAGGGCCTCTGACTGCCGGTCAGTGGAACGAGGTACGTAGCCTGTTGCGCGATCAACTCCAACGACTTGCTCAGCAAAAGGCTCCGGCCGCGGAGAAGACTGTGGCCGCCAGCAAGTTCGTCGAAAGCTGGGCCGGTGTGGGAGACCTGCTGCGACAGGCGACACGACGAACAGCGGACGATCCTGCAGCACTTCGTCGAGGTGGTTGAGATCGGCATCGAGGCCATCGGCGTGGATGAGATCCAATGGCCCGCTTCGTCGTGATCGATCGCAAAATCACCCAGGGGACGCGCGGCCAGGCTGGTCGCTCCTGGTGTGAGCGTATCTGGACGGTGCTCGCCACGTGTGCCCAACGGGGCCGCTCGGCGTATCTCTTTCCTGCAAAAGACACTCAATGCATTCTTCGCGGGACGCACGCTTCCCACTCTGCTATTCAACTCCTCGTAGCCCGAGCCCAGTCGTCCCTGAGCATCAGCACTCTCCCCACAGACTGCACCTGTCTTCCCGCCGTTTCACCGCTGAAATCACAGCGAAACACCCGGGTGACGCTGCGCGCCCACGAAAGCCGTGAACGGCGACCCGTTGAACAAGCGCCGATAGCCATCGTCCGGTCCGGCCGAACAAGGCCAAGTCGCCATTTCAGCCTGGCATGGAAACCGAGGTTCGCCCAGGGGATTCTGCCAATCGCAGCGGGCGTTTTCGGCTGTGGGCAAGTTGTTCCTCGAACGCCTGCGGTTCTCTTTCGGAACGCGCTCAGCATCCTTCGATTCCGTGGGTGATCAGCGCTTATCTCGGGGCTGGCGCCCGCGGCGGTTTCGCTTCTGCAACGAACGATTCCTCGTTCGCCTTCAGCCGCAGCGGCACGGGCGCGAAGCCGGCGGTGATCCACAACTCGCCGGGCCCGTGCTCCATCATGAACGGATAGCTGATCTGGCCGTCTTCCTGGCGCGCGATGACGACCGGCGGTGTCCAGTTCTTGCCGTCATCCTCGGAGAAATACAGCAACAGTTCCTTGCGGCCCGTCTTTCCGTTGCAGACCAGGGCTAGCCGGCCGCTTGCGAGTTTCAGCAGATAGCCCGGCGCGCTGCTCGACTCGATTTGGCTGGGCAAGACCGTTCGCCAGGAGAGGCCGCCGTCGTCGGAATAGGCCTGCCAGAAACGGCCCCAGTGGGTGCGGATCAGCATCATCAGCCGGCCGTCGTCCAGTTCGGCCAGCGAGGGCTCCATCGCGCCGGAGTGGTGGCCATGCCCGCCGAGGTCGATCAGATTGCTGCGCTTCCAGCTCTTGCCGTCATCGTCGGAAAACAGCGCGCATGCCACGTAGCGGCCCGGCCTGGGAACCAGGTGGGGCACGGCGGCGATCAGCCGGCCGGATTTCGTCTGGATGAAGCCGAAGAAATTCGGATTGTAGCCCTCCAGGACGCGCTGCCGGTCGGTCCATGTTTTGCCCCCATCGAGGCTGCGAACCGCCCAGATCTCCAGACAACAGTCGAGCGGCTCGTTGGTGCTCTCGTCCCAGCGGAACCGGTACGTGGTGAAGTCCAGATAAATCGCCACCAGGGCCCCGCTGCGGGCGCGGATCAGATAAAACGCCGCCGGCTCCTGCCGGCCCGGAGGCCCACCCGCGATCCCCGGGCAAACCGGGGTGCCCTCGGACCACGTGACGCCATCGTCCTTGCTGGCGCGGAGTCCCGTCTTGTCGATCGTCAACAGGCTGCCGTCCGCCAGTTGCACGAACGGACCATTGCTGGTCGCCTTCAGCGGCTGGCAGAGCGGATGCACCCAACGCGGTTGCTTGTCGGCCGCGCCGCAAAACGCAGCCCAGCCAAGGATCGTCGCGACGAGCGTTGCGGACAGTTTTCGCTGCATCGGATGTCTCTCCTCATAAAGAAAGGCGTTTGCGACCATCGGCCGTATTGTGCGGCACGGGCCGCGGAGATGCAACAGCCGGCCGGTTGAGGCCTTTCAAACCGGCATCCGCAGCTCCCGCGCCTTGCACAGAACCAGAGGATGACTGCCTGGATTCGCCTCGAAGTCCGGACCGCTTGACACAGCCATGCTCGCCCGTAAAACTGTGCAGAGGCCGGATAACCGCCGTGGGGGGCATGGCGGCGACAAGGCCCCGCGAAGCGGAACCTCCAGCCAGGGAGCAGCAAGATGGCTTGCAGGATCGTGGCAGTGCTTGCCCTCCTCGCGGTGTTTCCATTCCCTGCAACGGCTTCCGCAGAAGACGAGGTATGGATCGAGCCGCGGTGCAGCCTGCTGCCGTTCAACAAACTGGGGCCGTTTGTCCATCTGTCCGATGGCAGTCTGCTGTGCCTTCAAGGCAATACGGCCAGTGTCACCGCCGACGGCGGCAAGACCTGGTCGGATCCCAAGCCGATCTACGATGGCCCCAAACCGGGCGTGCCCGGCAACAGCGTGGCCGTGCGAACGCGGTCCGGCGCGATCGTCGTCGTCTTCACGGACCAGTCGACCTTCAAGTGGAGTTGGGACGATGCCAGGCGGGCGCCGGCCGACGATGTCAACCTGGACGTGTGGTCGATACGCAGTCTCGACGACGGCAAGACCTGGGTCGATCGCCAGATGATTCTCGACGGGTACTGCGGTGCCCTGATCGACATCATCCAGACCCGCACGGGCCGGATCGCCGTGCCCGTGCAGGACCTGTTCCGCGATCCCGGCCGGCACGAGATCCGCCCCTACTATTCGGACGATGACGGGCGGACGTGGCACAGCGATCAATTCATCGACCTCGGCGGCCACGGCCACCACGACGGCGCGATGGAGCCGACGCTTGCCGAACTGGACGACGGGCGGCTGCTGATGCTCGTCCGCACGAATTGGGACCGTTTCTGGGAAGCGTTTTCGGCAGACCAAGGCCGTTCGTGGCGGGAGATCGGCCCCAGCCGGATCGACGCCAGCAGCGCTCCCGGCCACTTGGTGCGGCTCAAGAGCGGCCGGCTGGCGCTGGTCTGGAATCGGCTCTATCCGGAGGGAAAGAGCGAGCCGGCTCGCAGCAAGAACGTCCAGGCAGCGGCAGCGGCCGCCAGTTGGCACCGCCAGGAATTGTCGCTGGCCTTTTCGCAGGATGACGGCAAAACATGGTCGCCGCCGGTGGTGATTGCCCGCCGCGCTCGCGGAGGGCTTTCCTATCCCTACCTGTTCGAACCGACCCCCGGAAAACTGTGGGTGTGTACACGATTCAGTCACCAGGTGGGGCTGGCGCTTAACGAAGCGGATTTCTAGAAACCGACGTTCCAGTCACCAAAGTCGTCGCCGTATCGGGGGGCACACTTGGGTATGGCGGCATGGGGGAAAAGTGCCATGAGAGTCCTTGTCGACACAAGGCGGAGCGTCTGCGGAACTGCCTGGTTGCTGGCGACCGTGCTGGCAGGGCTTGCCGGTTGGGCGGCCGCCGAGGACCGGGCAAGACCGGCCGCATCGATCTCCCTGGCCGAGGGAGTTCGCACGCGCTGCCTTGATGTTCTTCGTGCTGGTATCCGCTCCAGCGAGTTCTGGCCCGCGATGCATGCCGCCGAGGGTCTCACGCTGGCCGGATATGGCGGCGAAGTCCGGAGTTGCCTGAATCCGAAATTGGAGACCGAGCAGGATGATCGGCATCGCTGCGGGCTGGCCCGAGAGCTTGTCCGGGCCGGCGATCTGTCGAAAGTCGCCGTCATGCTCGACGTTCTCGCCAAACAGGATTCTTATGGCCATGTACACGCCTGCGAAAGCCTTTTCAAGTGCTTCCGGAGCGGGGACGGGCGCCGGCTCCGGGCAGCAATGCGGCGAACCGACAGCCCTACGCTCCAGATGATGGCTGCCGCGGCCTTGGGGCGGTGCGGCTCTCCGGAGGCGAAGATGCTGTTGCGCGAAAAGCTGAAGAGCGACGACCACGAAGTCCAGCGGATCGCCGCCTGGGTGCTCGGCGCCATCGGCGATGCTTCCGACATCCCGCAGATCCGCATGAACGTGAAACGTACATCCGACCCGCTCGCCCGGGCGTTTGGTGAGCACGCCCTGGCGCAGCTTGGCGATCCGGAGGGCCGCGAAGCCCTGCTGCGCAACCTGCGTTCCGGCGATCCGGCGGTCCGCACCTACGCCGCCAATGCGGCGGGCGAAGCGCGAGTCGCCGGAGCGGCCGACGCGTTGATCGCCCTGCTCGACGATCCGGAGCCTGACGCGCAAATCCGTGCCGCTCAATCTCTCCTGACTCTGGTGCAAGCGGCGGAATCGGCGCCGGAGGCCGATTTTTCCCGCGACGTGTATCCGGCCACGAAGCAGAACCCTCGCTACACGGAAGGCTCGGTCATCGAGCTGAACGACGGAACGCTTCTGTTTGCGGTCAGCGAATTCGCCGGCAGCGGGGCTGACCATGCCACGGCGCAAATCATTGCCCGGTCGTCAACCGACGGCGGCCGCACATGGGGAGAGCCACGGGTGCTGCAAGAAAACGTGGGCAAGCAGAATGTGATGTCGGTCACCCTTCGCCGCCTTTCGCCCGCCGCCAACGGCCCTGCGCCGATCGGGATGTTCTACCTGGTCAAGAACGGGCCGGACAGCCTCGAAGTTCACTTGCGGATCTCCAACGACGAGACCCGGACCTTCGGCGAGCCGATCCGCGTCACCGATCGTCCGGGATACCATGTCATGAACAACGATCGGGTGACCGTGCTGAGCACGGGGCGGCTGCTGGCCCCGATTGCCGCCACGGAAAGTCTGCGGAAGAACCATTTCGTGTCCTCCTGCTGCCTCTCGGATGACGGCGGCAGGACGTGGCGCTATGGCCGCGGCCAGGTCGCGCTGCCCAAACGCGGAGCGATGGAGCCCGAGGTGGTCGAACTTCTCGACGGGCGGGTCCTGATGGTCGTGCGAAACCAGTTGGGAACCATCTCCGCGGCATGGTCGGAAGATGGCAGCGATACGTGGAGCCAGCCGGGCGAGTTGCCCGACATTCAGGCCCCCGAAGCACCTGCCACCCTGCGGCGAATCCCGGCCACCGGCGATCTGCTATTGGTCTGGAACAACACCTATACGCCCGGAATCGGGCACGGCGGCAGACGCACCCCGTTGGCCGCCGCCATCTCCCGCGACGACGGGCGGACATGGCAAAACTTCCGCAACCTGGAATCCCGCCAGGACGAGCAATATGCCTACACGAGCCTGACCTTCGTCCGGGACCGCGCGGTGCTCAGTTATTACGTCGCCGACGGGAAAACGGGCTTTCATTCGTCCCGTTTCCGTTCCGTGCCGGTGGCCTGGTTTTACTCGGCAAGCCAAACCAGCGCTGACGGAGGGCTTGTAGTGAGGACCGAACCCTCGTGAATACCTCCCCTCAGTTGAGGGGTCTTTTTGACAACTCGAATGTCGACGCCTGCCCCCCCGTCTGGTTGCGCAACGTGGCCGACGGCTACGGCGACAATTCGTTCGGCGGAGACTGGTTGGTATACCGAATCGAAGACAATTCTCGCTGTAACGCTATCTGATCGAGTAGAGCGCCGTCTTTCTTGAGGGAATCGCGTCACCCGCGCCGATCGCCGTCCCGCCTGTAGACGTAACTTACTGGCCAGGCAGGCGTTACGCTACTTTGGCGCGAGTGGAATGATGTTCGGTCTGCAGTGTCCCAGGAGTCTCATTTCGAAGGAACTTACTACCGACATTGAAGGCCGAAGCCACATCCAAACAGGAATGGGCCTTCGGGCAGGCAAAAACAATTGCTTCTTGCGGGTGATTTCGATAAGCTCGGAGTTGATCACAATCTCATTAT
>JAAYCB010000456.1 GCA_012744395.1 Pirellulaceae bacterium
ACTCCCACCGGTTCGGGGCCGGATTATTACACGGGATTGGCCGCCCTTCCCGGTCAGGTATTTTCGCGCGCCGTCGTCCCGGAGCCTGCGACGCTTTTGATCTGGCTCGTGTTGATCGTTGTGGCCGTGGTGCCCATGCAGCGGCATTTTGCAGGGAACCGATCCAGCGCATGTGCGGGCGAAAGCGGATTTTGTACGGTTTCAGCGTGACGTTAAGTCTATGCGCAAAAATCAACCGCTTCCGCCAGGTCCTGTTAAACCTGCAACGGATATCACGAGTGACGCGCGTCGCCAACTCGGCCGGGCCGGAATCGCTTTACCATCTGGATAAGCTCAGAGAACGAGACCTTCCGGGAACACGTGTTACTCCGCAAGGAATCAGCCGCCTGCAAAGCAAACTGCCCGGGCTCGTGGTCACTCCGCATCCGGGCAACAAGACTCTCCCGTGACGAAGGAACCCTCCGCCGGCCATGTCGCGCTCGCGGCGAGCAGTCGCCACGGCGAAGGCTGCCGCCTTTGGGCAAGGAATCGAAGAGCCGCTGCTAACCGGGTGGCGGAGGGGCTTTCCCCGCGTCCCCCCCTGCCCTTACCCGTACCAGGGCCGCGGGCGCTGGCGCGCTCGGCTGGCGAGCCGGTTGAAAATCTCGCAGTTTTCTTCGATTTGGAAGTCGAACATTCCCACGCCGAGGAAGTCGGCGCCGCCGTCGAGCGCGTGGGCGAAACCGCTGCGGGGGAGGATCGAACCGGCGGCAAGGACCTTGAACGCGACCCACGGCTTTTTGACGGTCTGCATGGTGGCGATCGTCTCCTCCGGGTTGATGCACCACATGCTGTCGTGCCAGCCCTCGCCGCCGTCGAGCCAGATGTACTCCTTGCGGAGCGGTTTCGGGGTGGCGGAGAAGTAGGTGTCCTGGTGGAGCGTTTTGACGTAGAAGTCGCAGGGGATTTCCTGCTCTTCGCAGGCCTTGACCACCTCCAGGGAATGGCAGCCGACGCCGATCGCCACGTTGTGCGCCTTGGTCAACTCGACCGCCTCGGCGATCCGGTCCAGGGCGCCCAGCCGGGTCAGATTGTCGCCGGCCACGCCCCAGATATACAGGGCCGCGCACCCCTGGTCGACTTTCGCGGCAATCTCGTCCTTGAGCTTCTGCACCGGCTGGCCGACTTCCGGGTGGATGCTGGGGATGATCTGCATCCGGCCGCCGTACTGCTTGTTGTACTTGGCAACGAGGTTCGCCCCGCTTTCGAGAACCGTGTTGATGCCGCGGGCCTCGGCAATGCGAAACGTCTCGAAGATCTTCTCCTCGGTCACGTAGGCGCGGAACAGGCGATTGACGTAGCTGAGGTCGCGCGCGTGCATGTAGCCGGAGACCAGATTGCCCCCGAGCATCAGGCGGCTGATCTTGGCGTTGCCGAGCGTGCCGTAGGCCATGCCGCCGGCCGCCTCGGCCGGCGGCGGGCTTTCGGCCGCCCGGCCCGTACGGGCCAGAGCGCAGGCCGAGCCGGCCGCCGCCACACACCGCCCGAGGGCGCTTCTTCGATCGATTCTTTCGGATTCGGACATTCGCTTTGCCTCTGAGGGTGCAGGTCACAGGTTACCGCCGGCAGCCACTGGCCGGTTCGGGCTCGCCCCGCGCTGGCCGGAGGTGACGGCCGTAGACAATCGCCGTTGAGAATGCGGCCGGGAGTGGACCGGCCCGATTCGTCGAATTCTCTCTGATCGCAGCGCGCGATGCAAGCAGGAACGCGGGCTCCCGCAGCGCCCTCTGGTCGGCCGCCGGAGGAGTTGCCAATTCTGCCTCCAAGCCGCAGAATAATCCGAAGGCAGGAGCGGGCGGTGATCCGCGGGCGGTGATCCGCGGGCGG
>JAAYCB010000055.1 GCA_012744395.1 Pirellulaceae bacterium
CATGCTGCCGGTGGATCGTGGGGCGGCCGTAGCGGAAGTCGTCGTCGTCCTCGATGTCGTCGTGGACGAGCGAAGCCTTGTGGAACAGTTCCATCGCCGCGGCGACCCGCTTGACGGCCTCGGGCAGCTGGGCCGCGCACCGCGCCCCGTCGCGCCCCCAGCCGTGTCCGCCGCGGAGCGCGTCGTAGGCTGCCAGCGTGATGAAGGGCCGGTAATACTTGCCGCCGCGGGTGAGGAAATCGCGGGCGAGAGTCTCCGTCGATTCCAGCGGCGACACGGCTTCGAGGGGCTGGTCGGCCAGTTCGCGGAGCGGTTCATCCCCTCGCCGAGCAGGCAGCAGGCGGCTCAACTCTCCGGCTTCGAACATCCGCGACGCGGCGCGGAGCAGATGGACCTGCGAGCGCGCGGCCTGGCCCCCGGGCCGGTAGGGCGTGTCGATCATCTCCAGGGCCCACCCCTCGTCGGTCGAGGTGTTGGCGCACGAGGACGAGTGGAGCGGCACCGCCATGGCCGGCAGCCCGGTGATCTGGAGCTTGCCGAGGGCCTTCTCGAGCGAATTCAGGCAGCCGATTCCAAGGACCGCGTCGGCGCGGCCCCGCAGGATCAGTTGCAGCACGATCGGGGAACCCTCGGCGATCAGGACCTGGTAGCCTTTTCTGCGGCCCAACGCGCGCCAGCGGCTCAGATTGCAGCCGCCGCAGTCCGCGCAGCGAAGCCCGAATTCATCGTACTCGGCCCGGCAGACCGCCTGGTTCCTCATGCAGTGCGGCAAGAGCAGCAACCGCCGCTCGTAGGGCGTGGCCAGCACCCGATCCCGCCAGTAGGCGCTGGCCAGCATGACCATCGTCCAACCCAGGTAGGCTTCCGGCAGACGGAGCTGTCCAAGCACCTCGCGGGCATGGCTCTCCAGCCGATGGCGGACCAGGGGCGGGCTTCGGTCGAGCGCGGCGACGCGTGCCTCGACGGCCGAGCGGATCTGCTCGCGGAGCGCCAGCGGCTCGGGAATCTGCTTCTGGTGGGCCGTTCCCCCGGCGGCATCGGCGGCCGGCAGCAGGCCGTCTCTCAAAGTCGGTCGATCAGGGGTGGGGACGATGGCCACGGATGTGCTCTCATTGCGGTTGGTCTCGGTGGCGTTCTCCTGGCGGCGCTTGGCCGTCGATCCACCGCTGCAATCGTTCACGGGGCCAAACCGACTCTGCGTGGCCAGTTCCGTCTTCCTGCTCGCCGAACAGCCTGTCTTGCCGCGAAGATCGGGCCGGTTCTCCTTCAAGGCGCGTGTTGCTGCCGAACTGCCTCACGGAGTGCCGAAACCGTAAAAATCAGGGGATACAACTTCTCATAATACCATAGCCGGGCGAAGTAAAAACCGATCGGCGCGGCTCTCCGGTGCCGATTTTCTTCCACTGCCCGGACGAGCCACTGAAGTCCCGATTCTATCGCGGCTTGCGCTGGCGGGGAAGCCGCCGCGGAGAGCAGGGCCTCCAGCGCCACGGCTGTCTCTTCCACCGAGGACGCCTGGCCGCTTGGAGCCGCCCCCCAGCCGCCGTCTTCGCGCTGGGACGCGGCCAGGTAACGGAGACCCCGCCGGGCCGCCTCGGTGTCGAGCCAGCCGAGGTCGCGATACGCCAGGAGCACGCGGGCGGTGCCGTAGACCGGGTTGTCTTCATTCGGTCGGTGCTGGTTGCCGAACCAGAGGGGCAGCCAACTACCATCGGACTGTTGGCTCCGCTGGAGGAACCGCCGCCCCCGCGCGGTTGCCCGATCCGCGCCGCGGCTCTCCAAGGACCGCCAGGCGTGAATCGCTCGCAACGCATGGGCCGTCAGGTCGGTGCTGCTGCGGTCGAAGGGCAGCTTGCCCCAGCCGCGGCAGAAGGTGGGAAATCCGCCGTCGCGATTCTGTAAGCGGAGCAGCCAGTCGAGCCCCATCGCGGCGGATTGTTGAATTGCCGCGCGCTGCTCTCCGCCGGCGGCGCGGGCCCCTCTGGCCAAGGCCAGCATCGCGCCGGGGGTGTCGTCGGCGTCGGGCACCGCGCCGCTAAGATCGCTCCAACCCCATCCGCCGGCTTCCGCGCCCGTGAACGGATGTCGGACTCGATGCTGGCAGCCGAGCAGCCAGTCGAGGCACTTCCGCCCGGCCGGCTCCGCCGACCCGTCGTCGAGCGCATTGATGGCGAGGGTCGTGACCCAGGTGGCCAGGTTCGTATCGATCGGCCAGGAACCGTCGCCGCGGACGGAGTCGGCCAGGAACCGCAGCCCGTTGCGCACGATCGGGTGGTCCGCTCGGCCGATGTTCGCCAGGCTCATGACAACGAAGCTGGTCAGCGGCGCGGCTTCCAGGAATCCTCCGCTCTCGGGCTGCATGCGCTCGGCCACCCGGAGGCTTCGCCCCGCCGCCAAGCTGCGGACGCACCGCGCGAGCGGATTGAGCGGCCGGCGGTGATGGAACCGTGCCAGGCCGATCGCCACGAGGGCGGGAATCGCATAACTGACCACGGGGAGCCGGAGGAATCGATAGACACTTTGGGGAAACGCGGCCAGTTCAAAGGGCAGCGGTGCGACCGCTTGCCAAGAGACCAGGCCGGCCATCGCGGTGTTGGCGAGAATTGGCACGGCGAACGTCTTGTCGCGGCCGTAGCGGCGCCGCAGGCCCTCGACGCCGCCCCGGGCCTGGAGATACCGCTCGGCCGCGGCGAGCTGCGCGGCGAACGGGTCGGCGCCGCCGGCCAGGTGGATGGCGGCCCGGGCGAGCATCGTGGTGGCGATGTTCGACAGGCTGCGATCCGTGTCGCCCCAGCCTCCGTCGGCGTTTTGTGCGCCAGCCAGGTAGTCCAGGCCGCCGTCGATCAGGCGGTGCATGAGGGCGGCGTCGGCCGCACCGCTCCCGCGGCGGAGCACACTGGCCAACGCGCTGACGGCCGTCGCCGTGGAAAGGGCCGAACTACAGAGTTCGCCAGTCCAGTGGCCCTCGGCGTTCTGCTCGGCGAGAAGGTCCGCGCGGGCCTTCTCGTAGGCGCGGGTCAGATGGTTGCGGTCGATCATCCGATGCTGCTATTCCCCCCGCAGATCATAGCACGCGAGGAGGTCGTTGTGACGCAGGTAGAGCTTGCCGTCGTGGATCACCGGATGGGGCCAGGCCGGGCCGTCGCCGTTGAGCGGTTGGAACGTGCTCTTCAGGCGGTACGCATCGGGCTTGGCCTCAATCAAGGCGATCAGGCCCTTGTCCTGGTAGCGGAAGATCAGGTGCCCGTCGGCGTAGAGGACCGCCGCCGAGCCTTTGCCCGGGGCTTCGGGCTTCCAGCAGATGTTGCCGGTTTCGAATTCGAGGCAGACCGGCACGCCCTTGTTCTGACCGTCGCCGCCGTAGACGTGGTCGCCCGCGAGAACCACCCCGCCGTGGTGATTCTCGAAATCCCTCGGCCCCAGGAAATAGACCTCCTCGGCATTCCATGCCTCGCCCTTGCGGGCAATGCGGAGCAGGGCGGAGCCGGTCCTGTAGCTCGTGGTGACGAAGACCATGTTGCCGCGAACAATCGGCGAGGAGACGTTGGCCGTTCTGTTGGCGATGCGGTTGTAGCCCCAGAGGAAGCGGCCGGTGGCCGCCTCCACGGAGATCGCCCCGCGGCCGACGATCGTCAGATACTGCCGTACGCCCTCGATGTCGGCCGGGACGATGGTCGTGTATCCGGCGCCGTCTCTGCCCCGCGGGCCGAGCGCCGGCGATGCGCATTTCCAGATCAGGTCGCCGGTCGTCTTGTCCAGGGCGACGATCAGCGCCTCCGGTCCGCCGGGCGTGCAGACCAGGCGCGGCCCGTCGACGATCGGCGATTCGCTGAACTTCCAGACGGACATCATCTTGCCGCCAAAATCATCGGCGAGGTTCTTCTTCCATCGCAGCCCGCCGCTGGCGGCATCCAGGCAGACCAGGTCGCCATCGGTGCCCAGCGCGTAGACCAGCCCCGCGGCGACGGTCGGCGTGCAGCGGGGGCCGTCGGAATGGGGCGGGCCGACCTTGGCGGCCCAGATTTCCTCGCGCGTGTCGCCGTCCAGCGCGATCACGAACTGGGATTCATCGCCACCGTCCGACCGGTCTCCCATCGTGTAGATCCGCCCGCCGGCGATCGAGACCGACGAGTAGCCCTTGCCGATCCCCTCAACCTTCCAGAGGAGCTTCGGTCCTTCGGGGGGCCAGTCCCAGTTCAGCCCGGTCTCGGTGCAGACCCCGTCGCCGCCGGGACCGCGGAAGCGGGGCCAATCGGCGGGTTCGGCGGACGATCCGCTTGAACCGAACGGGATGGCGCAGGAGAAGATCAGCAGAGATAGCCACGAACGTCGACTCATCGAGTTTTGCTCCACAACGGGTTGCTGACGGAAGATGCACGAGCAGGACCGGCGCAACCGCGTTAGCGGCGCGGATTGCCGCCGCCCTCCTGCTCGGGTGAAGAATCGTATTCTTCCCAGGCGGTATCTCCGTGTCAAATGGTCCGCCCTCCGCCGGCGGGTGGTTTGTTGCGCACGGCCGGGCCCGACCAAATATAATGGCCCGGAGTTGCCCCTTTCTTCCGACGTCGCCCGGGCGCCCCGGGTTGGCCCGCTATCGCGAGGTTCAGATCTCGATGCTTCCACGACTCGCCTATCGCTTGGCCACGGAAATCTCGCCCCGGCTGGCGGCCAAGGCAGCCTATCTCTGGGTCTACAAGGGCCGGCGGGCGATGGCGGCCTTCCGCCGGCGATTGCGCCGCGGGGAGCTGTTTCCCCCCTTCCTCTTCCTGGCCTTGACGAATGCCTGCAACCTCCGCTGCCATGGCTGCTGGATCGACGCGAGCGGGGGCGGCCTGAGTCTCAAGCCCGACGAGGTGGAGGCGATCATCGCCGCCGGCAAGCGGCAGCAGAGCTACTTCTACACGCTTCTCGGCGGCGAGCCGATGCTCCATCCCGGGCTCTGGCGGATCATCGAGGGCCATCCGGAGTGCTATTTCCAGATCATCACCAACGGCATGTTCCTCGATGAGCAGAACGTCGCCCGAATCCGCGCCGCCGGCAACGCGACGGTGCTGGTGAGCATCGACGGGCTGGAGGCGGAGAACGACGCTCGGCGCGGCGCGGGGGTCTTCCAAATCGCCATGGAAGGGCTCCGCCGCCTGAAACGCAGCAAGATCCTCTTCGGCGTGGCAACCACGGTCACCGGCCAGAATTTTGAGGAGGTGCTCAGCGACGAGTATGTCCGCACCTTCATCGATTGCGGGGCGATGTATCTGTGGTATTACGTGTTCCGCCCGGTCGGGCGCGACCCCTCGCCCCGGTTCTGCGTCAGCCGCGAGCGGATGCTCGAACTCCGCCGGCGGTTGCTCACGCTCCGCCGGCGGCACCCGATCATCCTCATCGACACCTATTGGAATGCCCGCGGCGAAGCGGTTTGCCCCGCCGCCGAGGGGCTTGGCTTTCACATCGGGCCGGGCGGCTCGATTGAACCCTGCCCCCCAATGTCGTTCGCCTGCGAGACGATCGGCGACCACGCGGGCGATCTGTTCAAGACGATCAATGAGAGTCGGCTGCTCCGCGAGTTTCAGGATTTTGTCGGCCGGCGGACCCGCGGCTGCGTGATCCTCGAATATCCCCAAGAACTCGTCGAGTTTCTCCGCGGCCACCAGGCCCGCGACACGAGCGGCCGGGACGCCTATGGCGAATTGGCGGCCTCCGAGCCGCGCTCGAGCCACCACCTGGCGGGCGAGGAAATCGCCGAAGACTATTGGCTTTACCGGATGCTGAAGAGGCAGTTGTTCTTCGGCATGGGCGGATACGGGTAGGGGATTGTGCCCGGCTAGCGCGGCTGCCACTGCTGCACGCTGGCGACGACGCGGATGCGATCGCCGGCGCCAAGCTTCTCATAGACCTGCCGCGTCCACTCGTAGGCCTTGGGCATCGAGCCGACGAACGTGATCGGGCGGGGATAGACGAGGGCCAGGTTCTGGGGCAGGTCGCCGATGCGGAGAATGCCGAGAAACTCCGGCGTTGCGGGGTCCTCGTGGCTTTCGGGCGGGCCCGAGAGAATCACCTCGCTGACGCGCGGGTCGAGAATTGCGGCATAGATCGCCAGCGGCGCCGTGGCGCCTCGCCCAAAGACGGCCACCGGTCCGGTCGCCGCTTCCTGGCGGACGACCGCGATGCCGTCGAGCAGGTCCTGCACCTGCCGCTCGGGGAGCGTGTGGCCGAGCATCGGGTAGATGCGGCGGAGGGTCCAGAGGTAGCCGGGGCCCACGGAGGTGACGCCCGTGTTGCGGACTTCGACTCCAGCGGTGGCGATCTGGCCGCGAAGGGCGGGCCGCGAGCGGCCTCCGCCCGAGAAGGTGCTGGGGGCGTCGGCTTGCACAGCGTAGGCCACCGTGGGGATCGGCCATTCGGCGGCCGCCGGCCGGGCGGTCCGCAGGTCCAGCGTCAGCCCGTCGCTGGTGTCGAACACGTACGTCGCCACGCTCGTTCCGCCGCCGCTGCTGCCGTCGGAGCGGAATTCCCGCCGCCGCGGGGAGGGATGCCGAGCCACGTGGCGGAACGTCAATTGCCGCAACCGTTCGATCGCGGCCTTCTGATGGGTCCGCCATTGGGCCTCGTCCTTGACCTCCGGCGGATCGGCCTGTTTCACCAGCAGGGTGTCGATCCTCCGCATCTGGTCGTTCTCCGGCAGCTTGCCGCCGAAGACGAGGAGGTTTTCCTCGGGCTCGACAAAATCGGTCACGTCGTCGGTCACGGGCGTGGGGTCGCCCTTCAAATGCGTGTTGAACCACGTGAAGATCGCCCGGCGGAGCTTGGGCGTGTAGCCGTGCGGCGTGAGGTCCTCGACCAGGTCGAAGCGCTCCGCCGCGCCCAAGGCCGCATACTGGTGGCGGATGCGGAGTGCCACGTCGCGATATCCATAGGGCCGCCAGAGGACGTCCTCGGTGCCCGAGGCGATCAAAAACGCTCGGGGGGCGATCAGCGCGCCCAGGTCGGGCCAGCACCAGCGGTAGTAGTTGATCCAGAATGCGCAATCGCAGTGGCCGTCGGTGGCCCGGTCGACGGCCACGTGTTCGACGCTCCCGCTCTGGCAGACGGGGACCACGACCTTGACCCGCTCATCGGCAGCGCCCAGGCACCAGGAGATCACGCCGCCGCCGCTTAGGCCCGTTACCCCCATCCGCTCGGGATCGACATCGGCCCGGGTTTCCAGGTAGTCCAGCGCGCGGATTGCGTTCCACACCTCCGTGCCCGCCGGCGTGTAGCCGCGGCTCTGCCAGTCCCAGCGCCCCTCCCGGTACGTGCCGTGGTGAAGGCCCTGCGATTCGCCCAACTGGATCGGATCGAGGACGAGAGCGACGTAGCCATGCTGGCCGAACCAGCGCGGGTTGGCCTGGTACGGCGCGTTGACCTTCCCCTTCGTGTGGCCGCAGAGATAGAGGACCGCGGGCAGCTTCCCGGTGACTTTGGCCGGGCGGTAGATGTTGCCGATCACGTACGCGCCGGGCAGGCACTGGAAGTGCACCTTCTCCACCACGTAGTCACCGCGCTCCAGAACACCGGTCACGGTGGCCTCGAGCGGCGTCCGCTCCGGCAGCGGCGACAATCCGAGCATTTCGCGCCACATCTCCCGCCGCCGCTCGGCGGTCGCCTTCCAGTGGGCTGGCGGCATCGGCAAGCCGAGCGATGTGCTGGAGATCTCGCGCGCATCCTCGCACACGCTGTCGTAGATTGCCGTGCGGGCGCCGGTTGCCGCCAGAGCCAGGGCCCCGCAGCAGCTCAGCAGGCAGAAGAACACAACACGATCGATGTGTGGCATGGCGATACCCTCGTTTCGTTGTGCTTGTGGCGGCACGCCCGTCAGGGGCAGTCACCGCCCACTCTAATCGAACCGGTGGGGCAGTCAAGGGTCTGTTCATTGCCTGGCGACGCGTTACAATAGGCGTTTCTGACGACGGAGAGTTCAATGGACGCACCGCAGAGTAGAACCTGCCAGACCCCGCTGTACGGATGGCACGTGGCCCACGGGGCCAAGATGATCGACTTTGCCGGCTGGTCGATGCCGGTCCAGTACACGTCGATCATCCAGGAGCACGAAGCGACGCGGAATTCGGGCGGAATCGCGGACATCTCCCACATGGGAAGGCTCCGTTTCGAGGGGTCTGGCGCCGCCGTCTTTCTTGCGGAACTGCTCACCCGGCGAGTGGCCGACATGACGCTCGGCCAGATTCGCTATTCCCTCGTAACCAATGATTCGGGCGGGATCCTGGACGATGTCCTGGTCGGCTATTATCACAACGCCCAAGGCCAGCCCTACTACCTCGTGGTGGTGAACGCCTGCAACCGGGCGAAGATCGTCAACTGGATTCGTCAGCACCTGCCGCCGGAGCGCGCCGAAGCGCCCGGCCAGGAGGTGCTCTTCACCGACGTGACCCGGCTTTGGGCCATGCTGGCCATCCAGGGGCCGCGGGCGATCGACCTGCTTCAGCCGCTGATCGACGCCGATCTTCAGTCGATGAAATACTACCGGGGCCGCCAGGTGAGGCTGCTCCACCCGGCCGCCAGCCGGCAGGGAGGGATTGTCAGCCGCACCGGCTACACCGGGGAAGACGGCTTCGAATTGGCGCTGGGAGCACAGATTGCCCCGGCAGTCTGGGAGGTTCTGATCGAGATGGGCGGCCCCTTGGGGATCGTCCCGGCCGGGCTCGGCTGCCGCGACACCCTGCGGCTTGAGGCCGGCATGCCGCTCTACGGCCACGAACTTTGCGAAAAGACGCACCCCTTCGAGGCCGGTTTGGGCTTTGCCTGCCACCTGGCCGGATATGATTTTCCCGGACGCGACGCACTCCGCGAAATCGCCGGGCAGCCGCTGCGGAGAGTCCGCGTTGGATTCCAGATCGATCGGCGGCGACCGGCGCGCGAACACTGCGATGTCTACCACGGCGACCAGAAGATCGGCATGACGACCAGTGGCACGGTCTCGCCAACGCTGAAGAAGCCGATCGCGATGGGGTATGTGGCGCCGGAATTCGCGGCCCCGGGAACCGAGCTTTGGATCGACGTCCGCGGGCGGAAGGAACCGGCTCACATAACCGACTTGCCTTTCTACCGCCGCAAAAACGAGAAGAAGTGACCGGCCCTGCCGGTTCGGGCCGGCTGTCTCCGGCAAGCGGCAGCGCGGCCGGCCGGTTGTGGGACTGCTTGCCCTTGAGCGATGGCGAAAGGAACTGCGAAGTGACGCCCGAAGAATTGCTGTATCGGAAAACGCACGAATGGGTTGCCGTCGAAACCGACGCCACGGGAGCCAAAATCGCCACGGTCGGGATCAGCGCCTTCGCCCTGGAGGCC
>JAAYCB010000457.1 GCA_012744395.1 Pirellulaceae bacterium
GAAAATGACCCTGGATAGCGAGTGCCGAGCCGCTCGTCAGGCGCCATCGCGGCGGCGGGGGCCGCCGGCCGGGGGGCGTCGCGCGTCCAGAATTCGCTGTTCTGGGCAAAATGGCGCGAGTGGGCGGTCCTCGAAAAAACTCGCTTTGACACGAAACCCGTCCCTCGCTATCCTCCCCCCCCAACCTTCCGCCGGGACGCCAGGGTCTTGGCCCAACCGCCAGTTCGGGCGAGCCCGCGACAGGCTCGCCTCCAACCTCCGGGAGATATCCGGCCGTGCATCCTTCGCCGAGTGTTCTGATCGTCGATCGCTCCGAAGAGAACCGCGAGGTCCTCACCACCGCGTTGCAGCGCAAGGGGATCCGCACCTACTCCGCCGCACGGGCTGGCCGCGGAGCCGAACTTGCCCAGTCGCTCCATCCGGACCTGATCGTCCTGGACCTTGAGCTCGACCACAACTCGCCCGAGAAGCTCTGCTCCCGGTTTGCCGCCAGCGGCGCCAAGAAAGCCCCCATCGTCCTGCTGGGCAACCTCCACAGGGGGGCTGCTCCGCCCGCCGAAGAAATCGTTGGCAAGCCCTACCACTACGGCCCGCTGGTGCGGAGGATCGAGGAGATCCTGGCGGCCGGGGCGCAACAAGTGGCCGAAAGCGCGTGAATCCTGCCTCGTGGGGGCAGACACCTCCGGTCTCGGGCAACTTTCCCGCCCCTAAAGACCAGTCTGAAGGGAGACAGGGAGACTGCCAAGATTCGCCCGCGCTCGGGTCAGGTGCTGGTCAAGACGCCGCCGG
Source organism: Pirellulaceae bacterium (assembly GCA_012744395.1). Classification (GTDB taxonomy): domain Bacteria; phylum Planctomycetota; class Planctomycetia; order Pirellulales; family Thermoguttaceae; genus JAAYCB01. Next base: position 790 of record JAAYCB010000457.1, read on the forward strand.
ATCGTTACGATGGGGATCGGGTCCGGGGCAATCGGCTTTGGCGGGTGATCGCTTGAGACGGTTGTCGAAACACAGGTCACGGACATTCCTGGTTTCCTTGCCCCGGAGTTGGGAATCTCGTCATCGTCCGGGCCACCCTCGTGGGGCATCCAGACGCTGCTTGGCGGGTCGACCGACCGCAGCGAGCGTTTCCCCAGTTGGGGCTTGGGAGTGGATTCCGGCCTGGCGGCACGGACGAGTGACGGCCACGTATGCCAGCGGGAGTCGCACCAAGTGCCTTCTCTGTTCGTTATCCGCGGCAACGATCAAGGCGCGCGCTTCGAGTTCGGCGAGAGCGCGATCTCGCTCGGCCGCGATTCATCGAACGGCATCCAGATCCACGACACGGAAGTCTCCCGGCGGCACGCCCAGATTTACGCCACCGGCGACGTCTACACGATCAGCGATCTGGACAGCTCGAACGGCACATTCGTCAACGGGCGGGCGGTTGAGGCCCATCGCCTGGAGAGCGGCGACCAGATCCAGATCGGCCGCACATTGATGCTCTACACCCAGCGCGCCGCCGGCCCCCTGATCGACCTGAGTGACAAGGTCGCGATCTCGTCGGATCGCCAACACGGCGACCGGTCGCACATCGTGCACGCCGTCTCCCAGGAAGAGAGCAGCCATTTCTTCGAGATTTCCCCCGATGTCCCCCAGAGCGCCTGGCTGGCGCGTGCGCGGAGCAATTTGCAGCTCATGTATCGCGCCACCCTGGCCGTCAGCCATACCCTGGACATCGACCAATTGCTGCACCGCATCATGGAGTTGATCTTCGAATTCGTCGACGCCGACCGCGGCTGCATCATGCTGGTCGGCCCCGAGACGAGGCAGCTCGAGCCGAAAGTCCAGTGGATGCGGCGCCACGCCAGGGCGCCGGAGCGGATAACGATCAGCAAGACGATCCTCGACTATGTGATGGAAAAGGGCGAGGGCGTGATTACCAGCGACGCCCAGCAGGACGACCGCTGGAACCCGGCGGCGAGCATCGTCCGGGCGGGCATCCGCGAGGCGATCTGCGTGCCCATGCAGGGCCGCTATGACCTGGTGGGCGTGATCTACATCGACACCTCGACTGCCCCCCTCGACGCGCTCGTGAAGGACGCCACGCATCGCTTCAACGAGGACCACTTGAAACTGATGGTTGCCATCGCCCACCAGGCGGCGCTGGCCGTGGAAGACACGCGTTACTACTCCGCGATGGTCCAGGCCGAACGCCTCGCCGCCGTCGGGCAGACGATCGCCACGCTCTCGCACCACATCAAGAATATCCTCCAGGGCATCCGCGGCGGGAGCTACTTGATCGAGATGGGATTGTCCGAACACGACGAGAACGTCGTCCGGAAGGGTTGGACGATCGTCGAGAAGAACCAGGCGAAGATCTCCACGCTGGTCCTCGACATGCTGACGATCAGCAAGGAGCGCGAACCGGACTTGCAGCCGGCCCAAATCAACCGGGTTGCCGCCGACGTCGTCGAACTCGTCGAGGCCCGCGCCGCCGACCTCGATGTGGAAATCTCCTGCCGCTTCGCACCCGACGTCCCGATCCTCGTCTTCGATCCGGAGGGCATGCACCGGGCAATCCTCAACATCTTGACGAACGCCATCGACGCCGCCGTCGAAAACGACCAGCGCGGACGCGTCGAGATCACGACTGTCTATCGGCCGGAAGAGTCGAAAATCCGCATTTCGATTTCGGACAACGGTCCGGGAATCCCGCACGGCGAGATCGAGACACTGTTCCGCCCGTTCGTCTCGTCGAAGAAGGGCCGGGGCACGGGCCTCGGCCTGGCCGTGAGCCAGAAGATCCTCAACGAGCACGGCGGACAAATCCTCGTTGACTCCACGCCCGGGCGGGGCAGCCGATTCGACCTGGAATTGCCCGCCGTCGCGCCCGGCGTCGGGCAGCAGACCACCAGCCACATGGAGGCGTGAATCGGCGCGCAGCCGGCAGCGGACTGTCTCCCCTGGCAGACCGCCTCCTCGCCACAGGTCTGGCCTCCAAGCGGTCCAACCCGTATCGTAAACCTGTAACCGCTCGCTTCCCCTCACCGCACAAGGATTCAGACAATGGCCAACCCGGTCTACAAGAAAATCACCCTCGTCGGGACTTCGGAAACGTCATTCGCCGACGCCGCTGCGTCGGCCGTCGCCAAAGCGTCTGAAACCGTGCACAACATGAGCTGGTTCGAAGTCGCCGAGCAGCGCGGCAGCATCGTCGATGGGAAAATCCATCAATACCAGGTCACCGTGCAGATCGGCTTCCGCGTGGATTGAACGCGGGCAGTCCTGCGAGCCCCCCAACGGTCAGGCGACCCCTGCCTTACGGGATGCGAGCGATCGCGGTGGAGCGGCAATCCACAACGGGCGGGACAGTCCCCCCCGGCGCGGATCGGCTGCATCGCGGCGGGGAAACGCCGCACGGCATGCCGCCGAGAGGTCAGGATCCGCCGGCGTTTTCTCCCACGAAGGGGTTCGTGCGGCGCTCCTGGCCAACCGTCGTCTCGGGCCCGTGGCCGGGGAGCAGGATCGTGTCGTCGGGCAGTGGAAACAGCTTCTGGCGGATTCCAGCCGCCAACTGGGCGAAATCCCCGTCCGGAAAATCCGTCCGGCCGATTGACCCGGCAAAGATCACATCGCCGACGAAGACCACGCACGGCGCCTGCCCTTCGACCAGGAAGACGACATGCCCGGCCGAATGACCCGGGATTGCGATCACCTTCAAATCGAAGCCGGCCGCTGAAAACCGTTCCCCATCGGCGACCGTCTTGTCGGCGGGGGGGCTGACCAGTCGGGCACCGAAAAGGAGCGAGAGATTCTCCGCCGGGTCGCTGAGTTTGCCGGCTTCGGCCTCTCCGATCACGATCGGGCACTGCGGCCAGCGCTGCTTGACTGCCTGATTGCCTCCGATATGGTCGCTGTGTCCGTGCGTGTTGAGTATCGCGGCCGGATGCAGCTTCTCCGCGTCGAGAAGACGCGTGATCTGATCCGGTTCCAGGCCGGGGTCAACCAGCAGGCAGTCCCTCCGCCCGGGGCGCCAGGCAACAAACGTGTTCTGCTGGAACAGGGCCGAAACAACAACTCGAATCTGAAGCCGATCAAGATCCACGAAATGGCCTCCCCGGATTCTCTGAATTTGGGTAAGATGCGACGATTGCCGCGTGCCAATGGATTGTCCCTTTCTGATCGATTGGACAAAGCCACCCTGGTAAAGGAAACATTGTAATTCTGTCTGAACGATTGTGCGATAACCACAAGAAAGAGTGCCTGCCGAGAATCCGCCGACAAGTCGTTGCCACGATTTCCCCCGCTGAAATGCGTGGCCGACACCACTTTGGTGGTTGTCTTCGCTTTTTCGGCGCGCAATTTGCCCGTATTTGGCAGGCATGCCCACCGGCCCGATCACCAACTAGAAAATGTCAGGGAGGATTCGAACGCCGCCGGCCCTCATGAAGACCGTCTGCCGCGTTCCGATTCGATTGACAAGGGAGTGTTTTTGATGCCGTCATTCTTTTACAGTCGCAGCAAATTCCCTGCTTTCGCCGCCCTCTTGCTGCCCGCCCTGTTCGTCTCCGCGGCAGCGGCCCAAGTCTCTCACGGGCAGCGTGCTCCGGACGCACGAGGGCCGTTGTACGTCGCCCAGGCGCCGGCCCAGCAGGAGGACCAGGCAGCCCAGCAGAAACCCCAGTACCAGTTGGCCGAACGCGCCACTCCCCCGATCGGTGACCGGGCCCGCCAGATTCTCGCCAACCGCGATCCCAACGAACACCCCCTGATGCCTTGCCTGCGTTGGGCCTACGACGGAATCGATGAAATCGAACGCATCCAGGACTACTCCGCCACGCTCATCAAACGCGAACGGATCGACGGCAAACTGCTCGAACACGAGTACATGTTCGTGAAGATTCGCCAC
>JAAYCB010000458.1 GCA_012744395.1 Pirellulaceae bacterium
AGCCCTGCGACGCGCCGCCGCAAGGAGCCGCCCCCGCGCCCGGCTTCAAGCCCACGGACATCAGCCCCTGGCAGACCGCGCGCCCAGCCGGCGTCTGCATCCCCTGGAGTGAAAAACAAAAGGAACTGCCCCCCATCCAGCGCCACGAAGACATGGTCGAGCGGATCTGGAGTGAGATCGAAGGACTCGGCAACATGTTCATTTACCAGGTGCTGGTATCGTTTTGAGCCGGGCGGAGGAGGTGTTGGCGGTTGGCAGCGATCAGCCGTCAGCGATCAGCCGTCAGCCGTCAGCCGTCAGCCGTCAGCGTTCCCAAGCTCCGGCTTGGGAATTCTGACGGCTGATCGCTGACGGCTGACAACCGCCAACACCTCCTCCGCCCGCCTCAAAACGACACCAGCACCTGGTAGATGAACATGTTGCCGAGGCCTTCGATCTCGTTCCAGATTCGCTCGACCATCTCTTCATGGCGCTGGACGGGGGGCAGTTCCTTCTGCTTTTCGCTCCAGGGGATGCAGACGCCGGCTGGGCGGGCGGTCTGCCAGGGGCTGATGTCCGTGGGCTTGAAGCCGGGCGCGGGGGCGGCTCCTTGCGGCTGCGCGTCGCAGGGCTCGCCGCCGTAGTCTCCATATTCCCGCGTGAACTCGATCATCGCGCGGACGTTCTCTATCCGGGCGTCGTCCTGGACGATGGCGCTGGCGTCCATGATGTAGCCGCCGTCGGCCGCCACCTCGTCGATGATCCGCCGGCAGTGCTCGCGGACCCGCTCCGGATTGCCGAGGCTGAGGATTGTGTTGGGCACGCCGCCGGAGATGCAGAACTTCTTGCCGAGCTTTCTGTGGACCTCGAAGACATCGTCCTGGTCGACGTGGTAGACGATGCTGCGGTCGGGCAGCTCGGCGAATGCGTCCAGGTGCGGGCCCCATTTGCCTTCGGCATAGAAGAGCGTCTGATGCCCGGCCGCCCATAGGTTCTCGATGATCGGCTTGAGGGTCGGCCAGTGAATCTGTTCAAAATGCTTGGGGTTGATGAAGGGAACGCAACTGCGGTGCATCCAGAATCCGATCGGCAGGAGCTTTTGCGGGTCAGCGCCCGCAAGGGCCGTGTGAAGCATATGGGGCGCCAGCGCCTGGCAGGCGGCGAGGACCTTTTCCGGGCGCTGGCGCAGATCGGTCACCAGGCCCATGTAGCCGCGGAGCTTGTCGGCGAGGATATCCATCGGCGCCTTGAGGATTCCGCACAAGGCGCTGGGCATTCCGGCCTCGGAACGCATCTGTTCCGCCTGCCGGCCGAAGCCCTGGAAATAGCTGAGCATGGCGAGGCTGCCCTTGACCAGTGTAACCTGGTTGCGGTAGGTGCACTTTTCGCCGGGAGCGGCAATCTCGGTCGAGATCCGCGGCAGCCAGACCTCGTAGAGATAGCCGGTCGGATCGTCGATCAGGTGGTCGTATTCCTCCGGCCGCATCCAGGCCTTGTCTTCGGGCGGTTCGAGGTACTGGAACCCGCAATCCGG
>JAAYCB010000459.1 GCA_012744395.1 Pirellulaceae bacterium
CTGGCGCCGCCAGCCGGTTCGTTTGCTGCCGGGGCGGCGGCGGTCCGCGAGTCGGCCCGCCAGATACCCGTGGCCTACGATGTCGACGTGGTCGTTGTCGGCGGCGGCACGGGGGCCGTCTCGGCGGCGCTGGCGGCGGCCGAGGCGGGGGCGCGGGTATTTCTCGCCGCGCCGTATCCGTACCTCGGCGACGACATGACCGCCACGCTGCGGCTCTGGCTGGACGAGGGGGAGGCGCCGAAATCGCCGCTGGCCAAGGCGATCTTCAACGATCCGGTGGCGACGCGGATCGAGCCGCAGCGCGAACGCCTCGCCTTCCGCTATACGGCGACCCGCCCGAGCGGCGCGCCGCACCAGGACACCGACCCGCCCAGCCGCCTGGCGGACGGCGCTTGGGGAGATGCTTCCAAGGAGAGCGTCCAGTACGACGGCGATGTGACGCTCGACGCCGACCTGGGCAAGGCCGAGGAGGTCCACGAGGTCCGCATCGCCGTTTACCGCCGCGACGAGGCGACGCTGGGAGGCAGCGGCTTCAACGTCGAGAGCGTGGCCGTGTCGGTCAGCGGCGACAGGCAATCCTGGGAGCAGGTGGCGGAGTTGAAAGGGGAGCCGGGCGGCGGAACGGGTGTCTATGTTCTGGCCGCGCCGCTTGAGGCCACCGCGCGCTATGTCCGATTCGCCTTGAAAAAGCCTCCGCAGTACGACCGCATCCTGCTCGGCGAGATCGAGGTGCTCGGGGCCATCGAGGAGAAGGCAGCCGCCCTGCCGCAACCGCCCCGTCCTCTGCACGTGAAGAAAACGTTGGAAAACGCCCTGCTCAGCGCGGGGGTCGAGTTTCTCTTTAGCTGCCCCGCCACGGACGTGCTGCGCGACGCCGGGGGAGCGCCCGCGGGGATCGTGATGGCCAACCGCGCCGGCCGCCAGGCGGTGCTCGCACGAGTGATTATTGACGCTACCGAGCGGGGCACGGTGGCGCGGCTCGCCGGGGCCCGCTTCCGGGCTTACCCGGCCGGCGAGCAGACGTTCCACCACGTGGTTGTCGGCGGCGATCCGGTGGAAATAGAAAACGGCTCGGTGCGGGTGATCCCGCCCGGCTTCGTGGCCTATCCCTGCGTTTGCGGCTTCCCCGGCTGGTGTGAGATATGCATCGGCGATTCGCCGCTCCGCGGCCAGGCCGTTCGCTATGGAAACCGCTGCGGACCGGTGCTGCAAGGGAGAAACCGCCTGTTCAAGGCCATCGAGTACACGCTGCATATTCCCATGCCGGACGGCAGCTTTGCCTCCTTCGCCAAGGCCGAGCAGGTGGCCCGCACGCTCACCTACCACGCCGCGCAGCGCGTCGCGGCCGACCGCCTGTTCCAGGTGCCGCCCGATCCAGTCCATGGCCGGCAGTCGATCCCCGGCGATGGGCTGCCGGTCGGCGTTCTGCCGCTGGATGCCTTCCGGCCGGACGGGGTGGAGCGGCTTTACCTGCTGGGGGGCGCGGGCGACGTCAGCCGGGCCCGCGCTGAGCAGTTGCTGCGGCCGTTGGAGCTGATCGACCTGGGTGCGCGGATCGGCGCCGCCGCGGCCAAGGAGGCGGCTGACTTGGGCAAACCGGCCGGCGTGCGGTTGCCGGGAGAGGCGGCGGCCGCCGCGGTTGCCGCCGGCGAGGTCCGCGAGCTGCTGGTCGGCGTGCGGCCGATCCAGGAGCTGGCAACGCTCTCCCAGGAGGCCCGCAACCTGCCCGTCTTGGGCCGCTACGACGTGGTGGTGATCGGCGGGGGCACGGGCGGGGCACCGGCGGGCATCGCCGCGGCGCGCGAGGGGGCCAGGGTGCTCGTCGTCGAGTACCTGCACATGCTCGGCGGCGTGGGGACGGCCGGCTACATCACCGGTTACCACAGCGGAAATCGAGAGGGATTTACCGCCACGATCCCCGGGGGCAATCGCTGGCAACCGGAGCAGCGGGCCGAGTGGTGGCGGCGGACGCTGCTCGAGGAAGGGGCCGACATCTGGTTCGGCGCGATCGGCTGCGGCGCGGTGGTCGACGGCGACCGCGTCGTCGGCGCCGTGGTGGCCACGCCGCAAGGCCGCGGCGCCGTGCTGGCCAACGCGGTGATCGACTCCACCGGCAACGCCGACGTGGCCGCCGCGGCCGGCGCGGAGACCGACTACACCGACGCGGGCGAATTCGGCATGCAGGGGACGGGCCTTCCCCCGCGCCGGCTCGGCGCGGGCTACACGAACACCGACTTCACGATCGTCGACGAGACGGACATGGTCGACGTCTGGCACGTCTTCGTCTACGCGAAACAGAAGTACCCCGAGGCCTTCGACCAGGGGCAGCTCGTCGACACGCGCGAGCGGCGGCGGATTGTGGGGGACTTCCGCATGACGATCCTCGATCAGGCGATCGGCCGCACGTATTCCGACACGATCAGCCAGGCCCGCAGCGACTACGATTCGCACGGCTACACGGTGGACCCCTTCCTGATGCTGGAAACGCAGCGGATGGGAGGGGCCTTTACGGTCAACATTCCCTATCGGTGCCTGCTTCCCAAGGGGCTCGAAGGGCTGCTGGTCACGGGCCTGGGGATCAGCGTGCATCGCGACGCCGTGACGCTGGTGCGGATGCAGGCCTGCATCCAGAACCAGGGGTACGCCGCCGGGCTGGCCGCGGCGACGGCCGCCCGGGAAGCCTCGCCGCTGCTCCGCGCGATCGACGTCGGCGGCTTGCAGCGGAAGCTGGTTGAACTGGGCTACTTGGCGGAGGAGGTCCTCGAGCAGGGCGAGGTGCAGCCCTTGCCGCGCGAAGCGCTCGCCCAGGCGGTCCGCGAGGCCCCCGGCAACTACCGCGCCGCGGCGCTCGTCCATTTCCACGGCGAACAGTCGCTGCCGCTGGTGCGCGAGGCGTTCGCCTCGCGCGAGGGCCAGCAGCGCTACATCTACGCCGTGATGCTGGCGATGCTCTTCGGCGACGCGACCGGCGCCGATGCAATCGTCGACCGGGTCCGTGTCGCGGAGAAGTGGGACGAGGGGTGGAACTACTGGGGGATGGGCCAATCGGGCGATGCCTTGAGCCCGCTGGACAAGGCGATCGTCGCCCTGGGGATGGCGCGAGCTCGAAAGGCGGCGCCCGTGATCCTGGAGAAGGTCGAGTTGCTGGATGCCGGCTCCGACTTCTCCCACCATCGCGCGGTGGCGATGGCCCTGGAGCGGTTGGGCGATCGGGCGGCGGCCCCGGCCCTGGCGGAACTGCTCCGCAAGCCGGGCATGGCCGGCCACGTCCACGACACGATTGCCGCGGCCAAGACGCACGACGCCGAGTATGCCCGCTACGTGAACACCGTCCACACGCGGCGCGAATCGCTTCGCGAGCTGTTCCTGGCCCGCGCCCTGTATCGCCTCGGCGACCACCAGGGTCTTGGCGAGGCGACGCTGCGGGCCTACGCAACCGACCTCCGCGGCCATCTCGCCCGGCACGCCAAGGCGGTCCTCGAAGAGCAGCCGCCGGCGGCGCCGCGCTGAAAGAAAAGGCTCTTTCCGCTGCAAACGCGGAGTCCGGAATACTCCATTATCTTGATGCCACGAATCTTCCGTGGCGTGTGGCAGCGGATCCGGTCTCGGATCATCGCGTGTGTGCGGCCGCTGACGATGGCAAGCACTTCTGGGTCGGTTTGCAGATGAACCGGTTCAATCCCGGACAATTGTGGCCAGTCGATAACGAGTGAAGTGGGATAATTGTCTGCGGGAAACCGGGCGGATTCTTGGGACCGCTCACCGAGGCTAGGCCGCTTAGCTCCTTCGGGGGTGTGGGCGATGGCTGTCTTGTTTGGCCGTGGCGCGGGGCTGGCGGGCGTATTGTCGCATCATTAGAATTGGCGGAGAACGGAAACCGATCCCCAGCGCGGGTCCGCGGACGGTTCTTTCCGTGGAGGGGGCGAGGCTCCATTGCGGGATCGTTGAATGCCAACATGATAGGAGGCCGCGGATGATCCTCGGAATTCCCAAGGAAGTTCTGGAGCAGGAAGGTCGGGTTGCGGCGATCCCCGAGACCGTTGCGCAATACAAGGCGATGGGCTTTGAGGTGCTCGTGCAGGAGGCGGCCGGCGAAGCGGCCCTCTGCACAGACGAGAGCTATGCCAGGGCGGGCGCGGAAATCGTCGCCGACGCCGCCGACCTCTTCGCCCGGGCCGACCTTGTGCTCAAGGTCAAGCAGCCGTGGATCAGCCCGGCATCGGGCAAGCATGAGGCGGAGATGCTCCGCGAGGGGGCAAGCCTGGTCACGTTTCTGCATCCGGCGACTCCCGGCAACCACGAGATGGTCCGCATGCTGGCCCGGCGGGGCGTGACGTCGTTCACGATGGACGGCGTCCCGCGGATCTCCCGGGCGCAGACGATGGACGCGTTGACGAGCATGAGCACGATCACCGGCTACAAGTCGGTGCTGCTGGCGGCGAACAGGTTTCCCAAGTTCATCCCGTTGCTCGGCACGGCGATCGGCACGATCAAGGCGGCCAAGTTCCTCATCGTCGGCGGGGGCGTGGTCGGCCTCCAGGCGATTGCCACGGCCAAGCGGCTCGGCGGCTCGGTGACCGCGGTGGACATTCGCGAGGACGCGCGGAAAGCGGCGGACAGCATCGGGGCGAAGGTCGCCGGATTCGAGGTCCCCGCCGACCTGGCCATCGACGACCAGGGGCGGACGCGGGCCCTGCCCGATGACTGGCTGGAAAAGGAGCGGGCCGTGCTGGCCCCCCTCGTGGCCGAGGCGGACATGGTGATCCTCAGCGCGCTGGTGCCGGGCGAGGTCGCCCCGCTCCTCGTCACCGAGGCAATGGTCGCGGAAATGAAACCCGGTTCGATCATCATCGACGTGTCCGTCGATCAAGGGGGCAACTGCGCGGCCACGCGGCCGGGCGCGGAGGCCGTGCACCGCGGCGTTTCGATTGTCGGGCTCTGGAATATTCCGGGTTCGATGCCGGTTCACGGGAGCTGGCTGTACGCGCGGAACTTGCTGCATTTCATCAAGAATCTGTACAAGCATGGGCTCGACGCGCCCGACCTGGAGGATGACATCGTCCGCGCCACGCTGGTCACCCGGGGCGGGCAGATCGTCCATGCGGGGGCGCTGAAGGCGATGGCGCCCGCCTGATCCGCCCAGCCGCCGGCACGCGCCGGCACGCGCCGAGAGCCGCGCGGGCCGGTCCCTGGTGTGCACCACCACGAAACCTGCAGCCCCCTGGGCGGCGGCAACCAAAGGAGGTTGATTGATGGGTGAAATGGCCGTCTTGATCGGCGTATTCGCGGTTACCTTCGCGATCGGAATCCTGTTGATCCTGCGGATTCCGCCGCGGCTGCACACGCCATTGATGTCGATGACCAACGCCGTTTCCGGCGTGACCGTCGTCGGCGCCTGGTTGCTGCTTGCCGCCGGGGGGCTCGGCGGCCTTGGGCTGGCCCTGGCGCTGGTCGCAATCGTCATGGGGGCTTTCAACCTGGTGGGCGGATTTGCCGTCACGGGCCGCATGCTGCGGTTCTTCAAGAAGAAGGAATCACCCCATGGCTGACCGTTGGCAACTGCTCTTCGACGCGGCAATCCTGGTGATCATCCTGATCGGCATCTGGCGGTTCCGCGATCCGCGCGCCGCCAGTTCCGGGAATCTGCTGGTCGGCCTGGCGCTATTCTGCGCGCTGGGGATCGTGATCTTCCGCAGCCCGGCGCAAACGCCGTGGATCGCGGGCGGGGCCCTGGCAGTCGGGGCGCTGGGCGGGCTGTCCGTCGCCCGGCGCGTGAACATGACACAGATTCCGGCCACGATCGGCTTTCAGAACGGCGCCGGCGGGTTGGCCTCGTGCCTGGTCTCTTTCGTCGAGCTGTCGCGGGGATCGGCCGTGAGCGGGATCGGCGAGGCGGCCGGAGTGTTCGCCCTCGTGGTTGGGGCGGTCACGTTCAGCGGCAGCATGGTGGCCAGCGGGAAGCTGGCGGGGCTCGTGCGGCAGGCGCCGCTGGCGATCCGCGGCCACCGCGGAATTCTCGCGGCGGGGCTGGCGATCGCCCTGGCGCTCGGCTTCGGGCTGATGGCCGCATCCGGCTCGGCCCGGGCGGCGCTGGCCGGCGGAGCGCTGCTGGCATCGCTGCTGTGCGGAATCCTGTTCTCGATCCGCGTCGGCGGCGCGGACATGCCGGTATTGATCTCGCTGCTGAACGCCTGGTCGGGCCTCTCGGCGGGGTTCTGCGGCGTCGTCATGCAGAGCCAGGTTCTGACCGCCTGCGGCGCGACGGTCGCCGCCTCGGGGCTGATCCTGACCCATGCGATGTGCCGGGCGATGAACCGGAGCCTCGCGGCGGTGCTGCTCGGCGGCGCGTACGCGCCGCCGCCGGCCGGCCTCCGCGAGGCGCCAACCGCGCAGCCGCAGGATGCCGGGCACGGGCCGGGGGACGGGGAGGGAGCCGCCGCGAGCGACCCGTTTGTGCGGGCTGCCGAACTGATCCACGCCGCCGCCAACGTGATCGTTGTCCCGGGCTACGGGATGGCCCTTGCGCACGCGCAGCGGTCCACGGTGCAATTGGCCAACCGCATCCGGCAGCTGGGCAAGGAGGTCAAGTTCGCCGTCCACCCGCTTGCCGGCCGCATGCCGGGGCACATGCACGTGCTGCTGGCTGAGGCGGAGATCGATCCGGACTTGCTGTTCGACCTGGACGAGGTGAACAGCGAGTTTGCCGCCGCGGATCTGGCCGTGGTGGTCGGAGCGTGCGATGTCGTCAACCCGGCGGCATCTTCCGTGCCCGGCACGCCCATTTCGGGAATGCCGATTCTCGAGGCGCAGCAGGCCAAGGGGGTTGTGGTGTGCAATCTGGATGACCGCCCCGGCTATTCCGGCGTAGACAATCCACTCTACCGGGACGCGAAGACCGTGCTGCTCCTGGGCGACGCCGCGGAGACGCTGGCGCGGCTGATGGAACGCGTGCAATGAGCGGTCGCGGGACGCGCCCCGGGCCGGGCGGGCGTGGCTGACGTGTTTCTGGTAGTAGCTCGCTGGGGGGTACGATCTGCGCGTCTAGTCCTGAAGAGCTAGTCTGGCCAGCCCCCCCGCGTTGCCGTAAAGGGCAAAGGGCTTGCTTTATTCTGTGGATGGCGTATGATGATTCGAGAGTCACCAAATTGCGTTTTGTGCTGCGCAGGTTATTTCTCTTGGTTGGTCATGTTCAGATCGGCGAAACGGCTACTCCAGCCTGCAAGCTGGCCGATGTTCCTGTCGGCTTTGCTGTTGAGCGCGCTTCGCGAGGTTTTGGGATTGCCCGAATCCGCGTGCGGTGGCCGCTGCGCTGATCAAGAGGTTCTCAGCCGCGTTCCAAGAAACGGGGCGAACGCTTTTCGACCAACACCGGCCAGTTTCCTGGCATCCCCCTTTTCCCTGAAACGGATGGCGGATGGCGAGTTGTGCGCCACCCAGTCCGGGGCGGAAGGCCTGTTTCACGGCTCGTGGCTCGTGCGGGTGATCGGCCGATCCGGTGCGGAGCATCAGCCTGGAGGGCGCTCATCCTTCGGTGTCTTGCGGCCACTGCGCCTCGCGTCGGCGCAGTGTGCCCTTCCGGTCACGCCCCCGCGAGGCGGGGAGCCGAGCAGTCCGTTGACGGTCAAACGCCGGGTCGAATTACGCGTCTTGCAACGGTAATCGGACTGTCAGTCGCGCCGAGGTTGGGGCCCACGCGGATTGGCTCGATTCCCCTGCGGGACTGCCGGGTTCTGCTCATGCGAAATGGGGGGGCTGCCTGGCCGAAATCACCGGAAACTCAAGGGAGGCAAGGTCATGAAACGCAATGAATTGAAACCATTTAGGGAACGCTTGCTGGCGATCCGAGCGCGGTTGCGCGGCGACGTGGATCGGATGAGAGACCCGATGTTCTCCTGCACTTCAAGGCTCACGAGGATGCCGATTCATGCCGCCGAGACTGCCGGGAGCCATTACGACGCGGAGATGAACGTCCATTTGATGGTGACCAAGGAGGAGATCCTGGCCGCCATCGAGGCGGCCCTGGAGAGCATCGAGGACGGCACCTACGGCACGTGCGCGGAGTGCGGGCGGCGGATTGCCAAAGCCCGCTTGAACGCGATCCCGTACGCCGTCGAGTGCGTCACATGCGCCTCGGGTTGAACCGCGGCGGGAGGTCTCCTTGCCGGTCCGACCGGCGGCCCCGGCGGTGGATGACCGCCGGCGGCGTTGAAAGCCAAGGCCAGCGACCATTCCGCCGCGGCCTGAAGCAGCGGGCGGCTGTGGCGCCGATTTTTGCATTCGTTTGTCGTTTACAAGGAGGTGAAGTTGATGGTTGTCACGTTGGAAGTGGCAGGGGGCGGACGACGCGCGGAGAAAGAAAAGCCGGTCGTCCTGGCGGCGGAGTCGCGGCTGGCGCGATGCGGCTATCCTGCGTTGAAGGCGGTTGACTGCACGTGGCGCAACGGCGTCCTGTATCTGAGCGGCCGCGTGCCGAGCTATTACCTCAAGCAGCTTGCCCAGGAAAAGGTCCGCAACGTGAAAGGGGTCGAGGAGATTGTGAACCGCACCGAAGTCGCGACCGCGGAGCGTGGAGAGGCGTTGTGAAGAAGATCTCCTACGTTGTGATTTTTGCCGTTGCCGCTGGTCTGGGCTGCTGGTGGCTCGACCGGGCCGGAATCCTCGCCGCGAGGCAGGCGGGGGGCCTGAGCCTTGGGCAGCTCGGCATGGGGCTGGCCGCGGGCTATGGTTGCGCCGGCCTGACGACATGGCTGATCCACTTGTTGTTCTCGCGGCGCAAACGCCCCTTTGCCGAGACCTGGATGGTCTGGCGGCTGAGCCTGTTCCTGGCCAGCGTCGGCGGGATCGTCCTCGTGCTCGGCGCGATGGGCCTGCTGTCCACGCTCGGCTCGTTTCTCGGCCTGTTCGGCGGCATGCTCCTGGGCCTGTCGATGCAGGCCCCGATGGGCGGCCTCGTGGCGTGGATTCTGGTTTCCATGAAACGCCCCTTCCGGCCAGGAGACCGGGTGCAGCTGCCGCGGTTGAACCTGATCGGCGACGTCCTCGATGTCAGCGCGATGTATACCACCCTGAACCAGGTGGGAGGGAGCGTCGCCGGCGATGAACCGGTCGGGCGGCACATCCTGATCCCGAATGCCCTCCTGTTCAGCGAGGTGATGATCAACTACACGGCCGACCAGAACGCCGCCTACATGCTCGACGAAGTCGTCGTGCGGATCACCTACGATTCGGACTGGAAGGCGGCCGAGGAGATCCTGCTGCAAGCGGCCAGCGCGGTCACGCACGACATCATTGCCGCCACGAACCGCTCGCCCTACATCCGCGCCGACCTGTACGACTACGGCGTCTACATGCGGCTCCGCTACCTGACGAGGGTCCAGGAGCGGGCCAGAACCTCGTACCGGATCCTCAAACGCGTCTTCGCGGCGATCCAGGCCTCGCCCGTCGTCGACGTGGCGATTCCCTACGTGTATTCCTTCCGCGCCGCCGCGGATCGGAAGGAAAACGGGGCGGATCGCCGCCCCGCGGCGGACGAGATCCGCGAAATCGACGTCGAAACGATTCGCGGAGAGCCCGCGCCCAAGGACGAGAAAGCCGTCGCCGAACTGGCGGAGGCGATCGGCAGGAAAGGACTCCTGCAACCGATCGTCGTGTGCGAAGGAGCCTGCCCGGGATCGT
Source organism: Pirellulaceae bacterium (assembly GCA_012744395.1). Lineage (GTDB taxonomy): Bacteria > Planctomycetota > Planctomycetia > Pirellulales > Thermoguttaceae > JAAYCB01. The sequence continues at coordinate 9,676 of JAAYCB010000459.1, forward strand.
ACGAAATCCTTGCCGGAGATCTCCGATACTGGGCTTGCCGGAGGCTTGGGTGGCGGAAAATTCCCGCCGTGTTTGGGCAGGCCGCGCTGCGGGCGGCGAGCCTGCCGCGCGGCGGCGCCGTGCCGGCCGACTATTTGCCCGCTTCCCCCTCGGCCTGACCGTCAAGAAGGGCCGGCCGCGAGCCCTCCCGGCAGGACGCGTCCGGCCCGACCGCCAAGGATTCTCCACAGACACCCGTATCCCGGCAGCCAGCGATTGCCGCACGAGCCCCCGAATAAGCAAACAACCACACTACCGGAGTCTAGAAAGATGGACTACTCACGCATTTCCATTTCCACCACCGATCATTCACGACTCGAACCGATGGTCCGCGACGCGATCGTCCGCGGCGGCGCCCCCTTTCACCTGACGTCGGCGCTGAAGTCCAAGCTCGACCACGCCCGAATCCTGCCGCCGGACAAGATGCCCAAGGACGTAGTGACGATGAACTCGATCGTCCGCCTCCGCGACCTGGACCTCGATGAGATCGAGATTTTCACGCTGGTCTATCCGAGCTTCGCCAATATCGCCGAGGGCTGCCTCTCGATCCTGACGCCGATCGGCGCCGCCATTCTCGGCCATCGCGCGGGCGACATCGCCGAAACGGAGATCCCGTTCGGAAGCACGCGCGTCGAGATCGAGGACGTGCAGTTCCAGCCGGAGAGCGTCGGGCAGTACGACGTTTGACCGGGAGCAGCCGGGGCCACCTGCGTATTGGGGGCGAAGCAATGACGGAAAACTCGACACGCGCCACGGAGGTAACAGCAGATGATGGCCAAAAATCCTTTGAAGAACCAGCCACGGAGTGTTCCACGGCGCAAAGCGCGCGCCGATGAGGATTCCACGGCCGATTTGAAGCGAATTGTGGTCACGGACCGCTCGCGGCTGGGCAAACTGCTGGTCGGCCCTGATGCCCGGGCGCAGGCCAGCACGCGGCTTCTGGCGATGCTCGAAGCGAGCCTGGAGAGCGCCCTGGAGGTCGATCCGGCGGCCGTACCCGGAGGGCTGGTGACGATGAACTCCCGGGTCCGGCTGGTGGATCTCGAGAGTGGCGAGGAAATGGCGTGCAGCGTCGTCTACCCCGAAGACGCCGAATTCGTCGCCGACGGAGTCTCCATCTTCGAGCCGTTGGGAATGGGCTTGATCGGCCACCACGAGGGCGACATCGTGGACTGGCAGAGCCCCTCCGGCCGGCGGCGGATGCAGATCGCGGAAGTCCTTTACCAACCGGAGCAGGAGGGGGCGTTTCACCAGTAGGAGGCGCCGCCTAGTCGAGCGGGAAGTCCGTTTCGGCGCTCTGTTTCCGGTAGATCGGCAGGTGGCGGTAGTAGACCTCGAGAATCATCGTCGCCATCGAGGTCGAGTAGAGACGCCCCCCCTTCGAACCGTGGCTGCTATCCAGATGCCAGCTGCCGGCTTCGTGCCCCTTGGTCGCCTGCGATTTGACGAGTTGGTCGCGCATCACGGCGTTCCACTTCTTCCAGTAGTCGCCCTCGTAATGGCGGAGCACCTGGGTGGCATAATAGTTGTAGTACATGTCGGTCGACGACGGGCCCTGCTCGCTGAGGAACTTCACCCCGTCGACGAGGGCCGGCGTGTCGCGGTCCCAGCCCAGGTGCATGCGGCAGAGCAGACCGATCGAGGTCGTTGACGCCTTGTCGCCCGGCGTGGTGTAGCCGTAACGGGCGCCGTTCTTGGCCTGCACCGTGTTGAGAAACAGCGAGGCCTTGGCGATCGTCTCGCCGGGGACCTGAAGGTAGGCCAGGTAGGCGCTCTTCAGGGCGATGATCTGCCAGCCGACGACGGAGGTGTCGCCGGGTTGCTGTTCCTCGTAGCGCCAGCCGCCGCCGATCGGGTCCTGGGCGTAAAGGATGTAGTTGACGGCCTGCTGAGCCGGTGCATACAGCCCCTTGTCGCGAGTCATCGCGTAGGCTTCGCAGAGGGCGATCGACGCCAGCCCGTGGGAATACATGCGGCCTTCCTTCTCGTACAGGCTTCCGCCCTTCTGCGAGACCTTCATCCGCGTGATCAGGTAGTAGAGCCCCGCGTTGACGACCTTCTTGTACTTGCCCTCCTTGTGCGTCTGGCCGGCCCCGAGAAAGGGGAGGATTGCCATCGCGGTGGCCGCGTTCCGCGCCTGGGCCAGGCTGCCCGGATTGCGGCATTGGCCGCGGCAATTTGGGCAGAGCGTGTGATCGAAGGACCAGCCGCCGTCGGGCATCTGGTGCCTGGCGAACCAGTCGAGCGCCAGGGAGACAGCCTGCTCGCTGGCGTCGTTGCCGCCGTCGCGCCGGACAAGCCGCTCGCGCTCCGCCCCCCGGCCCGAAAGTGCATCGCCGGAATACGCTCCGACCGTGGCGAGCAGGTCGTTGGCCGGGGCCTGCTCCAATCCGAAATCGCTCAGATCGACCTGCACGGCAGCGGCCGGTTCGTCGAAGTTCGCCATCTGGATATCGGTCGGCTCGACCACCGATTCGAGGACCAGCGCGTCCGACGTCACCACGTCGAGCGTCTGGAGCGGCTCGTCCTCGAAATCCTCCAACTCGTCGAGCATCTCCTCCTCGCCGGAGGCCAGCAGCAAGTCGCGGACATCGTCCACCGCGCCCGCCGGAAGATACAGCATCGCCATCGCCAGCAGCAGGATCACGTGGAGGATCATGCTCAAGAGCCAACTCGGCGTGGCCCAGATCAGGTTGCGAAGAACGGAACGCTTCGGCAGCACGGCATCGAACTCGTCGACCGGCTCCCCGGCCGAGCGGGCTTCCGCCGTCTCAAGGGCCGCATTCTGAACCGCCGGTAAATCAGGGTCAGAGGGCTTCTGGCTCATGGCGTCTCCTTCAGCGGTCGGACTCGCCCGCCAAGCACCGACCAAGGTCAAACGCGACAGGGAAATGCGTCAGCAACAACCAACCGGGGCAGCTCCGCCCCACGACCTACGGCATCACCACCGGCCGCCAGAAGCGGATGGCGCCAATCACAGGTTGCTTGCGCCAACCGCCGGCGTACTGACCGCCGCGGCGACACTCCATTTCCGCCGTAAGCCATTTTGCCACCCTAATTTGATTTTACCGCGGACGGCAAAAACCACCAGAGGTTGCGGCTCGACGAACCCGCCCGAGCCCGAATCGAGGAATCTTCGGCGGGCCGAGCCGCTCCCCCGCCAATGGGCCGCAAAGCCCCCGGCCATCCGTGTTTCCCGCGGCTGTCGTTTGCCGGCCCGGAGAACATCTCTTCGTGGTTCTGCATGATCAGGCAAACCGGCCTGTATGGTTGATCCGGGCGTGGATGTCTTCGACGACCCAGTGGAGGATCGAGGCGTGGATGCTTTCGACCATGCCCATGTCGGCCAGATCGACGTGGATGCCGTCGTGTTGAATCTGCTTGAGCCGGCCGCCGTTGTACCCGGTCATGCCGAAAGTTTTCAATCCCCGCTGGTTGGCCCAATCGACGGCCGCGATGATGTTGGGGCTGTTGCCCGACCCGCTGATGGCGATTGCCAGGTCGCCGGGCGAGGCATACTGGCGCAACTGCTGGGAGAAGACTTCCTCGTACGCAAGATCGTTGCCAAGGGCCGTGATCCAGCTCACGTTGTCGGTAAGGCTGAGCACGCGGACCCGTCTTCTCTTGTCGTCGTGCAGGTCGCCGGGGCGGAGCGCGTTCTTGCCCAGGTCCTCGCAGACGTGCGATGCGGTGGCTGCCGAGCCGCCGTTGCCGAAGACAAAGATGAAGCGGTCCGCCTGCCAGGCTGCGTAGATCGCCTCGGCGAGCCGCACGATCGGCGCGCGGTCCAGGCGGCCGAGTTCCTCGCACAGCCGGGCCAGGTATTCACCGATTCCGTGGGTCAGTCCAAGCATCGATTGGGGCGCTCCTTGGATGCGGGGCGTGATTTGACCGCTGAAACAGGGGGGGCGCGGCAACGGCGGAGCAACGGGTTCGATCAGACCGACGGAAGCCCTCGCCGACGACCGACCTGTCGCCCGAGCAGCGCGACTTCTCGCTCCACGGACTCGGCGTTGCGACACCGCCGGTCCATTGTCGGCTCTGGCGGCGAAAAACTCAATCCCGACACTTCACGGCCGGAGGCAGGACGCCGCGGCCGCAGAGTGCCCTCCCGAAATCGTGCCATGTCCTTTAGAATGCACCGCTGGCTGCCGCTGTCTGCGTTTTTGTTCGCCCCTGGGAACCCGCCATGAGCCCCGATGCCGCCCGTCAGCCCCGCGAGGGCAAAGTCAAGCTTGCCCTGGTCCAGTGCCGCGCTGCGGCCACGAAGGACGAAAACGTGGCCAGGACGCTCGACCGGATTGGCGCGGCGGCGGCGGCCGGCGCGGACATCGTCTGCCTGGCCGAACTGTTCGCCGGCCCGTATCCTTGCCAGGCCGAGGACCATCGCCGGTTCGACGACGCCGAGCCGATCCCCGGTCCCACGAGCCGGGCCTTGGCCGAAGCGGCACGCCGGCACGCCGTCGTCGTCATCGGCTCGCTGTTCGAGCGCCGCGCGGCGGGGCTGTATCACAACACGGCCGCGGTCTACGACGTGGACGGGACGACCGCGGGAATCTACCGCAAGATGCACATTCCCGACGATCCGCTCTACTACGAGAAGTTCTATTTCACTCCGGGCGACTTGGGATTTCCGGCCTTCGATACCCAGCGGGGGCGGATCGCCGTCGGCGTCTGCTGGGACCAGTGGTTCCCGGAGGCCGCGCGGCTGTTCGCCTTGGCCGGGGCGCAGATCATCGTCTACCCGACGGCAATCGGCTGGCTGCCCGGCGAAAAGGCCGAGTTCGGCCCGTCGCAGCACGACGCCTGGCAGACGGTGATCCGCAGCCACGCGATCGCCAACGGGCTGTTCGTGGCGGCGGTCAACCGGACGGGCGTGGAAGGCGGGCTGGAATTCTGGGGGGCGTCGTTTGCCGCGGACCCGCACGGCAACCTTCGCGCGCTGGCCGGCCACGCGGGCGAGGAAACGCTGCTTGTCGACTGCGACCTGGACCAGATCGACGCCGTCCGCACACACTGGCCGTTCCTCCGCGACCGGCGGATCGACGCCTACGAGGGGCTGCTGCGGCGATTCCTGGACTGAGGGCGCGGTTAGCCGTCAGCCGTCAGCGGTCAGAGGGTGTGAGTCTTTCGCGACCGGGATCGAAAACGGACTCTAGTGAAGACGTGCGTGGACTAAATCGACCTGCGTGATTCGTGGAAGAAGCGGCTGCTATTCAGATAGCCGCGTGGGCTTGCCCCGCGTTTCGTTACGTACGGGTTGTGCCGCAGCGCAGGCGCGCCGCGGGGCAAGGCCACGCGGCTATCACGCTCTCATGAATTCCTCCCGGAATCACGCAAGCTCATTTAGCGCAGTACGCCAAAAGTGTTAAACAGCGCACCGGAGTCTAAGCGAAGGCGCCGGAGCCGCGTCCGCACGCCGCCCAAGGTATGTGGACAATGCGCAAGGCAACCCTGATTGGGCTGCACGGGCGCGCGAACCGATGTGGCAGTCCTTCGTGGTGCGTGTCGGGCTGCGCGGCGACGGGAGGGCTCCGTGGTGAAACGTCGTCGGCGAAAAATAACCCTTGTTGCCCCACTTGATGGATTCACACCTTCTGACCGCTGACTTCTGCTCGCTGCTCGCTGACTTCTGCTCGCTACCCGTCTTTTCGAAAGCGGACGGCTTCGGCGGCCTGGCGGAGGCCCAGTTTGTTGCAGAGTGCGGCGCTGGCGCGATCGGAAGCCGAAAGATGCGCCTCGACGCTGCCGACGCCCTGGTTCATCAACTGCTTGAAGGCTTCGCCGAGAAGAAAAGTGGCCAATCCCTGGCGGCGAAGAGCCGGGTCGACAAACAGGTCGAGAATTCCCGCTGCCGGGCCGGGCAAATCGGGCGCCGGCGGTCCCATGTCGCGAACGGTCAGGCTGGCCGCCGGGCGCTCCGCCTCGGGGGGCGCCAACTCAAATCGCGTCAGGTCAAACTCTCCGATCGTCGCCGCCTCCCACCAGTCGCGCGGCGGCGGATCGACAATCGTGTTGAAGTGCATCGTGCGGCGAATCTGCATCGTGCGGCGGTCGATCAGCGGGCGGAAATCCATCAGGCCGCGGCGAAAGATCAGCGTCCGGTCGCTGCCCTCGTAGCCCGCCGCGGCGAACGCCGACAACGCGAACCGGTCGGTCGCCAAGATGCCGGGCGGCATGCTGCCCCCGTAGAGGCCCGCGTAGAAGGGCACATCCGGGGGCGCGCATCCGCCGAGGAGTCTGCAGGCCCCGCGGCCGGCCAGGAATTCCTCGCAGCGGCGCAACAGGTCCAGCGCGATCGTGTCGGGTTCGCGACTGTCCGGGCAGACGAGCAGCATGCAGACGATGCCGGTCTCGGTTGAAATCCACTTGCGGTCCCGGCGGGGGCCGAAACCGGCATGGGCAAACCCAACCGGTTGATCGCCGTCGAAGGCCAGGAAGAATCCGCTCTCCGGAAAGTAGAGCTTGCCGAAGACAAGCCGCTCGAAGAGGTCGACGGAGACCGGCTGGGTGAGGCCCGGCTGGCCGGCGCAGCGCTGCCAGATGGCGGCCACGGCCGGTGGATCGAAGTTGCAGAATGGTCTGATATGCAGCATCGGCGCCGATCGCAACCGAGGGCCGGGAGCAGGTTCCTGCCCGGAGTGAAGCCGCCAATCGCCGACAATCCGCCGTCAGCCCGCGGGCTGCCCGAAGATCGCAGCACTCTTCTGCCGGCGGTCGCAAGATCTGGCCCTCGACCTCCTTCCTCTGTCCTGTAACCTGTGCGCGGAAGGCTTGCGGCTCGTACCGCCAGATATCGAGAAGCCCTGCCAACGCCCTGTGGCCAATATAAAGTGAACGGGCATTCCAGACCAGAGACCGCCCTCGCCCGAGGGACGCCAAGGATCCGCGGTCTCCAGCGCGGCCGTCGTCGGCGGGCGGAGCAAGGCGGGCATTCCCCCGCCGGCGCGCCACCGCTCCCCGGTCGCCAGCCCGGCCAAATGCTTCGCGGACGGCCGCCCCCGTCTGCCGGTCTGCTGGCCGGAAAACGGCTCGGGCCGCGTCGAGCCGGCTTGTTGCCGGCCGGGCCGGCGCCTAGAATCGGCCCTGGAGGGGGAGGTTTGGCGGCGAACCGGCGATCCGATCGGCCCCGATTCTGAACAGGAGCC
>JAAYCB010000460.1 GCA_012744395.1 Pirellulaceae bacterium
GCCATGTTCACGCCCGCACAAAACCCGCGCGGCGCGGCGAGAATAATCTGCATGGTTTGCTCGCTCCTGGGCAAGCATCATAATGAATCGGTGAGGCAGCAACCAGGGGCATGAGGCCGCGAGATTCGCCGGATGATCCATCGTTCGTTCCAACGCGACCTGGCATTGTACGGACCGGGTGCCGCCGGCTCGGCCGCGGCCCCGCTGGGACCTTCATTCCGCTATTGCCGGCAACTCGCCCGGCGACATTACGAGAATTTTACGGTGGGAGGGCTCGTGGTGCCCCCCCAAGCCCGGCAGCACGTGGCCAATGTCTACGCCTATTGCCGCTGGGCCGACGACCTGGCCGATGAAACCGCCGCCGGCGAGGGCCTCGACCTGCTCGACTGGTGGGAGAGCGAATTGGCCGCCTGCTACGCCGGTAGCGCGTGGCACCCGGTCTTTACGGCCCTCGGCGAGACGATCCGGCGGTTCGAAATCCCTCGCGAGCCCTTCGCCGACCTGCTCGTGGCGTTCCGCCAGGACCAACGCCAGGCACGCTACGAGACCTTCGAACAGCTCCTGGGCTACTGCCGCCATTCGGCCAACCCGGTCGGCCGTCTCGTCCTCTACCTGGCCGAGTGCCACGAGCCGCGGCGCGCCCGGCTGGCCGATTCCGTCTGCACCGGCCTGCAACTGGCGAATTTCTGCCAGGACGTGTCCCGCGACTGGAAAAAGGGCCGGCTCTACCTGCCGCTGGAGGACTGCCGGGCGTTTGGCGTGGACGAGCCGGTCCTGGCAGCCGGCCGCTGTAGCGAGTCGTTGCGGCAACTGGTGGCCTTCCAGGCCGATCGTGCGGAGCGCAGCCTGCGGGAAGGTCTGCCCCTGGTCGCCCTCGTGCCGCGCGATTGGCGGCTTGCCGTTGCCCTGTTTGTTCACGGCGGGCTGGCGATCCTGAAGCAGATCCGCCGCTGCAACTACAACGTCCTCCAGCGCCGGCCCGTGGTCGGCCGGCGCGAGAAGCTGCGGCTGATCCTGGGGTGCTGGTGGCGGCTGCGCCTCGGGCGGTGGAAGGAGGCGAAATGACCTGCTCCAGGGCCCCCCTCCCTCCAAGCTACACCGAGTGCCGCCGCGTCGCCCGCCGGGCCGCATCGAGCTTCTATCCCTGCTTCTTCCTGCTCCGGCAACCTCGCCGCCGGGCCATCGAAGCGCTTTACGCCTTCATGCGGCATACGGACGACCTGGCTGACGCAAGGGGCGTCAAAGACCGTGCCGCCGCCCTCCAGGATTGGCGCGGTGGACTGGAAGCGGCCATCGCCGGCAAGATCGTCCGGCCGGCCGGCCCGGCCCAGAAAATCCTCGTGGCCGTGGCCGACACGGCGGAACGGTTCCAAATCCCGCACCGGCACCTGTTCGACGTCATCGGCGGCGTGGCGATGGACCTCCAGCCCCGGCGCTACGCGACATTCGAGGAACTCGCCGGGTATTGCGATCTGGTCGCCGGAGCGGTCGGCCGGGCCTGCATCCGGATTTGGGGATTCTGCGGCGAGGAACCGGTGGAACCGGCGCGGGCGTGCGGCCTGGCGTTTCAGATGACCAACATCCTCCGCGACTTGAGGGAGGACGCCCAGCGCGGCCGCGTCTACTTGCCCGAGGAGGACCTCGCCCGTTGCGGCTACACGGAAGCCGACCTCGCCGCCGGCGTGGCCGACGAGCGGTTCCTGCAATTGATGCAGCGCCAGATCGAACGGACCGAGGCGTTGTACGCGAGGGCGTTGCCCCTGGCCCCGCGGCTTGCGCCCGAGGGCCGCCGGATGTTCCTGATGATGGTCCAGGTCTACCAGCGCCTGTTCGAGATGATCCGCGCCGATCCAGCCCGCGTCCTCTCGCGGCGGGTCGCGCTTGGCCCGGTGGAAAAACTGGCAATCCTGTTCCGCGCGGTCGCCGGGCCGGCAGGGGGCGGGCTGCGATGAGCGAACCACGCGCAAGCGACCAGTTGCGGCCGCTGGCCGTCGTCGGCGGCGGGCTGGCGGGCATGGCGGCGGCCCTGGCGCTTGCCGAACGCGGGCACAAGGTCGAACTGTTCGAACAGAACCAGTGCCTCGGCGGCCGAGTCGGCAGCTTCCGCGATGCCTTGACCGGAGAACGGATCGACCGCTGCATGCACGTCGGCCTGGGCTGCTGCACGCGGCTCCTCGAATTCATCCGCCGGACGGGCGTCGAGGATCGGTTTGCCAAGCATCGCCGCCTGAATTTCATCGGTCCGGCGGGCGAGGTCTGCCGTTTCCAGCCCTGGCCTTGGCTGCCGGCGCCCCTGCATCTCGTGCCCGGACTTGCCCGGCTCCGCTACCTGGGGCCGCGCGACCGGCTGGGCATCGCGCGGGGAATGTTGAGGCTTGGACGGCTTGCGCCGGGCCGGCCGAGCGGCGCGCGGACCATCGCCGGTTGGCTCCGTGCGGAGGGCCAGTCCGAAGCCGCCATCGATCGCTTCTGGTCCGTGCTGCTGGTCAGCGCGCTGGGCGAAACGGTCCAGCGGGCCGGGCTGGCGATGGCCCGCAAGGTGGTTCTCGACGGCTTCTTGCGGTCGCGCCGGGGATGCGAACTCTTTCTGCCCAAAGTCCCTCTCGGTGAAATCTTCGATCGGCCGATGAACGATCGCTTGCGGCAGTTGGGGGTCGAAGTGCACCTGGGGACTCGCGCCCGCGCGATCGAGATCAGCGCGGGGCGGTGCCGGGCGATCGTCCTCAGCGGCGGAAAGCGCCGCCGGATCGGCGGGCTGGTGGTTGCCGTGCCCTGGCGACAGATCAGCCGGCTGTTCTCGCCGCGGCAGAGGCCGCTGCTCAGCCCCGACTGGAAGGCCGATCGCCTCGAGCCGGCGGCGATCACCGCGGTTCACCTCTGGTTCGATCGGGCGATTACGTCGCTGCCGCACGCCGTGCTCGTCGGCCGGACGAGCCAGTGGATGTTCCGCCCATTGGCAAAGCCGTCGCCGACTCCACACGGCGGCCATTACATTCAAATCGTGATCAGCGCATCGCACCGGCTCGCCGCGCAGCCGCGCGGCCGGCTGGTGGAGCGGGTCTGCGACGAGCTGGCATCGATCTGGCCCGCGGCCCGCCAAGCGCGGCTCCTCCACCACCGCGTGGTGACGGAGCGCGAGGCCGTCTTCTCGGTCACGCCGGAGAGCGACTCGTTCAGGCCCGCGCCGCGAATCGCCGTCCCCAACATCGTCTTGGCGGGCGATTGGACGGACACCGGCTGGCCAGCCACGATGGAGGGCGCGATCCGCAGCGGCTGGCAGGCGGGGCTGTCCCTCGATTAGTCCTTCGGCAGCAGTTTCTTGGCACGGGCGGCCTGTTCACCGCCGACGCCGCTCTTGAGCACCTGCCGCATGGCATCGGCGACCGCACGAGGCTCGGCCCGGACGATCTTTTCTCCAATCGCCAGGGCCGCAGCGGCCGCTCCTTCGGCGAGGGCGGGATTGCCCAGGTGCGGGACGACCATAGACATCGCCTCGGCCGCGGGAATCTGGCCGAGCACGCCCAGGACGAGCAGCCGTTCCTCGTCGCGCTGCGCCGCTTGAAACGCCTCGTTGCACATGGCCAACCTTTGCTGCGGCGGCAGGCCCATCTGCTGCGCAATGCGGATGTAACCGCGCAAGGTGCGCGTCTTGAGGTTGTCGCTGGGAAGCGTCTTGGCCAGCCTGAGCAGCTCTGGCGCGGCGTCGGGGGTCGTCCACGTGCCCAACGCGCGGGTTGCCGCGTCTTGGAGGTCCTCGCGAGGATCGTCGGCCGCCGCCGAGACGGCCTTCAAAGCGCGCGTTCCGCCAAGCGCGGCCAGCAATTCCATCACGAAGCATTTTGACGCAAGCGGGGCATTCGGCAGGAATTCCAGGAGCTTTCCGACGCAGGCCTCCGGATCAGGGACCCTCAGGCACGCCACCTTGAGGGCCTCGCGGACCGCGGCCTCCTCTGGCGGAGACTTCGCCTCGCGAAGCCGCTCGGTCAAAACCTCGATCTCCTTCAAGCCGATGACTCGCCCGAGGGCCTTGATCGCGGCCAGCCGCACCTGCTCGTCCGGATCGTCGGCCGCTTTGAGGACCGCGGGGGTCGCGGAGGGAATCGCCAACTGACCGACAAGGTCCAAGAGAACCGCGCGCTGGGCCGGCGCGGCGTCTGCCATTTTCGCCACGACGGCCTCGTCCGCCGCGCTGCCGCGGAGCTTCATCAGGCTCGCTTTCGCCGCATCGGCCAGCGGCGCATCGCCCGAGACGGCCGCCTCAATGAGCACCGCCGCGCCCGCCGCGTCGCCCAATTCGCCGAGGGCGTGGATCGCAGCCGATCGGACCGCTGCGGGGCCGCCGGCGGCCCGCTTGCGGATCGCCGGCGCCGCGCCGGCGTCGCGGCGGTCGCCGATTGCGCCGATCAACAGGGCCTGGCGCGCCGGCGGCAGGCGGTCCAGGTGGGCGACGAGTGCCTGCGTCACCTCAGCGCCGGGCAGCTCGCGGCTCGTCCTCAGCGCCATCGCAAACATCTCCGCGTCGTCGGTCTGGAACTGCTCCAGCAGCAGCGGCGCGCCGGCCGACTGCCGCGCGAGGATCGACGCGCGGGTGGCGGCGGCGCGAAGATGTCCGGGCACGTCCGCAGCGCGAGCGGCGTCGCAGAGCCGTGCGGCCTCCTCCCGCTTGCCCTCCGCCACGAGCCGCTCGGCGGCCAGCAGGCAAGCGTCGGCCGCCGCCGCGCGGAGCGCGGCGGAATCGCCGGCGACGGCTCGTTTCAGGGCCTCGGTGGCTTCGGCGGAAGCGATCTGCCCGAGCGCCGCCAATGCCTTGGGAGCGACCTCCGGCGCAGAATCGTCGACGAGCCTGGCCAGGGCGCCTACCGCCTTCTCGTCGCGGCGGACGCCAATCGAGTTGATCACCCCAACCAAGAGCTGTCCCTGAAGTCTCCCCAGGGCACTCCGCAGGGCGTCGTCGACGCTCGGGTCGGGGATCGGCTCGAGGCCGAACCGGGCATACGTGCCGAGCTTCTCGTCGGCCAGCAGAGCGGCCAGCGCCGGCACCGCTTCCCGGCCGCCGACGAGCGCCAGCCGCTGGCACGCCTTGGCCTTGTCAAACGCCTCGGCATCCGACTGCAAGATGCCGATCAGCTTGGCGGCCTCGGCCGCCCTCGCCGGGCTGCCTTGGCCAGGCAAGATCGCCGGCGCCGCGGCCATCAGGAGCACGATTGCAGCGATTACAGACACTTGCTGGAAACGGGTTATCATCGTCACACCTCTTTGTTTTGTTGTCCGGGATCGATTGCGCGGAAGCCTGTTCGAACGGCGACTACATGATCTTCCAAGGCTCGCGCATCGCCCGCGTCCGCATCCGATTGGCCTCTTGATCGCCGACGAACTCTTCCTTCGCGGGGTCGAATACCACCTTGCGGTCCAGCATCCAGGCAATCGCCGCCGCGTGGGAGGCGACATGCGAAGAGCGGGCGATATCGGCGTTGGTCACCGGCTGGGCCCGGGATTTCACGCAGTCGAAGAAATTGCGGAGATGGGCAATCGGATAGGTTCCCACCTTTTCGAATACCGTTCGCTCCGTGCGGAGCGATTCCGGATAGAGGGCCACCTCGTTGCTGTCGCCCGTCTCCACCCAACCTTCCTCGCCCTCGAATCGGACCTGGCATGACCCGAGGGGGAGCCAGTCCTTGTCGTCGCAGGGGCGCATCACCAGCTTCACTCCGTTGGCATAGCGGGCCTCGACGACGTGCTTCGACGCGTAACCTCGCTCCGGGCCGACCGGCTCGAACTCGATCGGCGTCGTGCCGTCGCTCTGGTTGGCCCACTGGCACAGATCGACGGTGTGGCTGGCCCAGTTCAACCACCCGCCGCCGGCGTTGAAATCGAAATGGCTCAACCATCCCATCGTTCCGGCCCCATACGCGCGGTTGTAGGGCCGCCAGGGCGCCGGTCCCAACCAGAGGTCCCAGTCGAACGTCTCCCGGGGCGGCTCGGGCTCGGCCGGAAGCCAGTCGTGGCGGACGTGCTCACCATGGGGACCGCCCCCGTAAAACGCCAGGGAGGCGTGCAGGGTCTTCAGCTTCCCCAGCTTTCCGCTGCGGGCCAGGTCGACCGCGAACTTGAAACTCTCGATGGTTCGCCGCTGCGTTCCGACCTGAAACACGCGCCCGTAGCGCCGCATCGCGTCGGCCAGGATCCGGCTCTCGCCCATCGACATCGAACAGGGCTTCTCGACATAGACATCCTTGCCCGCTTTCGCCGCCATGACCGAGGCCGGCGTGTGCCAGCGGTCGCCCGTGGCAATCAGCACGGCATCGATGTCCTTCCGCGCGAGCAGTTCGCGGAGGTCGCGGTAGGTCGTGCAATCCTGGTTGCCGTACTTGGCGTCGACCATCTCCTTGACCGCCTTGCGGCGATCGGCCCGGACATCGCAGACGGCCAGGAACTTCGTGTCCGGCAGCGCCAACAGCGCGCCGAGGACATAGGTGCCGCGGCCGTTGATTCCGATGCCGCCGGCCGTGATCCGTTCGCTCGCGGCCACGGCCCCATCCTTGCCGAGCGTTGATCCGGGAATGAACAGGGGAGCCGCCAGCACGCCGCCAACTCGGGCGGACGCGGCGAGAAACGCACGCCGGGTCAGAGTCGAGTTTCTCACTTTCACCGCAATACTCCTTGAAATTTCCTGACGCCAAGATTGTCTGTGTGCGACTGTGTAACGAAAAGAGCGCCCATCGCCGCTGGCGGTTCGGCCGGACAGAAGTCGCAGCGGGGACCGTCAAACCGGTGCCGGCTATTGTAGGCCGCTGCGGCCTGGCTGATCAACCAGTTCAAGATCGCGCGGCGCCGCGAGAGCAGATCGCGGCGCAAACAGGCTCCTGCACTTGGCGGTCGCGGTGGATTGCCCGCACCCGGGAAGGACTTCAACTGTAGTTGGAAGCCGAACGATCCGCCGGGCAAGCCGGCGGGATTCTGCGCTGAACGATCCGCCGGGCAAGCCGGCGGGATTCTGCGATGAACGATCCGCCGGGCAAGCCGGCGGGATTCGGGGAGGGGCCGAGCCGGTGCTGTGGATCGTGTGGCTGGGCTTCCTGGGCCCTGCACTCGCCGCCGCAGATCACTGGGCGGCGTGCAGCTCGCGGAGATGGCGGTTGACGGCCGCGATCAGATGGCCCGCGGCGGCGGCGGTAAACGGAGAGGTGGCCGGTTCGTAACCGCCGGCACGGAACTCTTCCTCGGTGGGCAGGTAGGCGAAGGTACCGTTGGTGTAGCCGGCGTAGAACGTATGCGAGAAGGGGGAACTTGCGCGAATCTCGTTGGAGATCTCGCAGAACAGTTCCAGCGGCGCGCTCCAGATGACGATCTCGTCATTGATCCGCAGGAAGCGCAGCGGCACAAGCAGGGTCTCCTTGCCGTCGCCGGAGACTCGCAGGTAATCCTTCAGTTCGTCCGGCCAGTTCAAGTCCGGGCGTTTGGGCGTCTCGAGGATCAGCCGGCTGGCGCGGAGCTTCACCTCCGCGGTGGTGGCGGCCAGCCGCCGGTTGGCGTCCAGGATCGGATCGCCCAGGAGGACTTCGAAGCGGCTGAGCAGATCGGCTTCGGCCTCGGGGCGGGTGCTGTAAACCGGGGCGATGTTGCCGGCGGCGCCGTTGACGTAAAGCATCGGCGCGCCGATCTTCTGTTCGACGTATGCGGCGACGATGCCGGGCCCATCGCCGCTGATGAGCGTGCTGCCGCCGCCCAGCACGGTGCCGTGCATGGGATAGTTGGCGATCAGGGCGAGGGGCGCGCCGCCGGCCTTCTCGAGGCGGATCAGGCCGATCCGCCGATCCACCGGCCCGGCCGGATTCGAGCCCAGCCGCACGCGCCCGCTGGCGTCGCGCGCGCGGCGGTTGACGTTCGCTTCCGCCTCCCCCCAGCCGGCACCAAGCCGGGCGGGTCGCAGATTCTGCCGGGCTTGCCGGACGCCCTCGGCAAGGGACTGTTCCACCCGTGCGGTGTAGGCCTCATCCAGGGGAAACTGGAACCGGTTGGGCATCAGCGCCCCGGGAATGCCCGGCGGGCCGACGTAGGGCGAGGAGTGCGTGTGGGTGATCGACCACCAGATGTTCTCCGGTGGCAGGCCTAGCTCCCTGGCCAGATCGCCCGTGACGCGGTCGCAGAACGCGGGCGAGAGGGAGCAGAGGTCGGAGGAGACGAGGAAGAACGAAGTCGTGCCGTCGTCGAGCGCGACGACGCGGTGATAAATCCGGTCGTGCACCTGGGAAGACATCCGCGGGCCGTAACCGCGGAGCATCTGCGGCGTCTCCGGCGTGATGTCCACCGTGGCCACGGCCGCGCGGAACTCCGCGGCGCGAAGGCCCGAGAAGGCGGCGAGCAGGAGCCCCAAACAGAAGCTGATCCGAAAAGCACACCGGGCTGTCATGATTTGCCCTCCTTACACCGTGGCGGCCAATCCACTGTTGGCATCGAGGGCATCGTACCGCGCGCCGGCGGCCGTCGCAACAAACGCTCCAGCGGCAAGGGCAACAGCAGGTCATCCCGGCTGGGTCCCGACCGTTTATTCTCCCGACTCGCGGCAAAACTGCAAACAGCAGGGGCTGGTGACGGTTAAGGTCTTCCCCTCGCCAGGCTGGGTGCAAGCGGCCATCGCCAAGGGTGCGGGTTCGGAAAGTTGCCCTTCGGGAATCGGCCCCGATCAGGTATGCTGGCCTGATCCCGACCCAGGAGTCCCAAATCGGTTCTTTTGTCGTGTCGGTGAGCCTAGGACGGGATTCTCACGATGACGATGATCGAACCGTCGCTGTGTGCCGACACGACTGCGGGCAAGCCGGCGCGGACTCTTTCGATTTGCCTGATCAACCCCCGCTTTGAGCCCTCCTATTGGGGTTTCGAGTATGCCCTCCCCCTCTATCCGGGCAACAAGCGAAGCACGATGATCTCCGGCTCGCTGCCCACCCTGGCGGGGCTTTGCGGCGATCACCGCGTGGACCTGATCGACGAGAACGTCGAACCGATCGACTGGGATTCGCTCAGCTCCTACGACCTGGTCGGCCTGACCGGGATGAACGTGCAGAAGCAGCGGATTCTCGAGATTCTTCTCCGGCTCCGCAAGCTCGGCGTCTTCACGGTCGTTGGCGGCCCCTTGGTTTCCGTCGAGGAAGAGTTTTTCGAGGGCCTCTGCGATGTGATGTTCATCGGCGAGGCCGAGACGACCTGGCCGGAGTTTCTGGAGGACTTCGCCCGCGGCCGGCCCACCCGGAACCGCTACCAGCAGTCGAAGCCGACCGACATGGCCACGGCCCCCCGCCCGCGATACGACCTGCTCAAGGCCGATCGCTACGCCTCCGGGGCGCTCCAGTATTCGCGCGGCTGCCCGTTCGAATGCGAGTTCTGCGACATCATCGTGATCTACGGGCGCAAGCCGCGGACCAAGCCGCCGGAGCAGTTTCTGGCCGAGCTCGACGACATGCGGCGGGCCGGGTTCCACTCGGCGTTCATCGTCGACGACAACTTCATCGGCAATCGCAAGAAGGCCAAGGCCCTGCTCGAAGAAATCGTCCCCTGGATGGAGCGGCACGGCTACCCGCTGCGGCTGACGACCGAGGCCAGCATCGACCTGGCCGACGCGCCGGAAATCATGGAGTTGATGTACCGGGCCAACTTCCGCAGCGTGTTCATCGGGATCGAGACGCCGCGCCTGGAATCGCTCAAGGAAACCAAGAAGTTCCAGAACACGCGCGGCGACTCGCTGGACGCCAAGCTGGCGCGGATCCAGAATGCGGGGCTCGACGTGAACGCCGGGTTCATCGTCGGCTTCGACAGCGACGACCAACAGATCTTCGAGGACCAGTTCCGCTTCATCCAGGACAACGGGATCACGTTGGCGATGGTCGGCATGCTCCAGGCGATTCCCAAGACGCCGCTTTACGAACGGCTCAAGCGGGAGGGCCGGCTGGTCGAGGACGATCCCAACTGCAACTTCGTTCCCAAGCAGATGAGCCGCGCGGAGCTCCGCGCGGGCTACTGGAATCTCGTCCAGCGGCTGTATGCTCCGGAGGCGTTTCTGGAGCGGTATTTCAAGATTCAGCAGTTTCCGGAGTTTCTCCAGCGCCGCGCCGCGATCTGCCGCAAGGCGGGCGAGGGCAAGCGCCTGCCGACCTTGGCCTACGGGCTGATCCTCTTCTGGTCGCTTTTCTGGGCCCTCGTGCGCGACGGCTCGCTGGTCAGCGTGGGGAGAATTTACCTGAAATACTACGTCGCGCACTGCCTGGGGCGCGGCCGCGGGATCATCGGCTTCGCCCAGTTCATGAACCGCTGCGTGACAAGCTGGCACTTCTACAAGTTCACCCGCGAGGCGACCTCCGGCAAGCTGCAAACCTACAACAGCGGGTGAGCCCGCCCCGCGCCGGGTTCTGCCGTTCGTCGCGCGGCGCTGCTTGAGGCCGCCATCCGGGATCGTGTAGGAGTAGGAGAGTCTTCTCGTCGACGCTTTCGCCGCGCGTGCCGCTCGCTGCGTAGGTGGCGTTGTCGGTCCGCGCGTAGGGGGCCCTGCCCGACTTCTTCCCGCTGGCCTCGCCGACGCCGCTGGACACGCCGCCGCTCCAGGCCCAGTCGCCACTGGCATCGAGCAGGAAGTAGAACCGTCAAGGAACTTTCGGCCTCAGAAGATGAGGAAGACTGGGCGGCGCTGCTCCAGATGGACTGGTTCGAGCATACTCTGGAATCCATTCTGGCCATGGCCAAGACGAAGAACAACAACCAGTTTACAGAGTACGACGATGCCGAGCCGGAATGCTCACGCTCCTATGGCTTCCGTCCACACTTCAAGATCTGGCATACGGGTCTACATATAGACATGGACGATGGCAAGTTGCCTACAGACTGAACCCTGAACCCTCTCCCCCTCAGCCGAGCCTCTTGAAGAAGATCACACGATCGTCGCCCGGGGCGTAGAATTCGGGCAAGACCGCCTGGACCGCGTAGCCGCAGCGTTCGTAGAAGCGGCGGGTGGGCTCGTACTGGGGACGGCCGGAAGTGTCGATGTAGACGCGCTGGCCGCCGAGCGCGCGGATTTGCCGCTCGGCCTCCTCGACCAGCCGCCGTCCCAGCCCCCGCCCCTGCAAGTCCGGCGCAACGGCGATCCAATACAGGTCGAAGCTTGCGATCGTGCAGGCGATCGGGCCGAAGCAGGCATAGCCGGCAACCTCGCCAGCCCGTTCGGCGAAGGCGAAATGATAGCCGGAGGCCTCGCCCTTGGCGAGCCGCTCGTCGACCAACTCAACGGCCACGCCGACCTCGTCGGGGCGGAACATGGCGGTCGACTCGACAATCTGGCGGACGCGATCGCGGTCCTCGGGTTCAATACGGTGTCGCATGGCGATGTCTGCGGAGGTGTTCATTGGGGGGTGACGCAATGGAGGGGGGTGACGGGGTGGGGGTGCGGCCGGTGCGCCGCGGCAGGAGGGGGCGGCCCTGCGGGGCGGTTTACGGCAATGCGTCATCGAGGATCGACTGAACGGCCTGGTCGAAGGAGATCCCCGCTTCCGCCAGCGCGGCGGCAAAACCGGCGTCGGGGGCCAGGCAAGGATTGGCGTTGACCTCCAGAATCCATGGAGCACCTCCGCGATCGACGCGGAAGTCCACACGCGCATAGCCGCGGAGCTCGAAGGCGACCCAGCAGCGGAGGGCCAGGTCGACGAGCCTGCCGGCGAGGCCGGCATCCTCGCCGGCGTCTGGCCGGACAAACACCCGCGGTGTGTTCTCATACTCGAACGAACCGGACGACCACTTGGCCTGGTAGTTGACGATCCGCGGCTTGCCCGGGGGGAAGGCACGGAAGTCGATTTCGGCGGGCGGGAGGACTCGCGGTCCGGCCGGCGAGCCGAGGACCGCCAGGTTGAATTCGCGGCCGTCGATGAACTGTTCGGCAAAGCAGCGGTGCCCGAGGAGCGCCGAACGGCGATCGATCAACTGGCTGAGCTGCTCCTGGCCGGCGGCGGCGGCGACCGCCTCGTCGGTCATCCCCTGCGATGCATGTTCCTCCAGCGGCTTGATGATGAAGCTTCCGGGAAACTGCGGGCGGCCGGCTGGACTGGCGCCGCCGAGCGGCGCGGCCGTTGCGCTCGGCTCGTGCCAGGGCGGGGTCGGCAACCCGGCCGCCGCCATCCAGCGCTTGGCTCGCAGCTTGTTGTTGCTGAGCACAAGGGCCGCGGCCGGCGCGCCGGTGTAGGGGAGCTTCATCGACTCGAGCAGAAACACCGCCAGGTGCGCCAGCGAGTCGGTGCCGCCGAGCGATTCGACGAGGGAAAACACACAGTCGGGCCGGGCGGCGGCAAGCGCGCGCTTGAGCCGGTCAAGATCGAGCGTCGCCGAGACGACCTCGACGGCGTGGCCGAGCCGCCGCAGCGACTGGGCGACGGAGGCCGCCTGGATGAGCACGTCTTGTTCGTCCTCGGCGGCGTCTGGGCCGACGGCCTGGTGGAGGATGGTGACTCGCATGCGTGGTTCTTGATCCGGCCAAGGGCTGGCAAAGGGCGATTCTGGCGCGGCAAAAAACGGAATCGATTCCGTTGGCTGCGACAGCTTGGTAAAACGGAATTCGCTCTGTGTATTGTAAGGGAGGACTGCATCCTGTCGGAGGCGGGGTGGCAAACCCACCTCACGGCAGCGATTGATTCGTCGAAGCTTACCCACAACCATCCCTTTCTCAGGAGACATCCGATGAGACCCCCGCATTGGCTGGATAGTGTGATTGGTGATCTTCGGGAGGTTGACGACATCGCCCTGGCAATCGCCGAGAGCCAGAAGCTGCGGCAGGCGATTCAGCAGGGCGTCGATGCCGCGTTCGCGTGGGAGGGGCTCAACGAGCACGACCCGAAGCGGCTGGGCAGCAGTTTCGCCCAGGAAATCCGCGTTGCGATTGTGGAAGCGATCAAGAAGGAGCATTGACCCGCCGCCGGGGCTGGGATCGACCGCTTCCGCATCCAGCTCCGGCGATCCTTCACGCGTTCAACCGCCAGATCGCAGCGTTGAGGACCGCGGCGAACGTCACCCAGGCCAGGTAGGGCGCAAGGAGCAGTCCGGCCGCCGTGGTTCGCCGCCAGAAAGACGCCAGGGTGGCGGCAATGGCGATCCAGAGAAGAAGAATCTCGATCAGGCCGAGTCCCGGACTGCGCAGCCCGAAGAACAACCACGACCAGGCGACGTTGAGCCCAAGCTGAACGGCGAACAGTCCCAGGGGCCATCGCGCGGCGGCCAGCCCGGCCTGCCGCCAGACCAGCCAGGCGGCCACCGCCATGGCCGTGTAGAGCGCGGCCCAGACCGGGCCGAAGAGCCAGCCGGGCGGTGTCCACGGCGGCCTGGCCAACCCGGCATACCAACCTTGGAGCTGGGGATAGGTGGCGGCCCCGCCAGCCGCCGCGGCGGCAAAACACAAGCCGAGCAGAAGCACCAGGCCGACAATCTGCGTGATCCGGTTCATGGGGAAGAGGTGCACAGGCGGGGTGGCGGGTTCGGTCGATCGGGATCGGGCTGCTCGCTCTTGCAGGAAACGGCCCGGCCTGGAGCGAAAAAGCCGCTCTCCTGCATATAATGCCAGCAGAGCTTGCGGACCATCCTGCGATAAGAACATCTTAGCGCGATCCGCCGGAAAGACCAAGAGAGCGTTTTTGTTGACCTACATCCTGACCTTTCTCGACCGTGCGCTGGCGATCTGCCTGGAGGTTGCGCCTTGGCTGTTGGCGGGCCTGGTTTTGGCGGGGCTGCTGAAGGTATTCCTGCCCACCAATTCCCTCAAGCGGTGGCTTGGCGGCCGGGGGATCGGGCCGGTGCTCAAGGCGGCCCTGATCGGCACTCCGCTGCCGCTCTGTTCGTGCAGTGTCCTGCCGGCGGCGATGCAGCTTCACCGCTCCGGGGCGTCGAAGGGGGCGACGGTCTCGTTTCTTGTCGCGACCCCTGAAAACGGCGCCGATTCGATCGCGCTGTCGTATGTCCTGCTCGGGCCGGTGATGACGATTCTCCGCCCGGCCGCGGCAATCGCCAGCGCGGTCGCGACGGGCTTGCTTGTCGAGTGTCTTCCCGGCGCAAGGCGGCAGCCGGCGGCGGATGGGGAGGCGGGCTGCTCCGCGGGCGGCCGTGCCTGCCGCGACCAAATCGATTGCGATCGGGAGTCGGGCAGCGAGCCGCCGGCTCGTTGGAGCGCGGCCAGCCGAGCCGCCGTGGACTTGCTGGACGACATCGCTCCCTGGTTGTTTGGGGGCCTCCTGCTGGCGGCGGCTCTGGAGACCGTCGTGCCGCCGGGCGCGATGGCCGGGTTCGGTTCGGGGCTGCTGCCGATGCTGGCGCTTGCGGCGATCGGCATTCCCATGTACATCTGTGCCACCGCCTCAACGCCGCTCGCCGCGTCGATGCTGGTGGCCGGAATGAGCCCGGGCACGGTGCTCGTGTTTCTGCTCACCGGCCCGGCGACGAATCTCGCGTCGGCGGCGGTCGTTGGAAAACAACTGGGCGTGCGCGTGACGGCTGCGTATCTGCTCGGCCTGTTGGGCAGCGCAATCGGGATCGGGCTGGCCGTGGATCGGCTGCTTGGAGGGATGAATCTCGAGCTCTCCGGGCAGATCAACGCCGCCGGCGAACTCATCCCCGCTTGGATCGCGATCCTGTCCGGAATCGTTCTGGCGGCCGCGGCGATCAAGCCGCTGCGCCGGTTCTCCGCGAGGGTCGCGCTGCGGGCGATTGGCGCTGAATGAAAACCGTCAGCCGTCCGACTCCTTGGTCTCCTGGCGATCGGCTTCGGCCCGCTTGATCGCGTCGTAGACTTCGCGCCGGTGGACGGTCACGTCCCTGGGGGCCTCGATGCCCAGGCGAATCTTATCGCCACGGATCTCGACGACGGTGACGATCACATTGTCGTTGATGACGATGCTCTCGTTCATTTTTCGAGAAAGAACCAGCATGGCGTTACCACCGCGTCTTGTCTTCCGGAGCCGCCCTGCCCGTGAAGTCCCTGAACGGTTGACTGCGCGGGCATCCGGCCTCGCGCTGCTCAACATCCTAGTCTACACAAAAGCCAGACGGGAGCGCGGAGCGGAACCGCTGCTGGACGCGAGATCGGCCAGATTTCGATCCGGTTGCGAGGGATTTAACGATTCGGCGGGCGGCGGACAATCCAGCAAGAGGGGGGCGGACGGCGGCTACAGCGAAGACTCCCACTCGGCCGCCACGAGGGCCTCGCCCGGACGGACCGAGGCGGCCTCCGGATGCTCGATTCTCAGGCGGACTTCCGCCCCGCCGATTTCTTCCACGGTGACGACGACGCTGTCGCCGATGACGATCGATTCTTCCCTGCCGCGTGGGATGATGAGCATGGCTTGAAGAAGAGGCTTTCAGGGCGAAGAGTCAGAATTGCGTCCCCAAAACCTGACTCGTGACGGAACCTGCTGGCTGCATCCCTTCGGCCAAAGCATTCAGGATACCGATTGCCGCGCTTCCGTCAATCCCCGCTGGCGGCTATGCCGCCGCGGACACGGCGGCACGGGCCTGCTCTCTGCGGGCTTGAATCTCAGCCCTGCACGGCCGAGTCTTGCAGGGGATGCCCGGCTTCGATTCCGAGCAGGTTCCGCGCGGCGATCGTCTCGCCGTGGCGCCGGTGGAGGTGGCGGAGTTCGGCAAACAGCCAAATGCCGGTCAAAACGGAAGAGCCCAGGTCGGCGGCCGGCAGGGCGGCCCAGAGGCCGTCCAGGCCGAACAGGCGGGGCAGAATCAGAACCGCCGGAATCAACAACAGGACCTGCCGCGAAAGTCCCAGGAACATGGCGTGCTTCGGCTTGCCGACGGCCTGAAAATAACTGGCACCGACGATCTGAAAGCCGACGATCGGCAGCATCGCCAGGCAGATGCAGATCGCCCGGGCGCCCAACTCGACCAGCGCGGGGTCGTCGCGGCTGAACAGGGCGATGACCTTGGTGGGATAGAGCATCACGGCGAGGAAACCCGACATGCAGATCAGCGTGGCGACGGCGGCCGCCGCCTGGAGTGTCTTCTTCACGCGGTCGTAGTTCCCGGCGCCGTAGTTGTAGCCGATAATCGGCTGGGCCCCCTGGTTGATCCCGAAGATCGGCATGATCACAAGCATCATCACGGCGTAGACGACGCCCATCGCGGAGATCGCCAGGTCGCCGCCGTAGGCGTACAGCTGGTTATTGAGGATGCCGTTGATCACGCTGGCGGCGATGTGCATGGTGAACTGGGGCGAGCCCATCGCCACGATCGGGAGGCAGACGGCCGCCCGCAGCCGCAGGTGGCACGCCCTGAGCCTCAGCAGGCTCCTGCCGCGGAGGAAGTAACTCAATACCCAGGTGGCCGAGACGGCTTGCGACAAGACGGTCGCCAGGGCCGCCCCACGCATTGCCCAGCCGAATCCGAAAATCAGGATCGGATCGAGAATCGTGTTGAGCACGGCGCCGATCAGCATCGTGGCCATCGCGATTCGAGGATTGCCCTCGCCGCGGATGACGGCGTTCAGCCCGAAGCCGACCGTCTGGAAGACGGCTCCCAGGAGGATCACCTGGAGGTACTGGCGGGCATAGGGGAGGACCGCCGGGCTGGCGCCGAACAGCCTCAGGCCGGGATCGAGAAAGAGCAGGCCGACAACGGTGATCGCGACCCCGATGCCGGCGAGCAGGACCAGGCCGTTGCCCAGGGCTTGTTCGGCCTCCGCGCGGCGTTTTTGCCCCAGCCGGATCGAGATCAGCGAGGCCGCTCCAAACCCGACCAGCATGCCGAAGGCCATCATGACCATCATGAAGGGGAATGCCACCGTCACACCCGCAATCCCCTGCGGTCCGATCCCCTGGCCGACGAAGATTCGATCCACGACGTTGTAGAGCGCCTGGGCGATCATCCCGACGATCGCGGGTGTTGAGAATTTCAGCAAGAGCGACCCGATGCCGCCCTCGCCCAGACGTGTTGCGCGATCCATAGATTTTGGTGTCGGAGATCATCGCGTTCCCAAGCAGGAGCTTGGAAACGAGGTTTGAAGTGGGAACGAGGTTAAAAGTGGGAACGAGGGGGAAGACCTGGCAGCGGGGGGATGGAAACCGGGACGAAGGCCGGCGCTGGCGGCCTCATTCCAGCGCGGGGCCGGCGATCCGCTGGCCGCTCCGCTGGCGCGCCTGGCCGGCCGGATCGAACGTGCCGTAGAAGAGGGCATTCGCGTCCATCCACGTGGCGAGGCGATCGAAATCCTCCTTCGTGAGGGCGACCCCCTCGTGCCCCTCGACCAGAAGCCGCATCAGGCGGCTGCCGCGGGCCCCGAACCGGTTCGGCGGAGTCATCGGCTCCAGATTTGCCTGGGGTGTGCCTTTCCATTCGGAGAACGGGACCAACGGCGCAAGCGCGTTGTAGGATTGGGTGAACGGGCCGGCGGGGGTTCCCGTCAGGTCGATCCCGCCGGCGGCCCTGCCGGGGCGGTGGCACTCGACGCACTGCCGGTCCAGAACCGGCTGCACGAGGAGCGCGTAGGAGAGCGGCTTCGACCCGTCCGGTCCGGGCGCGATTGCCGACGGCGGCCGGCCGAGGGCGAGCGCTGTCTGGCCGGGCGGCGGAGTTGTCGCCCGATGCTCGTGGCAGCCGACGCAACCGGCCTGCTCGCCGGGCTGGAGGTACGTCAGGCTGCGCATCGTCTGGATCGCCATCCCCCGCTCGTCCAGCGCCTGGAATGCCAGGGGAATGCCCGCCGGCGCGCGGAAGAATGCCGAGCCGTCGGCCTCGACGGGCACCGTCCCGAGCACCTGTTTGCCGGGCGAGGCGTTGGCCAGCCCGACCTTGGGCGTGTTCGCATGGGGGGTGGTCTTGGGAAGGACTTGCACGATCCGCAGACTCTTGACGGCCCCCTGCTGCTCGGATATTCGCGGCCAACTTTCATGGACGTTGTGGAGAAAAAACGTTCCTTCGCCCGGCCGTTCCGCGGCGCACAGCGACGGCAGCGGCGGCGGCCGCCGCCGGGGCCGCAAGGGCATCGCCCAGAGGCTGCAAATGCTCGGGTCGCGGTAGAGCAACTCCTTGTTGCCGAAACGATCGACAAGGTAGAGGCCGAACATGTTCGCGCGGTTGGCGTGCGGTTCGCCGATGAGCGGATCGAAACTGTAAGCGGCGAGGAAGAAATCCTCCGAGAGCGGGTAGGGCGCGCGGTAGCTGTGCCCCGGCCAGCGCTGCTCCTCGATCGGCACCTCGGGAGGGACCGGCACGCCCGCCGTGGCGTGCCAGTGCTGCACCGCGAATTCGCTCTCGGGAAACAGGACATCGGGCGTCAGCCGGGTGATCGGCTCGAGGCCGTCGACGCCCTTGGTCACATCGAGCAGGATGATCGATCCGGCGGTCATCGCGTGGTGGGCCGCCGCCGTGGCGATCACGCGGTTCGAGCCGGGGATCGGGCGGGCTTCCCAGACCCCGACCGGATTGAGCGTGTTGTTGCCGTAGTAGGCGCGGACGTCGCTGCCGTCGGGCCGCGCCGACCAGAGATGCTGATAATGCACGGCATGGCGGTCGACATAATCCCAGCGGGTGTAGATCACCCGCCCGTCGTTGAGCACGGCCGGGTCCCACTCGTGGGTCTCGTGGAACGAGATCACGCGGACGTTCGAGCCGTCGGCCTCGGCCGTTGCCATCGTGTAGACCGGGCAGGGCCCCCGCCCGCAGCGGTGGAACCCGCCCCGCCTGGTCGAGATGAACAGAATCTTGCCGTCCGGCAGGTATCGCGGAGCGAAATCATCAAAGGGGCCGTCGGTCAGCTGCCGCGGAGCGGAACCGTCGTCGGCGACCTCGAAGAGGTGGTAGTACTGGCTCTCGTTGGCCGTCCAGTCCGTGGCCTCCGGGTCGGTCCGGCAGAAGGAGAACAACACCCGCCGGCCATCCCAAGAGACGTCGGCGTGCATGTAGCTGCCCGCGGGGAGCGTTTCCAGGCGGCGGCAGCGCATCGACCTGCCCGGCGCTTCGAGGACATACACGCCGCCGCCCGGCCGCGCCCGCCAGCCGCGGTACTGCGTGAGTTGATGGCTGAACGCGCTGGGCACCCCTTTGACAAACAGCAGCGGGCCGGTCGCGGCCAGCGGGTTGGCCAGCGCGATTCGGCGGCGGAGCGCGTGCACGTCGCGCCAGACCGCCTCCCAGGCCGCATCGCCGGCGTCGGCCGCTCGGCGGATCGCGTCATAGCGGCGCCGCGCCGCCTCCCAGGATTGGGGAAGTTCGCCCAGCGCCGCGCCGGTCCCGCCAAGGTGCTCGATCAGCCGGTCGCCGCGCTCGAAGACTTCGCCGACCGCCGCGCCCCAGGTCCGCCGCTGGCGATCGGTGCCGATGCCGTCCTGCATCCGCCAGTCCCACTCGATCAGCGCCTGCTCGATCGCCGGGCGGAGCGGCGGCAAGACGGGAGGCGGGATCACCTCGGCCAGCGGAGGCAGAAAAATCGGCAGAGGCACTTCGCGGCCGCCGGCCGCATAGCGGAGGCGATGCAAGCGGACCGCGGCCTCCTTTCCGCCTCCCCGCGCGGCGAGAACGATCTCGGACCCGGCGCCCGAGGCGACCGGCTCGGTCGCTAGCGTGGCCTCCTCGCCGGGAGAGAGCGTCCTGGACTGGCGGGCGCCGCCGAGCGAAATCTCCACCTCGACCCCGGACTGGCCGCGGACGCTCACCTCGGCCATGACCCGCAGAGGCTGGGCGCAATCCGCGACGGGGATCGTCCAGCGGACCGATTCACCCTTCTGGAGGCTGGCGGTGAGCATTCCGGCCGGCGCCGCCAGGGCCGCCTGCGGGCCCTCGGCCGCGGCGATCAGCGAAAAGCCGCCGGCAGCGGGGCACGACGGAAAAAGCGTCTTGCCGTCAAGGGCAAACACGCTGGTCCCGAAAACGGGAACGCGCGGGTCGCGGGTCAGCCGGGCTTCCGCCCAGTTGGCCATGTCGCAGCCGATGCCGTCGCCCCCGTCCGCGGACGTCAGGCGAATCTGTCTCGCACCGGCCACCGGCACGCCGACTTCCCGCGGCGGATCGCTGTCCGACATCGGCCCTGTCTCGAATCGCACTTCGCCATCCACGGAGACGCGAAACACCACGCTGCCTCGATTGCCCCCCTGCCACTGAACGCCGACCGAGGAGCGGAAGTGCGTGAACTGGCCGGCCAGGTCAACCACGATCTCGCCATTGGCGTGGTGACCGAGGCCTTTTGCGTACCTCTTCTGGCCGATCTGGAGCGGCGAGCCGGCGGCGCCCCTCGGCGCGGCGGCGGTGTCGAACCCGAAATCGCCCCATGCCTGCTGATGTTCGAGGTGGATGCCGGCCGCGCGGTCGCTGAGATATGCCGCGTTTTCCTCGGCCGCGGCCGCGCCCCATGCGGTGGCGATGGCCAGCGCCCAGGCGGGCAAGACCCCGCGGCGAGCCCGTCTCCAGCGCGGCTTGGAACCACTCCTTGCAGTGCCGCCCCAACCCATTGGATCACCTCGTTCCACCGGTACCTCTCGGACAATCGCGGGGCGGATGGCCGGCAGCCGACCCCGGAAGAAACAATACTCGATCGGGTGCTGTTTACGCAACCTTGGTCGACTAGTCCGTGCCGCCGCCGAACCGCTTCGCCGGGCGGAACACCGCCTCGGGCCAAGCCAGCGGGCGGACCTCGTCATCGCCGGAATAGGTCCGCATCGAGCGGTAGCGGCCCGCCGCCGGATCTCGCCGCACTTCCACCCAGCAGTTCTCCAAGTCGATCACCCAATAGTCGCCAATCTCCGCGGCAGCATAGAGGCCGGCCTTCTCCCCCGTGTCATAGGCGAGGCTCGAGGCGGCAACCTCGACAATCAGCAGCACATCCCTCGGCGAGGGCCGCTGGTGGGAATAATCACGCTGGATCATCCAGGCAACGTCCGGTTCGGGCGCACTTTCCAGTTCGGGAATGCCGATGGAGTTCTGCACGCGAAGCCGGATTCCGTCCTCCGGCAGAACGCGGGCGCTCCAACTGGTCAGGCGGTCGACCACTTCCTCATGCTGGGGTCCGATCGGCGTCATTTCGCGAATCTCCCCGCGGATGAACTCCAAGCGCTGCCGGGGCTGCCGGTCGAATACACCATGCTCGATCATCCGGTCGTATTGGTCTAATGAAAGACGGGCGATCATGCTCATATTGATGGGCCTCCCAGGCGAACGATTCAGCCGCCATACCCCTCCGCAGAGGGTTGAGAACGGCTTTCCCTGCCGAGGTCATTGTATCATGGCCGGATTCTTTCGGGGTACCGCACGGCCCGCTCGGACTCGCCCCGGGGTCTGGACAGCGGGACAGGGTGGGTCACGCCCGGCCAAAACGCGGCGAAACCTCCTGGAGACAACTGGACAAGCCCGGTGACACGGACTACTCTGGACGCCAATTCCCGCGGGCGCCGTCAGGCGATTCCGCCCGTTTGACACGGACGCGAGGCTTGCCGATTCCGGTTCTTCAAGGCCTTTCAGTGGGGGGTGCCGATGACGGAGTTGTATCTTCCCGAGCGGCTTAACGCGGCGGAGTTGTTCGTCGATTGCCATCTCGACCTGGGGCGCGCGCAAAGGGCGGCCATCCTCTACGGGGACGAGCAGGTCAGCTACGACCGGCTCCACGAGAATGTCAATCGGATGGGCAATCTGCTCCGGCAGCTCGGCGTTCGCATCGAAGAGCGCGTGGCGATCCTCCTGCCCGACTCGCCCGACTGGGTCTACGCCTTCTACGGGAGCATCAAGATCGGCGCGGTGGCGGTGCCGATGAACACGATGCTGACGTCGCCGGATTACGCCTATCTGCTCAACGACAGCCGCGCCCGGGTGCTTGTCGTCCACGCTGGATTGCAGCCGAAGATCGACCAGATCCGCGGCGGCCTGCCGTACCTGGAACACGTGCTTGTGGCGGGAGCTTCGTCCGCCGGCGCGAACTGCCTGGAGACAGCGCTAGCCGCCGCCGAGCCGAGGCTCGCGGCGGTCGACACGAGCAAGGATGACATGGCCTTCTGGCTCTACAGTTCGGGGACGACGGGCTTTCCCAAGGGTGCGATCCACCTCCATCACGACATGATCGTCGAGGCCGACCTCTACGCGGAGAAGACGATCGGCCTCCGCGAAGACGACCTTTCATTTTCTGTTGCCCGGCTGTTCTTCGCCTACGGCTTGGGCAACGGTCTCTACTTCCCCCTCCGGCTCGGGGGCACGACCGTTCTGTTTCCCGGTCGGCCGACGCCGGAGGCCGTCTTCGGCGTGATTGACCGCTACCGGCCGACGGTCTTCTACGGTGTGCCGACCAGCTATGCGGCGATGCTCCACCTGGCGGAAACGACCGGCCGCACCAGCCTCGGCCGGGTGCGGATGTGCGTCTCGGCGGGGGAGCCGTTGCCCAGCCACTTGTTCGAGAAATGGCTGGAGCGTTTTGGCGTGGAAATCCTCGACGGCATCGGTTCCACCGAGATTCTGCACATCTTCATTTCGAACCGGCCCGGTCGAGCGCGCGCCGGCAGCACCGGCCAGATCGTGCCCGGCTATGAGGCGAAGATCGTCGATGACAACGGCAACGAGGTGCCGCAACGGACCGTCGGCACCCTGCTGATCAAGGGCGACAGCATCGCCGCCGGCTACTGGAACAAGCACGAGCAGACCAAAGAGACGTTCCGGGGCGAGTGGATCAACACGCATGACAAGTTTCTCGTCGACGAAGATGGGTTCTATTGGTACGCCGGGCGGACCGACGACATGATCAAGGTCAGCGGCCAGGCCGTCTGGCCGGCGGACGTCGAGGCCACGCTGCTGAAGCACCCGGCCGTGCTCGAGAGCGGCGTGATCGGCGTGGCCGACAAGGACGGCCTGATCAAGCCCTGTGCTTACGTAGTCCTCAAGGAGGGTTTCAAGCCCTCCTTGGAACTGGAAACGGCAATCCAGGCGTTCGTCAAGAAGACGACGGCCCCGCACAAATATCCGCGTGCGGTGGTCTTCGTCGAGGAGCTTCCGAAAACGGCGACCGGCAAGATTCAACGCTACAAGCTGCGCGAAATCGCCGCCGCCGAGACCCCGCTGCACCGCTGAGACCGCGCGGTCAGCATGAGCCCTTGGCCCGGCGGCGGAGGCCTTTTCGGCCAACACGGTGATCCTGCGATTCTGGCGGTGTAGTCCCTGTAATAGGCCATATTAACCCATTCAAGAGAGGGGTTTCCGTCTTGAAGTCAGGCGGCTTCTGGCGAGCCAAGACCTGCCCAGCTTTCTCGCTCTCTGACTTTGAGCAGTCCTTTTTGTTTTTTGGCCTACCGTTTTCCACTCATTCGCGGGTTAAATGGTAGAGGGCGGCGCTTTGAATCCAGATGAGGCAGGAGTTAGCGCGAACCGGGTATGGAACCTGGCGATTGTTCGTTGTGGGCAGGCCGAGAGTCTATAGCGTACCTCAGCGGTCCCACGGGCCAGGAGTCGTGTGAGATGGCCAAGCGAGCGACGTGTTCCCTTTCGCGGCGGGCCTTTCTACAGAAGGTGGGGTTTCTCTGCGCGACGTCCACGGCGACGCCGGGCGCGTCGTTCGTGTTCGGCCAGGAGGAGAATTCGGGGCCGATCGACTGCGGTCCGCCGCCGCAGGCCAGGCCGCAGAGCCGCACCGGCGGCGAGTCGTTCGCTCCGTTGCCGTTGCCGGTGACTCCGCTGCGGCGCAGCGAGAAGAAACGCCCGCCGAGTCCGCC
>JAAYCB010000461.1 GCA_012744395.1 Pirellulaceae bacterium
CCACGCCGGGACACTCACCGGACGGAGCCATTCGCGTGCCCAGTTGGGTTTCGCCCGCCTGGTCGAGGACCTGGGCCTGCAATTCGACATGCTCTCCTATGAGCAGATCGAGCAGGGCCAACTTGGCAAGTATAAGGCCCTGCTGATGCCCGCCTCGACGGCAGTTAGCCCGGCCGAAGCCGAAGCCATCCGGGAATTCGTTGAATCCGGCGGCCTGGTGATTGCCGACACCGCGCCCGGCATCCTCGACGACCATTGCCGGCTTGTCGAGTCCGGCCTGCTGGACGGGTTGTTCGGCGTCGCGCCAAGCGGCTTGCCCGAGAAGGCCGGCGAGGAGCCGATCCGCATCGATACCGGAGGACTTCAGGCCGAGTTGCCAATGCCGGCGTTTGCCAGCAACATTGAGCCGGCCGGGGCCAGGCCGTGGGCCGTGGCCGGAACCGCGCCTGCCGTGCTGGTCCATCGGGCAGGCAGGGGGTGGACCGTCGTGCTCAACACGGCCATCGAACGATATGAAAGCCTGCATGCCGGGGGCGACACCCGAGCGATCCGCCAGCTCGCCGCACGCCTGCTGGATCTTGTCGGCATCCGGCCGCGCGTTCGCATCACGGCCGATGGGGACGACGTCGACGCCTGCGAAGTCGTCCGCTTCACCGACGGCGAGAACGACAAGGTCCGTTATGTCTCGATCATGCGAGACCACCGTGCCGCAGGCGTCGAGCCGCAGGACGTGACCATCCTCCTGCCCGAGTCGGCCTGGCTTTACGACGTTCGGGCAGGGAAGGCGCTCGGCCATGCGGAAACGATCCAAACCGAATTGTTGCCGGGCGATCCGAAGATTTTCGCGCTGCTCCCCTACGAAGTGAAGACGGTGACGGTGGAACCTGGGGTGTCCAAGGTTGCGGTCGGCGCGACGGCCCCGTTCGACATCACGATTGAGACCGGCGAAGACAGACCAGCCGGCCTGCATTGCGTGCGTGTCGAGCTGCTCAACCCGGCCGGTCATCTGGTCAAGCACTACTCGCGCAACCTGCTCAGCCGGAAAGCAAAAGTATCCTTCTCGTTCACCCCCGCTCTGAATGATCCCACCGGCACTTGGCAGCTCGGCGCCACCCACATCGCCACAGGCCACACCGTGACCGCGCGGTTTGACGTGGAAGAAAGGTAAGAACGCGTGCGGATTGAAAATGCGGACCTTGATAAATGCCCGGCCAATCGTGGACAAACGGTACCACTGGCGAAAGCGGGCGGGGGTCTCGTTTGTGATTGACCACAACGGTAGCCCCCCCTGGTAGCCCGAGACCCGAAAGGAAGGTGTAAATATAGCTCTTTATGACGACCAAAAGCCTTCCGTAACTCATTGCTACGGAAGGCTTTGCGTTTTAGTCGGGGTGACTGGATTTGAACCAGCGACCTTCTGACCCCCAGTCAGACGCGCTATCCAGGCTGCGCCACACCCCGGTTCAGCAGATCATCGGCAATGCGTGGTCTACCTCGGATTACCCCGGAAAC
>JAAYCB010000462.1 GCA_012744395.1 Pirellulaceae bacterium
ACGCGTAAGCGTGGACGGCTACCCCCGGATTGGCCTCGCTGACGCGTCGGGTTGCGACGGGGCGCGACCGCCAAGCAGCCGCGCGGCTCATGGCACAATCCGCGGTGGCGGCCGCTGAAGACGGAGCGAATTCCGTTCTACCAGTATGACCCCGGTGGCCCGCCGCTGGTCGTTCGGCCAAATCGACCGCTTCGGCTCCGGAAGGCGCGTTCGACTGCGGATGCCCGACGGCGATGGCTCGCTCTGGACCACCCTACCTGCGGCAGCACGACAGATGAAGGTTTCGCGGTTTTCGTCAATTTCACCTGTCGGAATTGTTGCAGCGTATCGGTGAAAAAAAGAAACGCGTAGCACAAAACACTTGCACCCTGTGCCCTATTGTGTATTCTCCTGGAGCGGAGACGCTCCGCCGGCGGTTGCCTGGCCGAAGTCGCTCGGGCGGCCTGCCGTGGGCTATGGGGCATCCTTTCGCCTTGTGGGAGAATCAAGATGGTGAACTCCTGCCGCCGCGCGTTGCCGCGCGGATTCACCCTGGTCGAGCTGCTGGTGGTGATCGCGATTGTCGGAATCCTCATCGCCCTGCTGCTCCCCGCGGTCCAAGCCGCACGCGAGGCGGCGCGGCGCGCGACGTGCGCCAACAACCTCCGGCAGATCGGCCTGGCCCTTCACAGCTACCACGACGCGTTCAGGAGGTTTCCGTTCGGGTGGGA
This sequence comes from Pirellulaceae bacterium, assembly GCA_012744395.1. Taxonomy (GTDB): domain Bacteria; phylum Planctomycetota; class Planctomycetia; order Pirellulales; family Thermoguttaceae; genus JAAYCB01. The sequence goes on from JAAYCB010000462.1 coordinate 711, forward strand.
CGATCGGGGGAGCGGGTGGACGCTGCCTATCCTCCCCTTTGCCGAGTTGGGTACGATCTACGACACGATCCATTTCCAGGAGGACGGTCCGGGCAACTGGAGCAGCGGGTCGGCCAACCAGGCGGCCTGCGAGACCGTGATCCCGATGTTCCGCTGCCCGACGATGCCCATCGCCGAGCACTTCGACTACAACGGCATCGCCCGGCGGGTGCCCGCAAGCTATCGCGGCAACGCCGGCTCGGAGGCCAGCTCCGACAACGCAAGCACGCTCGTGATTCCGGGCAGCCGGTCGTTGGAGGACCTCCGGCAGAACGGCATCTTCTACGGCTGTAGCCGCACCCGCCTCGACGATGTCCGCGACGGAACGTCGAACACGATCCTTGTCGGCGAATCGTATACGGATCCCGAGTTCGTCAAAGATGGCCAGGGAATGGACTTCTGGTACATCGGCTCGCCGCAAGCCGATCCCTACCACTGCGGCAGCGGGAGCGGGGGCACCGAGTTCTCGGAATTCGTTGGCACGACGCTCGCGCCGATCAACGCCTACTTGAGACATCCGGGCACGCATGGGTGCCTGATGGAACTCTCCTTCGGCAGCTACCATGCCGGCGGGGCACAGTTCCTCATCGGCGACGGAAACGTCCGCTTCCTCGCCGATACGATCGACCCGGCGATCTATCTCGGCCTGGGCTCACGCGACGGGGGAGAAATCGTTTCGGGATTCTGATTCCGGCATGGAAACGCCGGACCTTGAACCTTGCTCAAACGGGAAGCTGCACACCGATGCAAACGGTCTCGGCCGAGGCGGGCCGGAACAGATTCCCGCCAGGTACAACGACCGGTCGGAGCTCGAAGCAAAGGTCGAAAACGACTCGGAGCGATTCGATTTCGATCTGAAAACCGTGGCCCCGTAGGGTGGTGCATCAAGCGGGCCAGCCCGAACCCACTGGAAAGGCCGATGGGACCGCCGGGAAGCGGACGATTCCAAACGGCCAAAACGGCAGCGCCGCCCCACCGCGAGCAGCCCGCAAGCGTTCCGTGGTGCTTTCCGGCGGCCACCGCTCCCACCGTGACAACGCCCACGCCGCCCCGACGGAGCGTGTGACGGCAATTCGCCATGCAAAGAGAAATGGCCCGCGTTGGACCCCACTCTGCCCGATGCGGATCAACGGTTTTGGCGAACCGAAATCGTGCCGGCGAGCAGGCAGACGCTGATGAATGCGAGGAAGATCACGATCGGAATCGCCTCGGTCGACATCGTGCGTACCTTGATTGGCGTTTTGTCTGGGCCTCCACCGCTGTTTTCGACCGACCGAGCAGAGGGGCTCGAACAACCTTTCGACCGCCCCCCTGATGGGTCCAACTGGTCCGTGCAGCACATTCCGCGGTCTTTGCCCAGGCGATTCTCCTGCCTGGCTCCAACCGGTTCCCTTCCTTCCGAGCCGTGCCAACGATGCGTCCCGGCGGGGCGGACTTGGGCCGCTGCCGTGCCGGGCGTGCCGTGTCCGCGCGATCGTTGTCGGCGGCCGGGCACGGGGCCGTGTTCGCGCGCCCGGCTGCGCGCGGTTGGCCGTCGAAACACGCCCGGCACTGCTGGACTCGCCAAAGTGTCCCCCTTAGGGGGTGGCCGACCGATGGCCGCTGCGGCAGCCGGGCAATTCCCAAATCCAGCGCAGGCGGATACATTTCTACAAGATCGACGCAAGCTGCGTGCTGCGGATCTGGCCGCGCGTGGTTGAAGGATTTCCCGGCGGCGACAAGTGTCTGTGTTTCAAGCGGCGGGCTGCTGTCATGTCAAGCGCGCTGAACCTGAATGGCGAGTCGATCGGGCAAGTGGACATCCGGCCGCCCCTTGCCGTTGCGCCGGAAGCCTCGGTCCGCGAGGTTCTGCGGCTTCTCAAAGAGCGTCGCCGCGGATCGGTCCTGGTCTGCCGCCAGGGCCGGCTCGTGGGCATCCTCACCGAGCGAGACATCCTCCGGCTCCTCGCCGGCCGGCCCGATCTGGATGTTGCCGTCGAGCGCGAGATGACACCGGACCCATTGACCGCCAACTTGTCCGATTCCGTGGGCGCGGCCGTCGAGCGGATGGCCGAGAATGGATATCGGCGCTTGCCCCTTGTCGATGCGGAGAATCGGCCGATCGGGGAGATCGACGTGGAGGGGATCGTTCACTTGCTTGTCCAGCATTTCCCGCAAGCCGTCTACAACTTGCCGCCGGTCGCCGGTCCGCCGACGGGAGAGAGGGAGGGGCCCTAGCGGTTGACCCGAAGGCGATCGCCGAGATCGGCCGTCGGGCGGGTGCGGCCGCCAGCGCCGCCGCAGCGCGGCGGAGGAGCGGTGTGTTTCTTGTGGCGCGGTGGATTTTGAAGACTTCATGACAGTGTCCAGTCCCTTATGTACGAGATCCGGGCGAAGACAATGACGGCGGCCGACGGGGTGAAACCGGTTGTTGACCTGCAAGCCGCCACGGTGCGATTCTGTGGCGATTCCGGCGACGGGATGCAACTGGCGGGCACGCAACTGACCAACACCTCGGCGCTGGCCGGCAACGACGTGGCGACCTTTCCCGACTATCCGGCCGAAATCCGCGCCCCGAGGGGCACCAAGGCGGGCGTCAGCGGCTTCCAAATCCACTTCGCCGCCGACAAGATCTTCACGCCCGGCGACCAGGTCGACGCCCTGGTCGCCATGAATGCCGCCGCCCTGGCCACGAACCTCCAGGACCTCGTGCCCCACGGCATCCTCATCGCCAACGAGGACGGATTCGGCAAGCGCGACCTGGAACTGGCCGGCTACCAGCAGAACCCGCTCGAGGACGGCAGCCTCGCTGCCTACCAGCTCCACCGGGTCGGCATGACCCGGCTGACGCGGGAGGCGGTCAAGTCGTCCGGGCTTTCGACCAAGGAGGCCGACCGCTGCCGCAACTTTTTCGCCATGGGGCTCGTCTTCTGGCTCTACGACCGCTCGCTGGAGCCGACCGAGCGGTTCATCCTGGAGAAATTCGGCCGGCGGCCGGCGATCGCCGAGGCCAACCGGACCGCCCTCCGCGCCGGCTACAACTATGGCATCACCACCGAGGCGATTGCCCGGCGGTTCGCCGTCGGGCCGGCCGACCTGCCCCCGGGCAGGTACCGCAACATCACCGGCAACCTGGCGCTGGCCTGGGGCTTGATGGCGGCGGCCGAACGGAGCGGCTGCCCCCTGTTCTACGGCACCTACCCGATCACCCCCGCCAGCGACATCCTCCACGAACTGGCCCGGCGGAAGAATTTCGGCGCCCGCACCTTCCAGGCCGAGGACGAGATCGCCGCGGTCACCTCGGTCATCGGCGCGGCCTTCGGCGGCGCGATGGGCGTAACCGGCACGAGCGGTCCCGGCGTCTCCCTGAAGTCCGAGGCGATCGGCCTGGCGGTGATGACCGAGCTGCCGATGCTCGTGATCAATGTCCAGCGCGCCGGGCCGAGCACCGGCCTGCCGACCAAGACCGAGCAGGCCGACCTGTTTCAGACCCTGTACGGGCGGCACGGCGAATGCCCCCTGCCGGTCCTCGCCGCGCGGAGCCCCGCCGACTGCTTCGACGTAGCCTTGGAAGCCTGGCGGATCGCCACCGGTTACATGACCCCCGTCGTCATCCTCTCCGATGCTCACGTGGCCAACGGTTCGGAACCCTGGAGAATCCCCAAGCTCGACGAATTGCCGAAGATCGAGGTGACGCATCCCGGTCCATCCGACGGGGAGCCCTTCTTGCCCTATGCCCGAGACGAGCGGCTCTCGCGGCCGTGGGCGATTCCCGGCACCCCGGGATTGATGCACCGGATCGGCGGGCTGGAGACCCAAGACCCGACCGGCGCGGTCAGCTACGACCCGGCCAACCACGAGCGGATGGTCAAGCTGCGGGGCAGCAAGATCGCCGGCATCGCCCGCGACATCCCCCCCCAAGCGGTCGAGGGGCCGCAATCCGGCGCACTCCTGCTCCTCACCTGGGGCGGAACCTACGGCGCGGCGGCCACGGCCGTTCGCCAACTCTGGAAGGAGGGCGCCTCGGTCGCCCACGCCCACCTCCGCCACCTCAACCCGTTCCCCGCCAATCTCGGCGAGCTTGTCAAACGCTACCGCCGGGTGCTCGTGGCGGAATTGAATTCCGGCCAGCTTCGCACCCTCGTCAGGGCGCGTTTCCTCGTCGACGCCGCCGGCCTGAACAAGATCACCGGCCGCCCCTTCGCCGTGGCCGAAATCGCCAGCGCGATGCGACTTGAATTGGATCAACAGAACGTCAAAGGCCGCGGGAGAATGCCGAAGGTCGAATGAAGAATCTCGAGAGAACGACGGAATGCCGAAGGGCAACGCCCCGCCCGGCGCGCATCCCGCGCCGGTTCCCAAGCAGTGCCACTCCGGTTCCCAAGCTCCAGCGTGGGAACGAGGTGGGAAGTGAAGACTGAACCCCGAACCCCGTACCCCGAACCCTTCACGATGACAACCGATTCGGCGATCGACCAGCTCAAGCTCAGCGCCGGCGATTACGCCAGCAACCAGGAGGTCCGCTGGTGTCCGGGCTGTGGCGACTACGCGATCCTGGCGCAGATGAAGAAGACGATGGCCGCGCTGGGCGTGCCGCGCGAGAACATCGTCTTCGTCTCGGGGATCGGTTGTTCCAGCCGCTTCCCCTATTACATGAACACCTACGGGATCCACTCGATTCACGGGCGCGCCCCGGCGATTGCCACCGGGCTGAAGATCATGCGGCCCGAACTGTTCGTCTGGGTGATCACCGGCGACGGCGACGGGCTGTCGATCGGCGGGAACCACCTGATCCATGCGATCCGGCGGAATCTGGACATCAACATCGTGCTGTTCAACAACCGGATCTATGGACTGACCAAGGGGCAGTATTCGCCGACCTCGCCGCTGGCCAAGGTCACCAAGAGCAGCCCGATGGGGTCGATCGACAATCCGCTGAACATCCTCTCGGTGGCCGTCGGCTGCGAGGCGACATTTGTCGCCCGGACCGTGGATGTCAACACGAAACACTTGGGGATGTGCCTGGAGCGGGCGGCCGACCATCGCGGCACGTCGTTCATCGAGGTCTACCAGAACTGCGTCGTCTTCAACGACGGGGCGTTCGACTACGCCACCGACCGCAAGCTGAAGAGCGATGCGATCCTCGAACTCGAGCACGGCAAGCCGATGATCTTCGGCAAGGATCGCCAGAAGGGCATCCGCCTGGTGGGCATGGAGCCGGAGGTGGTCACGCTTGGCGAGGGCGTCAGCGAAGGCGATCTGCTCGTCCACGACGAAGCCGCCAAGGAGCCGAGCCTGGCCTATTTCCTCAGCCGCATGCACTACCCCGACTTCCCCGAGCCGATCGGGGTCTTCCGCGCCGTCGACCGGCCCAAGTACGACGAACTGCTCAACCGCCAGATCGACGAGGCCGTGGAAGCGCAGGGTGCGGGCGATCTGGACAGACTCCTCTCCAGCGGCGAGACCTGGACCGTGGGCCAAGCCGAACCTTGAACCTCTGCCTGGTTCCCAAGCTCCAGCTTGGGAACCAGTTGGGAAGCGAAAACTGGACCCTGAACCCCGAACCCTTCCCCCCGCCCCCCCCCGATGATCACTTGTCCTGATTGCGGATTTGAGAACATCGACGGCGCCGACGAGTGCGAGAAGTGCAGCCAGCCGTTGTCGCCGCTTTCGAAGCCCCGCCCGGCGACGCGGCTGGAGCGCTGCGTGATGAAGGACCGGATCGAGGCCCTAGTGCCGCGCGAACCTTTCGTGGTCTCGGGCGCCGCTCCGGTGGGCGAGGTGCTGCGGCAGATGGTGGCGCGCTCGATCGGTTCGGCCGTGATTCTGGAGAATCGCCAGGTGGTCGGCATCTTCACGGAGCGCGACGCCCTTTGCCGGTTGAACGAAGACGCGGCGGGATTGGCCGACCGGCCGGTTTCGGCGTTCATGACTTCACCGGTGGAGACGGTGGGGACGAAGGATCGGGTGGCCTTCGCGCTGCACAAGATGGACCTCGGCGGCTACCGCCACTTGCCGGTGCTCGGCGCGGAGGGGCGGATCGTGGGCGTGATCTCCGTCCGCGACATCCTCAATCACCTCCTGGCGGCCCTGTGAACCGCGCGGCCCGCGCGGGGCGCCGCACCCCGTCTCCCCGGCGTAAAAGCGATTGCCAACCCGGACGGAACCGGCTAGGATGAAGGCTCGGCCGGCCGACCCTCCGGATCGGCGCCGAAGGTGCGGGGCGTGGCGCAGTCTGGCAGCGCGCCTGCTTTGGGAGCAGGAAGTCGGAGGTTCAAATCCTCTCGCCCCGATTGGATGGAAAGCCAAAGCGATTCTTGGCGGCCGGCACTTCGTTCTGGGCAAGTACGGCGCCGAGGGAAGCTCGGAGCGGTACA
>JAAYCB010000463.1 GCA_012744395.1 Pirellulaceae bacterium
AGCTGCTCGGTGATCCAGCCGAACGACTCCGGCTCCAGCGCAAGGTGCGAGATCGCGTCAGCCGCCAAAGCGTCGAAGCCGGCGCTCAGCAGCAGCATCTCCGGGCGGAAGCCGCGGAGCGCCGGGAGGATTTCCCGCTCGATCGCCGCTCGGTATTCGGCGTCGCCGGCGCCGCGGCTCAGGGGCACGTTGAGCGTGGAGCCGCGACCGGGTCCCGTGCCAACCTCGTCGGCCTGGCCGCTGCCGGGAAAGTCGATCGAACCGGGCCGCTCGTGGATGCTGATATAGAAGACGCTTGCGCAAGACTCAAAAACACTCTGGGTGCCGTTGCCGTGGTGCGCGTCGAAATCGACAATCGCCACGCGCTCAAGCCCGTGTCGGCGGCGGAGGTGCGCGGCGGCAATCGCCGCGTTGTTGAACAGGCAGAAGCCCATCGCTCGATCGGCCTGGGCATGGTGGCCCGGGGGCCGGACGGCGCAGAACGCCCGCCGCGCCGTCCCGGCCATGACGGCGTCGCAGGCCGCGATTGCTCCACCGGCCGCCAGCGCCGCCACATCGTAGCTCTGGGCGCAAAGCCGCGTGTCGTCCGAGCCGATCGAGGTGAACCCTTCGTCGCACATCAGCCGCACAAGGTCCACGTAGGCCGGCTCGTGGACCAGGGCGAGCTCGTCGGCGGCGGCCTGGCGGAACGCGATCGGCCGCAGCCGGCCGGCGAGCCCCGCCGACCGCAGCCCCTCAAGCACGGCCGCAAGCCGCTGGGGACATTCCGGATGCCCTCGGCCGGGATCGTGGTCGAGAAAGCGGCGGTCGTGGATCAACAGGCATGGCATGGGCGGAATCGGAGTGGGCCGTTGAAAACTCCTGGCTTCTTGGCGAATTGGGGTTGCCTGATTCGAGAACACCTGTTGCGCACCTTCAGAGGCGGAGTTGGCGGGATTCAAACGCAAGCAACCATGGGTACATCATCGCCGGTCGAGCGCTCGGACGGCAAGTCCCCTCGTGCCGGGTTCCACTCGCTCTTACTGAAATGGAGCCCGACCCAGCGGGACGATCGCCAGGGCGGCCCGCTTGCCGGACTCGAGCGTGCCCAACTCCGCCTCGAGCCCGAGTGCCCGGGCGCCGCCGAGCGTGGCAAGTTCCAGAATCTTCGGCTTGGGCACGCTTGGATGGCGCTGGATCGCGCAGCGGACGTCTTCCAGGAGATTCAGGTTCGGAGAGGACGCCCGCGAGTCGGTTCCCAGCGCCACGCTAACGCCCGCGGCAAGCAGCGCCTCGAGGGGGTAGGCCGTGTGCTGGAACCAGGCATGCGTCCGCGGGCAGTAGACGACGGTCATCGTTTCGCGCCGGCTGGCCAGGAATGCGATTTCGTCCCGAGCGAGGTAATTGCCATGCACGACCAGCGCCCGGTCGGCCGCCGCCAGCATTTCCAGGTAGTCCCGCGGACGCCGGCGGCGATCGGCGCGGTCCGCCCACGCGCCGAGGCTTTCAAGAAACGCGCGCAAGGGCCCTCGGCCGGTTTCCAGCAATTGCAGCTCTTCGCGCGACTCGGCCAGGTGCATTGCCACGGGGAAGTGCCGCTCGGCCGAAAGCCGGCACGCACGTTCCACCAGCTCCGCACCAGCGCTATACGGCGCGTGGGGACTCAGGGCCGGGCGCCAGGCGCCGGCTCGTTGTCCTTGGTCGATGTGCCGCGCGGCCAGCCGCAGGGCCTCGGCCGCCCGCTCGGCCGTCGGGCCAATCAGTTCCAGGAACACGGTCGCGTCGATTCGAGCCGCGGCTGAAGAGCGGTCGGCGGCCTGGCGGAAAAGCTGCTCGGGCCAGCCGGGTTGGGCGATCTCGGCGAGCGCGGCAACGCCCGCCGCGCTGCTCTCGGCCAATCCCCGGCGAACCGCCGCGACCGCATCGTAACGGCCCGAACGCCGCGACGCGGTGACGCCGCGAAGCCACTCGACGAACGGGATGCCGGGCCGGCCGATTGGCTGCGAGAAACCGCCCAGTTCGAGGTGCGCGTGGGCGTTGACCAGGCCGGGGAGGATGGCCACGTCGCCCAGGTCGCGCGCGCCGGCGGCCCGCCCGCCCTCTCCGATCGCGGCGATCCGGTCGCCTTCGATCCAGACGACGCCGTCGCGGAGCGGCTCGCCCGCGACTGGAAAAACCCAGCGTGCCTTCAGACCGTGAACAACCATTGCTAATCCGGTCCGGGGCCGGCGTCCCTGATCCTGGCGATCTCTTCGCGTTGGAGCTCTTCGTCCGACTTGGCCACCGGCAGAAGCGAAAACCACGCCAGAAGTCCGATTGCCGCGAAGCTGCACACGAGCACGGAGGGCCACTGGTAGAGGGGCCCGTTCTCGCCCGCAGCGCCGAGGTATCTGGCCAGCGCCGGAAACTGCTGGATCAGCTCCGGGCGCGAGGTGAGCACGCCGAGCGAATTGTGCACGAAGTGAAACAGGACCCCCGGCCAGATGCTGCCGGTTTGCACGGCGAGATAACCGATGACGATTCCCACAGCCGTGGCGATGATCGACTGCTGGAGGATCGCGTGGCTCAGCCCGAAGAAGATCGCGCTGAAGATGATCGCCCGCCACTTGCGTCCGAGGTGGCGAAAACCGGAGAGGATGAACCCGCGGAACGCCAGCTCCTCGCAGATTGCCGGAACCGCGGCGACGATGCCGAGCGCCGCCCAGAGCGGGGCGGCATTGAACAGCTCCTGCATCTGGACGAGCAGCTGGATCATCTCCTCGTTGGGAGGATAGAGCTGCTGCATCACCGCCACCTGGAGCGCGCGGACCGCCGGATGGAGGACCAGCGCCAGCAGCACCGCGGCGGGAATCGTCAGCGGCCGCGGGCCCCGCAGCAGGAGCGTCCGGGCCGGGTTGGTCGTGAGGCTGAAGGTCAAGATCAGCAGCGGCGCGAGGATCACCGCCAACTGGGTGATCAGCGCGAGGACGGCGAAGTCGCGGAACGTCTCCAGCGGCCGGGTCGGCGCGATGTTCATGACGAACCGGAGCATCAGGATCGACACGCCGCAGACCACCGCCGCCGAGGCCGTCGGCGTGGGCCGCCGATCGCGAAACACCTGGCGGAGCCAGAGCCGCAGGTCGAGGCGTTCGCTTTCACGGAACAGGACCGCCTCGGAGTTGAACTGCTCGACGGCCCAGCGAATCGCCAGCGCGCAGCATCCCAGCGTGACGAGGGCCACGACCGGCAGGTAGCGAAGGGCTTCCCAATAGGCTCCTTCGAGCAGCTTCCGCAGGAGCAGGACGATTCCGGTGACGGGAACGAGGCTGTTGCCCAGGTCGAGCTCGGCGTTGGGGGTCATCGGCATGATCACCAGGGGCATCGTGATCAGCAGCAGGGGCATCAGGTAATATTGCCCCTCCTTGGTGCTCTTGGCGAACGCGGCCAGGGCAAGGCAGAGGGCGCCGTAGAGCGCGGCGACCGGCACCAGCGCCAGGCCGAGCCAGAGAATGGCCTGCGGCGGGGGCGACGCGAACTGGGGCATTCTGGAGAGCAGCAGCCAGCCGGTCAATCCCATGCTCACCAGGTTCAGCGCCGCCGTGCCCATGCTGAAGAGCATCACCGTGAGCAGCTTGCCGAGGACGATTTCGCTCCGCTCGGCGGGACTGGAGAGCAGGGTCTCGAGGGTGCCCCGCTCCTTCTCTCCGGCGCAGAGGTCGATCGCCGGGTAGAACGCGCCGGTCATCGCCCAGAGCAGGAGCACGACCGGCAGGGCCTTCGACCAGAGGGCGGCGCCCTTGAACCTGGTCTGGCCGGCGACGTCCGCCGTGCCGACGGCGACCGGCCGGGCGGCGTGGGCCGGAACGCCGGCCGCCTTGAGGTTGATCTCTCCGACGGCCTTGATCCAGCTCTCGATCACCGGATAGAGCCGCCCGAAGGCGATCTGCGACTTCTCGTTCGCCGTGGAGTAGATGATCTCCGGGTGGACCTCGGGGCGCGCGGCCTCCTCGCCGGCCGCGATCGCCCGCCGATACTCGGCGAGCCGGTCGGGCAGTTCCGGGGGGACGACCAGCGCCGCGTCGTAGGCGCCCTGCTCGACCATCGACCGGGCCTGGCGGCGCGGATCGGCGAGCGCCTCGCCCGGCGCGGCGGGCTCCTCGCTGAGCACGGCCACCTCCAAGAGGCGGTTCTGATTCGCTTCGCGGAACAGACGCGCGTCGAATCGCGCGTGTTCGCCCGGATCGAGCAGGGCCGGCAAGTCCTCCCGGCCGACCAGCCCGCCCACACCGGTGACCAGCACGCGGCTCGGCTTCTCCTCCATGAACTGGGCCATCTGGAAGAGGCTCATTCCCAGCAGCGGGTAGAGCAACACCGGAAGCACCGCGATCATGAACATCGTCCGCCGGTCGCGCATCTGATCGCGGAGTTCGCGGGCGAGAATCAGCTTGACGTTGGCCCACCTCATCGATTCTTCCCCGCTGGCAGGGGCCCGCCGGCCGCCAATTCCTGTTCGCGGAGGTACTGCTCTTCGCGGCGGGAAATCAACTGGTAGAACAGCTCCTCGAGGTCCATCTGGCCGTGCTGTCCGCGGAGCTGGTCGAGCGTCCCCTCGGCGAGAATCCGCCCGCGGTGCATGATCGCAATCCGGTCGCAGAGCCGTTCGGCCTCGCGCATGATGTGGGTCGAGAAGACGACGCACTTGCCCTGGTCGCGCAATTCGGCGACGGTCTCGAGCAATGCCCGGGCGACGAGCACGTCGAGCCCGGCGGTGGCCTCGTCGAAGATCACGATCGGCGGATCGTGGACGATCGCCCGGGCGATCGAGACCTTCTGCTTCATGCCGGTCGACATCTTCGCGCCGAGCCGGTCGCGGATGTCGTTCATCTTGAGCCGGGCGAAGAGGCGTTCCATCCGCTCGGCGAGTTCATCGCCGGGCATGCCGTGAAGCCGGCCGAAGTATTCGACCATCTCCCAGGCGGTCATCCGGTCGTAGACGGCGGTGTTGGCCGACATGAAGCCGATCTGGCGGCGGACCATCGAGGGCTGGGCGACGACATCGTAGCCGTTCAGAGTGGCCGTGCCGGCGGTCGGCTGGAGCACGGTGCTGAGAATCCGCAGCGTGGTGGTCTTCCCGGCGCCGTTGGGGCCGAGCAGGCCGTAAATCTGGCCGGGACGGGCGTCGAGGTCGATCGCGTCGATGGCGACGAATTTGCCTCGCTGGAGGTCCTGATAGTGCTTCGTCAGTCCACGCGCGTGAATCATCGTCATCCCCGCCCGCAGGGCGCCAACGCGCCGACAGGTCTTTACGCACTACGTTGCGGATACTCCCCGCGGACGGCAACACCCATTCAAAGCCGTTATCGTAGCCTACCTTACGTTTCCTCAACAGTCCTCCGGCGGCAGATTGTAGAAGACGTCGCGCCGGCGCGGCTGGTAGCCGGCCGAGGTGATTGCGCGGCGGATTTCCTCCTCGCTGGCGCGGAATCGCGTGCCGGCGGCAGCCACGACGTTTTCCTCGATCATCAGGCTGCCCATGTCGTTGGCGCCGAACCGCAGCGCCATCTGCCCGATCGCCATTCCCTGCGTAACCCAGCTCGCCTGCAAATTCGGGAAATTGTCGAGATAGAGCCGCGCCACGGCGAGCATTTTCAGGTATTCCCAAGGGCCGGCCTTGGGACGGCCCGCCAGGGGCGTATTGCCCGGCTGGAACGTCCAGCAGATGAAGGCGGTGAAGCCGCCCGTCTCGTCCTGGAGCCGGCGGAGGCGCTCGAGGTGCTCGATCCGTTCGGCGAGCGTCTCGACATGCCCGAACATCATCGTGGCCGAACCGCGGCCGCCGAGACGGTGCCAGCAGCGGCAGACCTCGAGCCATTGGTCGGCCGAGACCTTGGCGGGGCTGAGCAGCTTGCGGACGCGGTCGGCGAGAATCTCCGCGCCGCCGCCGGGCAAGCTGCCCAGCCCGGCCGCGC
>JAAYCB010000464.1 GCA_012744395.1 Pirellulaceae bacterium
CGATCACCGCCTGCTGGACCCCGCTCCACCGTTCGTCGGCGGGATGCTCCACGAGAAACCGGCGCCAGACGGCCAGCGCGTCGTCGAATCTCGACTGCGCCTGGTAGCTGCGGCCGAGCAGTTCGAGTGCTTCGGGCAGCTCGCCGCTGCGGGCCAGTCGCTCGTCGCCGAGAAGACCTTGCAGCCGATCCGCGGCGTCGGCGAAACGCTGTAGATGGAAAGCGCTCTTGGCAGTCAACAGCCGCGCCTTGGAGGCCAGGGGGTGTTCCGGAAACCGCGCCAGAAACGATTCCAGGGCCGCAACGCCCAGGTCCAGCTCGGCTGCGTTTGCCGGCTCCGGAATCCCCCGGGTTTCCGCCAGCCGGAAGGCGGCCTCGGCGATCCGCGGGGAGTCCGACTGTCCGCATTCGGCGAGGAGGTCTTCCCACGTCCGGCGAGCTTCCGCGCGCTTCCCGGATGACAATTGGCACTCGCCCAGGCGGAACCGCGCTTCGACCAGCAGGGCATGGCCGGGATGATCGTCCGCGAATCGGGCGAAGCGCTCGATGGCCGCAGCGCCATCGCCCAGCTCCTGGCAGCAGCGGGCGGCCAGCAGTTCGACCTCGGGCCGCTTCGCCGCCCCCAAACCCGCGCCGAGCGCCGCCGAATAGAACTCCAGCGCCTTGCGGTAGTCCGGTTCCCCCAGCGGATCGCTTGGCTGGAACGCCGCGTCGGCAAACTCGAGGTAGATGCCCGCAATCTGCTGCTTTCGACCGCTTCCGAACAGGTCCTCCGCCTCGCCGCGATAGATCCGTTCGGCCGCTCGATAGTCGCCTTGACCGACGGCGGCCGCGGCTTCCTCGAACCGGGCACGGCGCTGCCAAGGGCTTTGGGGAAACGCTTTGCTGACCGACGCGAAGACTTCGGCCGCCTTGGCATACTCGCCTTGAAGCGCCAGGGCCCTCCCCTTCAAATAAAAGAGGCAGTCCGTTGCCCCGGCGCCCCGGGCGATTGCCGCCTCGATGGCCTGAATCGCCTCGCCGTAATCGCGGTCCTGCATCCGCTGTCGGATCGCCTCGTCGACCGCGGGAGCGAGAACGGCGCGCCGCTGCGAATCGTCCACGGCGGTGCCCTTGACCGCTTCGGTAGGCGCTGCCGGTTCAGCCCCTGCCGCGTTCTCCAGACAAACGCCCAGCAGCAGGGCCGCGATGCTCGATACCCAGCCGGCGCGCGGCACGAAAAGACTCTGGCGAGACATGATGAGTCTCCCGGTTTTCCCAGGCGGCGGCCGGGGATATGGGAACGCCCCCCCGCGAGAAGGCCTGGCCGACTTCATCTTAGTCCGCGTTGCGATTGCCGCAAGCTTTCGGCAATTGACATGCTTTCCCCCCACTTGGGGCACTTCAGCGACAGGGCGGGAATCAGGAGGCCAGGGCGAGGCATGGCTGGAGAGCACCGACTGTGGCAGAATTGTCGGCAGGTTGCCGGCGCAGCCGCAACGCAACGCTGCCAAGAAAATCGCGGCAGGTCCCGTTTGCGGAGGGCGATTGCAGGATTACGAAAGGGAACGGAAATTCCTCCACACGAAAACCAGGCTTGGGCGAAGACCAGGCTGCCAATTCCGATGAGGTCCGATGGACCACACACGTGCAAGGAGACGATCCGATGAGCTCGAATCTGATTCGTGTCAGTTCGCAGTCCCGGCGTGAATTCCTCCGGCGCTCGGCGGCGGCCGCGGCGGCTGTGCCTGCCTTGGGCATCGCCCGGCTGGCCCATGCTGCCGGCAGCGATGTGATCCGGATTGGCATGATCGGCTGCGGCGGACGCTGTACGGGCGCGGCGATCGACGCCATGACCGCCGACCCGGCGACACGGCTGGTCGCCATGGCCGATCCGTTCCTCGATCGCGTCAAGGCCAAGCGCGACGTGCTGGGCAAGGCGAAGCCCGAGCAGGTCCAGGTCGACGATGACCACTGCTTCTGCGGGCTGGACGGCTATCGGGAGGTCATCGAGTCGGCCGACTACGTGCTGATCGCCTGCGCGGCCAAGTTCCATCCGCTGTATGCCAAGGCCGCCGTGGAGGCCGGCAGGCACGTTTTCGTGGAGAAACCGCACGGGATCGACCCCGGGGGCGTCAAGGTCCTGCTCGAAGCCGCCGAAATCGCCAGGAAGAAGAATCTGGGCCTCTTGTCCGGCCTCCAGAGCCGGTTCAGCGCGCCCATCCGCGAGACCATCGATCGCGTGCACGACGGCCAGATCGGCGAGATCGTGGCCATCGAGGAGAACTACCTCCGCGGTCCTTACGGGCGCACGGACCGGCCCAAGGACCTCCGCGAACTGGAGATCCAGATCGGCAACCAATACCGCTTCGCCTGGCTGTGCGGCGACGACGTGCCCCAGTCGCTGGTGCACAACCTCGACCGGGCCACCTGGGCGCTGAAGGAAACGCCCCCGGAGAGATGCCGCGGCTTGGGTGGGCGATCCGGCGTGCAGAATCTGCTCGGCGACGTGTTCGACCACCACTCGGTCACCTATCAGTACGCCGATGGCGTGCGTCTGTATGCCTTCTGCCGCACGACCCTCCACTGCTTCAACGAGACCTCCAGCATCTACCTGGGCACCAAGGGCGTCGCCTATCCGATGGCCGGGCGGATCACGGGGCAAAACGAATGGACGTTCGCCGGCAAACAGGAGCCGGCAACCGTCGTCGAACACCGCGAACTGCTCAAGTCGGTTCGCGCCGGCAAGCCGCTCAACTGCGGCGACTACATGGCCCGCAGCACGCGGGTGGGCGTTATGGGCCAGATGTCCTGCTACAGCGGCAAGGAGGTCACCTGGGACCAGGTGTGCCAATCGGACTACTTCATCCCGCCCAAACCCGAGGCCTGCACGTGGGACATGGAACCGCCGACCAAGGCCGACGCAGACGGCGTCTACCCGGTGTGCTTCACACCCGGGGTGAGTCAGAACGTCTGACTATCCGGCGGTTGAGCCTCGACGATGACCAGATGGAATCTGGCGGAATCGATGGAGCCCTCGCGGCACGCATTTCGAATCCCCCAACAAGAAACGGAGGCGTTGACAATGACCAATCAAACAGTTGCGACCGCCAGGACGATTGTCTTTCTCTTGATGTTCCTGACCTGCCTGGCCGCTGGGCGGAAGAGCGGAGCCGATATTTTGGAGCATCTTGGTTCGATGGCGGACAGACTGACCAATCAAACGAAGCCGCCCGCGACGCTGGAGGAATGGAAGGCAGGCCGAGAGGAACTCCGAAAGAAGTACATGGAAATCATCGGTCTCGACCCGCTTCCGGAAAAGACTCCGCTTCATCCCAGGCTCGTGGGGGCGGCGGTTGATTTGGACCACTGTACTTTTCAACGCGTCGTGTTTGAAAGCCGCCCGAAGGTCTTTGTGGCAGCCCACCTCTATATTCCGAAAGGCGTTTCATTCCCCGTTCCCGCTGTCATTCACGTTCCCGGCCACAGCCGGAGAGACGCATACAGGGCCCATCCGCGCACGTATGCCGAGAATGGTTTCGTGTCGATCGCCCTGCCGATGGTCGGTGAAGAGGGTAAACGGGGCGCCGGATGGGGCAAGTGCGGGGAATACGGCCCGATCAGGGGCCACTTCAACTGGTACAGTACGGGTTATTCCGCAATCGGACCTTCGGTCTGGGACGGGATCCGCGCCGTGGACTACCTGCTGACGCTCAAGGACGCCAACGGGCGTGCGATGGTGGCAGAAGACAAGATCGGCATGGCCGGTCTCTCAGGTGGTTCGGCGCGCACGTTCTGGACAGTCATCGCTGATCCGCGCATCGCCTGCGCCGCTGCCTCATGCGGATTTACAGCAATCGAGGATTACGACCGGCCGGGAGGGATCAATGGTACGTGTGATGTGCACCTCTTCTACAATTGCTTCGGCCTGACCTATGGGGAACTCTATAGCCTGATTGCGCCCAGGGCATTGCTCGTTCAGCATGGAACCAAGGATACGCTCTATCCAAACCCGAAGCCTGTTGCTGATTATGTCGGGCAGATCTACAAGCTTTACGGGAAACCGGAGAGATTTGAGTTTGCTGTTTATGATCAAGGACACAGTTACGGGGGCGGCGTCTGGGATCGTGAAAATTCCTGGATGGACAAGTGGCTGCGGGCGGGAGACTCACCCTTGACGCTCCACGGCGAATTCGCCACGACGCTGACCTGCTTCCCCGACGGGGAGCCTGCCGACATGGCCCATACGGAACAGCTCTTCACGCCCCCGACTCCTCAGTGGACGATCAAGACCAGAGAGGAATTCGGTCAATTCAGACAGACTCTCATGAGACACCTCAAGCACAGCATTATCCCGACCGCCTTCGAAGACCTCGATGCCCAACTGCGAACCGTGGAGCAGGAGGAGCATCCGGAGTACTTCGTCCGACGGAAGGAGCTGACGTTGGGCAGTGGAGCGCTGACGCACCGGGGCACCTTCTTCGGCAAGCCGAAAGGAGCCCGCAAGACCGTGATTCGGCTGGCCGACGACAAGATCGACGAAGCCGCCCTCACCGCCTTCTACCGCAACACCTTCCTTGAAGACGGCGTCAACCTGTTTTGTCTTGAAATCACCGGAATCGGAGAAAACCCGTGGTCGACGGCGAACCGTTATCTGTACGACCGTTTTGCACAGCTTGTCGGCCACACGAAATGCTCGCTGCGCATCAACGATATCCTTGCCGCAGTTGCGACCATCTCCCGAGAGCAAGAGGTGAACCCCGAGGCCATCTATCTGTGGGGGAAAGGGAACCTTGCCGTGCCGGTGATCTACAGCGCTGTGGTAAACAGTCAGATTGCCGGTGTCATTTTGGAGGACGCGCCGGATCGCCACGTCGGGATTACTCCCGTCGAGGCAACCGAATGCGAAACAGCGCTGTTTCACATCCTTAAATACGCTGATATTCCCCAGGCGTGCGGATTGATCTTTCCCCGCAGGATAATTCTCACGGGGAAGAAATCGGCTGGGCTGCAATGGACAAAAGCACTTTACGGAGATCTCGGGGCCGGGGAGAGTTTTGTTGAGCACGAAGGGGCGGTGACCGCTTTGCTCAACAACCTTCCCAGCCGAGGTTTGGCCCCACCCATGCGTTGAGAGCGGACGGCGGCAGCCTTGTGCAAAACCGCGTGAGATGGGGGCGACCGACCGGGGTCATTGAATCTCGCCCCCTCGCGTTGAATCCACCCGCCGGTGGGGAGGACGTGAGCTGCTCGCGCCGGGCCCGCTCTGAACCAGCCGATCTACGGGCCGCAAGGTTCGGCCGCCAGCAGTCCGGCGGCGACGAACTGGCGGCGGGCTTCAAACGCAACCACCGCTGCGCTTACCGAGAGATTCAGGCTCCGCGGCGGTGTGCGGATCGGAATCCGCAGGCAATGCTCCCGGTTGTTCTCGAGGAGCGATGCTGGCAGACCGGCTGACTCGCCGCCAAACACCAGCGCATCGCCGGGCGCGTAGCGCGGTTCGGTGTAGAGCCGCCCCGCGCGTTTCGAGAAATACCAGAAACTCCGGCTGCTGAGCCGATCGCGGAGTTGCCGCCAATCGTCGACGACCTCCCAGTCGAGGTGTTCCCAGTAATCGAGGCCCGCGCGGCGCATGTGCCTGCTGTCAAGCTGGAAACGGAGCGGCCTGACAAGCCAGAGCTTGGCCCCGAGGGCAACGCAGGTCCGCGCGACCGCGCCGGCGTTTTGGGGAATCTCGGGTTGGTGGAGCACGAGGTGGAGCAGTGGCTGCGTCGAGGCGTCAGGGGGGTGCGGCATTGCTGCTGGTTGTGGGCGTGCGGCAAAGTTGAGCGAAAACATCCCGTCGGGGCGGCCAATCGGCGGCGAGTTCACGCGTTTTTTTTCGCGAGACAGGCCCTTCTTGCCCGATTGTACAGAATTCTCACGGCCGGCGCGCGTTCGCCCCGCACGAGCCGGCGGCCTCCCCCGACTGGGGTGGCCTGGCAGTTTCCCAGGACAATGCGTCTTAGCGCATCGCTTGCTCGCGGTCTCCGCAGCGGCCCGACGCGACAGGAGACTTGCTTGCTCGACGTCGACGAGAAGCCCATATTGAATGGAAGGCAATCGGCGTCGAGGCCCGCGGCGACTTCCGCCCCTATCCCACTTCTCCTTGCGTACGGAATCCTTGGTCGATGCCCGGCATGCACCATCGAGACGGACATTCCAAGTCACGCTCCTCCCCCAAATGGGGCGTCGTCCTGCTTGCCGCCCTGGGGGCCGTGGCAGGGTGCGACAGCTCAACGGCAAACCCCACCATAGAGGTGGACCTCCGGTCCAAGCGTGAGATTCCCGCCAGTCTGCCAGCCGAGATCGCAGCAAACGTCGAACTGCTCTATTCCGCAGACGCGGTGGAGCGTGTCCGAGGGGCCTCGCGGCTCGGGGCGCTGGGTCGCGCGGGGGCGCCGGCCGTGCCGTTTCTGATCGATGCACTTGCCGACCCGAATTGGCAAGTTCGCCAGCAGTCCGCCGAGGCCTTGGGCTCGATCGCGGACGAGCAAGCGGCTGTGCCGCTGATTGCCGTTCTGACCGATCGGGAGGGGGACTGGGGGGCCCGGGCAGCCGCTGCAAGGGCACTCGGGGCGCTGAAAAGCCCGCAAGCGGTCGAGCCGCTGGCCTCGGTGCTCAACGATATGAACGCCCATGTGCGGCAAATGGCGGCAATTTCGCTGGGCCAGATCGGTTTGGGGATGGAAACCGCCACGGCGGCCCTGGAAATGGCTGCCCGGAGCGACCCGGATGTGGCGATACGCTTTGCGGCCGCTGAATCCTTGCGACGGCTTGGCCAGCCCCATTGAGCCGGGCGATTGGGTCGCGGAGAAAGGTCTTCCAACAATTCTTGAAGGCCGCCACAGCGCGGTTTATACTGGAGACTCCTTGCACCACCACCGAAGGGTGGTTCCAGGGCGGTGCGCGGCCGGGACACCGCCGGACTCTCCTCGGTAAGATCACGTTCATCCACTCGCAACTTGTCGAACCAGCCGGCTCGAAGCGACGTAATACGTCACGTCTCCTTGTTTGTCGCGCGATACTCGAGGCAACGCATGAACTCCGATGTAATTATCGAGACCCGAAACCTCACCAAGGTCTACCGGGATTTCTGGGGTCGGCAGAAGGTTCAGGCATTGAAGGCCCTGGACCTGGAAATCCGCCGAGGTGAGATCTTCGGCCTTCTCGGGCCGAACGGCTCGGGCAAGACCACGACGATGAAACTGC
>JAAYCB010000465.1 GCA_012744395.1 Pirellulaceae bacterium
CCGTAGAACGGGTCTCCCGGCCCGTTGCGTCACCTTGCGTCCCGCTCATAAAGCCACCCCCATGCGAATCGCGCACATCATCACCCGGCTGATCATCGGCGGGGCCCAGGAAAACACGGTCTTCACTTGTGAAGACCTGATCCGCTCTTACAACGACGACGTGCTGCTGGTTACCGGACCGCCCCTGGGGCCGGAAGGAAGCCTTGTCGATCGGGCCAGGGCGTCGGGCATTCCCATGGAGATCGTCCCCCAACTGCGGCGGGCGATCCACCCCTGGCGCGACCTGGTGAGCTACTTCCGCCTGAAGCGCGTCTTGCGCGACTTCGGCCCCGAAGTGGTCCACACCCACAGCGCCAAGGGAGGCTTTCTCGGACGCGCCGCGGCCCGAGCCGCCGGCGTGCCGGCGATCATCCACGGCGTGCACGGCGCCCCGTTCCACCCCTACCAGGGCGCACTGGCCCGCGGGCTGTTCCGCGCCTGCGAACGCTGGGCCGCGGCCCGATGCGACGCCTTCGTGAGCGTGGCCGACGCAATGACCGACCTGATGGTCAACGCCGGCGTCGCCCCGCGCGAGAAATTCACGACCGTTTACAGCGGCATGGAGGTCGAGCCGTTTCTCCATGCGGACCGCCAGCGCGAGCCGGCCCGGCGCCAATTGGGCTACCGCCCGGAACACGTCGTGGTTGGCAAGGTGGCCCGGCTGTTTCGCCTCAAGGGGCACGAGTACCTGATTCAAGCGGCCCGCCGCGTCGTCGAGGCCGTGCCGCAGGTCCGGTTCCTCCTGGTCGGCGACGGAATCCTCACCGACAAGTGTCTTGCACAGATTCGCGAGCGGGGGTTGGAAGACTATTTCCAGCTTACCGGCCTCGTGCCGCCGAGCCGCATCCCCGAACTGGTGGCGGCCATGGACGTGGTCGTTCACACGAGCCTTCGCGAAGGCCTCGCTCGCGTCCTGCCCCAGGCTCTGATCGCCGGAAAACCGGTTGTCAGCTACGATGTCGACGGCGCTCGCGAGGTCGTCATCCCCGACGAGACGGGCTTCCTGCTGCCGCCCAAGTCGATCGACGCGCTGTCCGACGCGATCATCCAGCTTGCCCGCGACCAGAACCTCCGCGGGCGCCTCGGGGGCGAAGGTCGGCGCCGATTTGCCGACGTCTTTCGGCATGAAGAAATGACGCGCCAGCTTCGCATGCTCTATCAACGCATCCTGGCCGAGAAGGGCAAGGGAGGGGGCGTTAATTCAGCCAGGTAAAAATAGGCAATCTCGGGTATTTTGGAGAACCGTGACGATCGCAATTGCCGTTCCGTTTGATGGACGTTAGACTAGACAGACGTTTCGAAATGCTTGAGCTCCGCTTTCGACCCCCCGTTTGTGGGTAGTGGTGGCGACGTGACGAGGCGGCGACGTGAGCACTGCAAGCCACGGCTATGCCGGTCCCTATCGGCTGCTGAACATCATCAACACCGGCCAGACCAGCCAGGTCTGGCAGGCATACCACGACGGGTCGCGCAAGTACGTTGCCGTTAAGATGTTGCAGAGGGAGTATGCTCGAGATAAGGAACATGTGCGATTCCTGAAATGGGAATACACGGTTGCGGGCAAGATCGAGCACGAGCGGATCTGCCGCGTGTACCAGTTTGGCCGCGAGCGCGGCATTCCGTACCTCGCCCTGGAGTGGTTTCCCGCGCCGAATCTCAAGATACGAATTCGTCAGGGGCCCGCTGCGCTCCGTCCGATCGCAGGAAAGGTGGCGATCCAGGCGGCCGAGGGGGTCGCCGAGTTCTGCCGCCGCGGCTGGGTGCACCGCGACGTCAAACCCGACAATTTCCTCGTTGACGACTCCGGCGATGTCAAGTTGATCGATTTCGGATTGGCTCACAAGGCCAAGAAGGGCTGGGCCCGGCTGTTTGCGCGAAAATCGAAGGTCCAAGGCACCCGGAGTTACATGTCGCCCGAACAGATTCGCGGAAAACCGTTGGATGAGCGTGCGGACCTGTACAGCCTGGCGTGCACGATATTCGAGATGTTCGCCGGCGGGCCGCCTTTTACCGGGGTGAGTGCAAACGACTTGTTGATGCAGCACATCGCCGGGCCGGTGCCCTCGCTGAAGGCCAGGAATTCGGAGGTCACCGAAGAGTTTTGCGAAATCCTCCAGGTGGCGATGGCCAAGACGCCGGAAAGGCGCCAAAGTTCGCTAGAGGAGTTTCTCAAACAATTGCAGTCGGTCAAAATCTACGAGCGGAGTTCGGAGGAAACGGCAAGATCCCAG
This sequence comes from Pirellulaceae bacterium, assembly GCA_012744395.1. Taxonomy (GTDB): domain Bacteria; phylum Planctomycetota; class Planctomycetia; order Pirellulales; family Thermoguttaceae; genus JAAYCB01. The sequence goes on from JAAYCB010000465.1 coordinate 2,271, forward strand.
TAGCGCGGAGAAATCAGAAATCACGCGTGTCGGAGAATCGGCCGACCAATATACAATAGGTCCTTGCCTCAAGTTGCGATTGCGGCGGCCCCCCTGCAAAGGGTGCGGGGAGAAGGCAAGGCCCGGGGCCAGTATCGGAAGAAGGAAGACCTCGCCTCATGGCAAGCGAATATCGACTGTCGTTCGAACGCCCAATCTACGAGTTGGAGGCCCGCCTCGAGAAGCTCGGCAAGCTGAGGACGCCCGAAGCCCAGAATGAAGTCCGCGTTTTGCGCCGCGAATTGACCGATCTGAAGAAGCGAATCTACGCCAACTTGAAGCCCTGGGAGACGGTCGAAGTGGCCCGCTGCCCCGATCGGCCGCTGACCGACGATTACCTGGAACTCTGCTTCGAGGAGTTTGTCGAGCTCCACGGCGACAAGTACTTCGGCGACGACCGGGCGATGCGCACCGGATGGGCCAAGATCGATCGCTTCCAGGTGATGGTCGTCGGCCATCAGAAGGGGCGCGACTACAAGCAGCGGATCGCCTGCAATTACGGCTGCGCCCACCCCGAAGGCTATCGCAAGGCGATCGGCAAAATGAAGATGGCCGCCAAGTTCGGCCTGCCGGTGATCTGCTTCATCGATACGCCGGGCGCCTATCCGGGGATTGCCGCCGAGGAACGCGGCCAGGCCCAGGTGATCGCCACGGCGATGTTCGAAATGTCCCGCCTGCCCACGCCGATCATCTGCGTCGTCATCGGCGAGGGGGGCTCCGGCGGCGCTCTGGGCATCGGCGTCGGCGACCGCGTGGCGATGCTCGAACACGCCTACTATTCCGTCATCAGTCCGGAAGGCTGCGCCGGCATCCTCTGGAAAAGCCACGAATACAAGGAGCAGGCCGCCAAGGCGCTGCGGATGACCTCCAAGGACCTGATCAAGCTCGGCGTCATCGACGCGGTGATCGAGGAGCCCGACGGCGGCGCCCATCGCGACCACCACCTGACCGCCAGCCGGATGAGCATGTATCTTCGCAACACCCTGCGCGAGCTGGTCGAGATTCCCATCGATGAGCTGGTCGAAGCCCGCTACCAACGATTCCGCCGCATGGGCGTGTTCTTCGAGCACGGCGAGCTTCAGGGGAAGGCGCTGGTCGAACTCGCGCCGGAAGAGCCCATCCCGGCGCCGCACGCCATCGAGCACGCCGAGGCGCTGCATCCGCCGGCCGAGGCGTGATCGCCGTCTTGGAAGGCCAGCCGAGACCCGGCTCTGTTGTGTGGCGGCCGGTGTCCGTTGCCGCGGGCGCGGCGCGCCGTCACTCCGGCTTCTTGAACAGGTCGAGAAACCGATGAAAATAACACACGTGCTACCGTTCCTGGCCGCGTGGCTGGCCGCCCATCCGGCCGCGGCCGTCGATTACCCCGGCCCCTCGCCAGGGGCGGCGCGCGCCGCCTGCTCGGCGGCCGAGGCGACGCTCGAAAACGACGCGATCGCCATCCGATGGACCTTCGCCGACGGGCGATTGAAACCCGACCGCTTGGCGCTCAAGCAGTCTTCAACCGACCTGGCGCTCGCGCACACGGAATGCTTCTCTTTCGCGCTCGCCCAGACGCCCAGCCCCGGGGCGCGGAAGCTCGCCGCATCCGATCTGAAGCTGGCCGAGCCGCCCGCGATCCGCCAGCTCCAGCCGGTGCCCGGCGCCTCGAGGCTGGGCGATCGGTTCGGCGGCTGGGAGCTATCGGCGCGGTTGACTTCCGCCGCGCCCGGCCTGGAGGTGCTCTGGCGGGCGGAGCTCCGCGACGGCGCCAACTACATCCGCCAGGAGCTGGCGATCCGCGCCCCGAGCGAGCCGCTCGAGCTCGGCGAGCTGGTCGTCCTCGAGCTTGCCGCCCCCAAGGCCGAAACGGCCGGCAGCGTGGACGGCTCGCCGGTGGTGGCCGGCAACATCTTCGCCGCCTGCGAGCATCCGATGTCGCAGAACAAGGTCCTGCCGGCCGCCGGCGGCTCGAGCCTCGTGCGCTGCGGCTACCCGTATTGCGCTGCGGTCAATCCGGGCTCAGCGGCCGTTTTCTCCGGCGTGATTGGTGTCGTGCCCGACGGCCAATTCAGACGCGGGTTCCTGCACTACCTGGAGCGGCAGCGCGCGCATCCCTACCGCACCTTCCTGCACTACAACTGCGGCTACGAGGTGGGCGCCCGGTTCTGGCAACTGCGGAGTCGCGGCACGCCCGAGGAGTTCGAGAGCTTCGTCACCGGGCAGGAGCGGATGTGGCTCGACCGGATCGCCGTGTTCGGGCGCGAGCTGGTCGAGAAGCGCGGCGTCGTCCTCGACTCGTTCGTTCACGATCACGGCTGGGACGACACGGAGCGGGTCTGGCAGTTCCATCGGGGATTTCCGCAGGGGTTGGCCAACATCCGCCGGGCGGTGGAAAAGTACGATTCTGCGGCGGGCATCTGGTTCTCGCCGTGGGGCGGTTACTCGGGCCGGGCGCGCCGCGTCGAGGCGGGCGGGCGGCAGGGCTTCGAGACGAGCAAGCTGGGCCTCTCGCTGGCCGGACCGCGCTACCGGATGCGCTTCCGCCAGGCGTGCCTGGGCATGGTCCGCGACTACGGCGTGAATTATTTCAAGTTCGACGGTTTCGCCGCGGGCAACAGCCAGCCCGGCGCCGGGGCATATCCGGGCGACGTCGAGGCGCTCTTGGACCTCTGCGGCGATCTGCGGCGGCTCAAGCCCGACGTGTTCCTCAACCCCACCACCGGCACGTGGCCGTCGCCGTTCTGGCTGCTCTGGGCCGACGCCATCTGGCGCCAGGAGAGCGACGCCGGCTTCCTCGGCAAGGGTTCGGATCGCCAGCAGTGGATCACCTACCGCGACAATGCCACGTTGCACGCCACGGTCGAGCGCGGCCCCCTTTACCCGATCAGCTCGCTGATGCTGCACGGGATCATGATCCACAAGATGGCCTTCCAGGACCCCTATAATCCGAAGAGCGCCGCCGTCAGCCGCGAGCCGGCCGACGTGCTGGATGAAATCCGCTCCTACTTTGCCACCGGCACGTGCATGCAGGAGCTGCACGTCGACCCGTCGTTGATGACCGACGCTGCCTGGGACGCCCTCGCCGAGGCGGCCCGGTGGTCGCGAGCCAATGCCGACGTGCTGGCCGACACGCACTGGATCGGAGGCGATCCGGCGAAGGCGCAAGTCTACGGCTGGGCGGCGTGGGCTAAGCGGAAAGGCATCCTCTCGCTCCGCAACCCGTCGGACCAGCCGGCAACCATCTCGATCGACATCGCCGAAGCCTTTGAGTTGCCCAGCGACGCTGCGCTGGTCTATTCGTGCCGCAGCCCCTGGAAGGAAGATGCCGCCGCG
>JAAYCB010000466.1 GCA_012744395.1 Pirellulaceae bacterium
CCGTCTGCTCGGAAATGTACGCCTGCCCAAAGGCCTTTTCGGGCGACTACCAGATGCTGCTCCGCCGCGTCTGGGGCAACCTGACGGCGGGCAAGGTGACCGTGGAAATCCACACCAACTACGGCACCAAGGAGGCGAAGGTCCTGACCAAGACGGTTGAACTCGACGGCGACGAAGCCGCTGTTGTCTTCAATGTCGATCAGGGGCGCCGCAAGGAGTCGCTCCAGCAGCACCAGATCAACAATGCGGCCGCGGCACAACTTGCGCTTCACGATCAGATCATCGCCCAGCGCCCCGACATCCTCGCACAGCAGCTTGCCGGAGTTGCCGACCGCGGTTCGATGGCCGATTACCTCCAATCGGGAGCCGCCAATCGCGGCGCCCCGTTTTTTGCGCTCGGTGGCGGCGGCGCCGTCGGTTACCAGCCGGTGATCATCCAGCTCCCTGAGGGTACGAACATGTCGGCCTTCGCGGTCGTCTCGGCCGATCGCCGCTATGTCCGCGTGGCGCCGATGCCGCTCTTCTCGGGTATCGCCGAGGTGAACGTGTTCAACACGGCGACCGGGTCGAACACGTCGGGCCAGGGCGGCACCGGCGGGCAAGGCTTCAGCGGCATGGGCGGCGGCGGCATGGGCGGCTTCGGCGGCGGCATGGGCGGCATGGGTGGCATGGGTGGCATGGGTGGCATGGGTGGCATGGGTGGTGGATACGGCGGCGGTGGAATGTACTAATCCCCGCCAACCTCCAACCGGCGGTGTTCGCCGCGCGACGGCAACGAAGGCTCTCCACAGGCTGGCTTCGCCCGAAGTCAGCCTGTCTTTCGGGCCAACGCAACCGCCCAGAACACGCGCAGCACAGGCTGGCTTCGCCCGAAGTCAGCCTGTCTTTCGGATCACCCCCGGTGCAACGTCCAGATCGAGGCTTTCGAAGCGTCCGGCGCGGAATCGCTCGACCGCGATCGCGCCCATCACGGCGTTGTCGGTGCAGAGCTTCAAGGGAGCGATGTGCAGGGAAATCCGGTTTCGGGCCGCCTCTTCTTCGAGCCGCTTTCGCAGCCGGGCGTTTGCCGCCACGCCGCCGCCGACGCAGAGGGTCGTCAGGCCCGTCTTTTCCAGCGCCAGCATCGCCTTGCCGACCAGGCAGTCGACGGCCGCCTCTTGGAAGGATGCCGCCAGGTCGGCCACCTGTCTGTCCGCGAGATGGATCGTCTCGAAGTCGGACTTCCCAGGACCGGCGATCGTGTAGCGGACGGCCGTCTTCAACCCGCTGAAACTGAAATCGAGGACCGCGCGGTTGTCGAGCAAGGCCCTGGGGAAACGGTATGCCTGGGGGTCGCCCCGCTCGGCCGCCTTCTGAATCGACGGCCCGCCCGGATAGGGCAGCCGCAACATGCTGGCGACCTTGTCGAAGGCCTCGCCCGCCGCATCGTCGATTGTGGCGCCGAGCAGTTCAAAATCGAGCGGGCTCGGGCAGCGGTACAGGCTCGAATGGCCGCCACTGGCGATCAGGCCCACGCACGGGAAGACCTCGCGCCCGGCGGCGAGGCGGCAGGCATAGACGTGGGCCTGGAGATGGTTGACCGCGATCAGCGGAAGTCCAGCGGCCACGCACAGCGCCTTGGCGGCCACGAGCCCCACCAGGAGCGAGCCGGCCAGTCCCGGGGTGTTGGCCACGGCCACGGCGTCGAGTTGATGAAGCCGCGTTCCGCCCCGCCGCAGCGCTTCGTCGATCACCGGCAGAATTCGTTCCAGGTGCGCCCGGGAGGCGATCTCCGGGACGACCCCGCCGAACCGCCGGTGCAGCTCGTCTTGCGAAGCCACCACGGAGCCGAGCACTGCGAGGTTGTCGCCGATCACGGCGGCCGCCGTCTCGTCGCAGGTCGTTTCAATCGTCAGAATCCTCATGGGGCCTGGCTTCCGTCGACCGCGGCCTTCTGCTTTTCGACCGGCGGCTGGGCCGGCTGGCCGGCCTTTTCCTCGCCGGGTGGGCTGGTCTCAGGCGCCGGCGAATCGGCCTCTTGCGCCGTCTTCTCGGGCGCGGCTTCGGCCAGTGCGTCGGAGGCGGATTGTTCCTCCGCCGGTTTCGCCGGGCTTTCACCGGCGACCTGCCGCGTGAGCTTTTCCCGAAGATGGTCGATCGCCATCTTCAACTGGCGGTCGGTGAAACCCTCAACCGGTGATTGGCCGCGGGCGTCTTCCGAGGCATCGGAAGCCGGCTGGCCTGCTGGCGGAGCCTTCTGGACCTGGCCATTTTGCGGAGCCGGTTCGGATGCCTGCTCGTGTGGTTTGAGGATGTCGCGGCCCCGGCGATATTGGAGCAGCGCGACGATCTCCGAATCGGTCAGCCGCAATTCAAAACCATCGTTTGGCTTGACGCCCCAGTCATCTTCCGGCTTCGCTCCCGGCAAGCGGTCGATGTTCTTGCCGTTGGGCCGATGGTAACCGGCGGTGGTCAGCTTCAGAGCGCTCTGGCCGCCTTCCATCTCGATTACCTTCTGGACCGAACCCTTGCCGAAGGTCCGCTCGCCGATCACCACCGCCCGCTGATGGTCCTGCAAGCAGGCCGAGACAATCTCGCTGGCGCTGGCGCTATAGCGATTGACCAGGACGACCATCGGGAAACCCTCGTACGTGCCGCGTTTCTCCGCTTCCCAGACCTGCGGGGCGACGTTGCGTCCTTCGGTGCTGACGATCTTGCCCTCTGAGACGAACACGTCCGCAACCTGGATCGCTGCACTCAGCAGCCCACCGGGATTGAAGCGGAGGTCGAGGACCAAGCCCGCGAACTTCTGCTTGCGGAGCTCCCGCAACGCCGCCTTCAGTTCGTCGCTGGTATTGCGTCCGAAGCCGGTCACCCGCACATAGCCGATGCGTTGTTCCTTGTCGACCAGGTAATTCCAGCGGTCGTCGGCGTCTCTCCGGTCGCCAAGCACGGTCTCGATGCGAACGATTTCCCGCCTGAGGGTGATCGCCTCGGTCTCCTTGCGCCCCGGCCGGCCGATGGTCAACACCACGGTGCTGCCCGCTTCGCCTTTGAGCCGTCCGATCGCGTCGTCGAGCCGCATTCCCTTGGTGGGCTTGCCGTCGATTTCGAGAATCTGGTCGCCGGACATCAGCCCGGCTCGGTACGCCGGCGTTCCCACCAGCGGGCTGATCACCATAAGCTGGCCCCGTTCGATCCCAACCTGGATGCCGATCCCCGCGAACTGCTGGGAGACCGTCGTCTTGAAGCTCGACATGTCGTCCGGGGCGACATAGTCGGAGTACTCGTCGAGTTGTTTCAACACCCCGTCGATTGCCGCTTCGATCAATTTCCGCCGATCGATCGGCTTGACGTAGTTGCGCTCCACCTGGTTGATCGTATCGACAAGCAGTTTCTGCAGCGCGTAGTCGTCGGGCATGTCCGGCCGGAGCGGGTCTTCCGCGGCCGAAGCGCGTCCGAATACGAGGAACAGGCAAATTGCGGTAGCCGACAGAAGCCAACGGGCCATGGGAGACTCTCCAACGGAGGAGACGCGAACAGCAAGGAAAGGTGGGTCAAATTCAGTATACACCCCCTCCGAATCCGGACAAGAGAATTGGCCGTAGGCCGCCTGGGCCGGCCCGAGCTTGCCCGGCGGATCGTTTCGCTGCAAATCCCGCCGGCTAGCCCGGCGGATCGTTCGCTGCAAATCCCGCCGGCTTGCCCGGCGGATCATTCCCCTCCAATCCCGCCGGCTTGCCCGGCGGATCGTTCGGCTTCCAACTACATCTCAGAAATCGTACCACAGCCCGAGGCCATAGGCTTCCTCGTGTTCGGTATAGAACTGGTAGGCGTCGGTCTTCCCGTTGAAGTAGTGGAACCCGACGCGGAGCAGATGCCCACCATCGCCTCTCCACTGCCAGCCGGCCTGGGCAGTCAGGTTCCCGCCAAAATCAACCTCCTCGCGAATCTGGCCGTTGACGGCAAAAAACGGAGACCCGAGCGGCGCGTCGGGCTCGACGCGGCTGTAATCGACGCCGAACTGGAACTCCCAGGGTTTGCTTCCTCCCTTGCGGCAAAACGCATAGCCGGCTTCGGCATAGACGCGGAGTCGATCCACCAGCCGCAGCCCCACCGCGCCCACCACGGCGTCGCGGACGTAGTTCACCGGCAACTCGCCCGGATGGTCGAAAAGATAGTCATCGCCCAAGTGGGAACTGATGTGATAATAGGCTACCTTGGCTTCAAACGGCCCCTGGCGGATCGTGAGCGGCACTCCCGCGCGGAAGTCGACCGAAATCAACTCTCGTTCGGACTGGAGGTCCAGCCGGGGGAAAGCGGCCCCTTCCAGGTCGATTTGCCAGCCGTAGGGCAATGCGGAATGACTGTCGCCGAAACGGAGAATGCCCACGTGAGCGCCCAACGCCGAATCCCACAGCCATCCATGGTCTCGTTCGTAGGCCAGAACCGTTCCCAGACGAGACTCCCGCCCTGAGGCGAGATAATTCGGATACATCAGGCCGTCCGGAAGCCACTGCCAGTGCCAGCGATCCCGCGGCGCCGCTCCCCACTGGGTTCCCAGGGGAGGCGCCCCGCCATCTAGGTATGACTGCCCTGGCTGTGGTGGTGGTTGCCCGGGCTGGATCAGCAGTGGCGGCTCGTCCTGTCCGAACCAGAGCATCTCATTCTGGTCCAGGGGCTGCATCGCCTGTTGAGCGACCGGCTCGAGGTCAATGGGAGGGAGTGAGCGCACCTGCGCCTCGAGGGTAGCGGAAGCCAGCAGGACGCCAATAAGCGCCAGCCCCCAACACCGCGGACTGCATCTGATCACAAAAACCTCCCCTCGCTCTCCAGCTCCGGCCCCACCTCCCGTTCCCAAGCTCCAGCCCCACACCCGGTTCTCAAGCTCCCGCTTGGGGACCTCTCTGCGGCGAATCTTTCCCCGCCACCCGGTTCGGCTTGCGGGCCGGAGAGTGTAGCGATTTTCTCCGATCTGCGCCAGGCGGATTTTCTCGTCCCCAGAGTCAACGTCATCGTGATTCCCTCACCGGAGCGCGACAGCGAGGTGGCATCTGGGAAGCAAAAAAAGGGGCCACCCATAGATTGCGTTCCCTGGCGCACCAAAGGGGCCACCCACGAAGTGCGGGCGGGCGTGCAACCAACCGACGTGTCTGCCAAGCTCGGCCAATGCCATCCCGCTCTGATGGGTGGCTGCTTGTCGCCCTCAAGTTTATGGGTGGCCCCTTTTGTCTTCTGCAATCTATGGGTGGCCCCTTTGTCATCGGGGATGGACCATATAATTCCGCTGAAGCGGCTGCCCATTCGTCTCAAGGGCACTCGCAGCCGGCACCCCACCCTGCAAGAAAAGGCTCTTTCCATGGTTCTGCTCGAATTCAGCATGTACCCCCTCGGCAAAGGGGCAAGCGTCGCCAAGTATGTGGCACGGAGCCTGGAGATCATCGATGCCAGCGGACTCGATTACCAATGCCACGCGATGGGCACGGTGATCGAGGGCGAGTTCGACGAGGTCTTCCGCGTCGTCCGCCAGTGCTTCGAGAGAATGAAGGAAGACTGCGACCGCATCGAGTGCGCGATCCAGGTCGATTACCGGAAAGGGGCCACCGGTCGGATTCGCGGGAAGGTGTCCCGTGTTGAGGAGGAACTCGGACGGCCGGTCAAGAAGTGAGTCGCTGGCGATCGCAAGGGCGTGCAGGAGCCAGTCTGGCGCTGGCGGAGTTTGGCGCTGCGTGCCACGGCGACGTATAATCGAGCTTTCGCTCGTTCGGACACATCTCCGTTCCCCCACCGGTTGGTTCAAGATGGCGCGATCTTCCGCGACGGCTGTGGTCCCCCAGTTGCGAAGGCTTCTCGGCCGCGAGGGCGTGCTCAGCGATCCGGCCGACCTGGTTGTCTACGACTGCGACGGTTTGACGATCGAGAAACGCCGCCCGGAGGCGGTCGTTTTTCCAACCACCACCGAGGCGACGGCGGAAGTCGTTCGCCTCTGCAACCGTCACGAGATTCCGCTGGTCGTTCGCGGCGCCGGCACAAGCCTCGCCGGCGGTTGTGTGCCGATCGGGGGCGGCCTGGTGGTGTCGCTTGCGCGGATGCGGCGAATTCTCGAAATCAGCCTGCGCGATCGCATGGCCGTTGTTGAGTCGGGCGTGCTCAATCTACAGCTTGCACGAGCCCTGGCGGGGACCGGCTTTCACTTCGCTCCCGACCCTTCCAGCCAGACCGCGTGCACGATCGGCGGCAACGTGGCCACGAACGCCGGCGGCCCGCACACACTGAAGTACGGGGTCACCGTCAACCACGTCCTGGGCATCGAGGCGGTGCTCGGCGACGGGACGATCGTCCAGCTCGGGCCGGTTTTCGACCGCGCCGCGCTCGACCTTACCGGCGTGATCGTCGGCAGCGAGGGGACCCTGGCGATTGTCACCAAGGTCTGGGTCCGCCTGACCAGAGACCCGCAAGACTACCGCACGGTCCGCGTTGTCTTCGAGTCCCTCGACGACGCATCGGCCGCCGTCAGCGACATCATCGCCGCGGGGATCGTGCCGGCCGCCATGGAACTGATGGACCGGGGAATCCTGGCGGCCGTCGACGAAGCATACCATTTCGGTTTCCCGACCGATGCCGAGGCGATCGCCGTGATCGAACTCGACGGGCTGAAGGCCGCTCTCGACGAACAGCTCGCCCGTGTCGCGGCAATCTGCCGGCAGCACAACGCCCGGGAGGTCCTCCA
>JAAYCB010000467.1 GCA_012744395.1 Pirellulaceae bacterium
CACTGGATTTTGAGTCCAGCGCGTCTGCCATTCCGCCACTCCGGCGCGATCCATCGACCGGCCTCTCGGCCAATCGGAATGCCCCGATTCTACGATACAAGATCCGCGCTGGCAAGTTATTCCGTCGCGCCCTGGCAGGCCCGATCGGACCCGGTCGCCGCCTGCCGGGCAGACCAACTACACACACCCATCTTGGGGGAGTGGAGCATGGCAGTCACGCGGGTTTCAAGCTACACCTGGTCAGTGGACCAGAAATTGCGGCGGCATGGGCCGAGGGCGACCGATCCCGTCTTCTCAGCACGCGGGCGTGCCATCCGTCAGCCAGCGGTCTTTCGCCGGGAGAGTTCGCCCGGTCCTCCCAGCGAGATCGAGCTTGCTGTATGCGCGCTGTACGACTTGACGCGCAGCGAGCGGCGGTTGGCGACACAGCCCTTGTCGCTGGAGGTGGGGCCTCCGGTCAGAACAGGCCGCGCAACGTGGACACGACAGAGGTTTCCGATCGCGTGGGCGTCTCTCCGCGGACGTATTGGCGCCACATCCGCGCGTCGTGGCCAAAGTTCTCGCCGGTCGATTTCCGCAGGCTCTCCATGGCGACGTACTGCATGGCCGGATCGCGATCCTCAAGCGCCGAGCCGAGGGCGGCGACCGCCTGGGGCCCCCGCGTGCGGCCGAGGGCCTTGGCCGCGGCGAATCGGACCTGCTCGTCCACGTCGCTCGACAGGGCTCGGGCCAGTTCGCTTACCGCCTCTTCATCGGCGACCGCGCCCCAGGCGTCGCATGCCGCCTCACGGACATCGGAGTTGGAGTCCTGCATCCCCGCCCGCAACGCCCTCCGGCCCTCGCTTGTACCCAGTGCGCCCAGAGTCTTGACGATTTCCGCTCGGATCAGAGGATCTTGCTCCTCGGCGTAGCGATTGGCCAATTCCGAAGAGAGCCGCGAGGCCTCCGCCGGGGAGAGACTCCGCGCTGTATCTCGCTGTCGGCGGAGGGTGGAAATCTGCTCGTGGGGTGGGACAAGCCCCGGCACGACATCGGTTTTCGGCGACGGGCGCGGCAGCCCTCTTCGCCATGCCGCCGCCGAACAGCCTATTCCGCCGAGCAGCCCCATCAGCAGGGCGAGCGTGGCGATCTGCCCTAAGTGTCTGTAGTGCATTGAATTACGTCCGCCAGTCGTGACCTGCCGCCGCGAGATCGGGTGCGTCGGGGTGGGGACTATAACAGACCCCCGCCGGCCGTGCCAAGACGAAATCTCGGGCGTTCGATTGCCGCGATTCCGCCAACCGCCGCAGGGCGGCCGAGGATTCATCGACCGCTACTAGCGCCGGCCGCCTCCATCCCAGCGCGACGCGTAAGCCACCTCCATCCCAACCCGCAGCGTAAGCGAGGTCATCCCAACTCCGCAGCGTAGGCGAGTCCCCCCCGCAGCGTGAGCGAGGCGCGGCTCCTCCTCTGCCGAGAGCGTTGGCGTCGATAGCGCCAAGCCGATACAATGGGAAAACTGGCTTGGCTGAAGGCTGGCGGCCGATTTCAGAACGCAATTGGCCCACCAGCGCCGCGCCGATCGCGCCCTTCTCGTTCTACGCTCGAAGACTCATCATGCCGGTTCCCATCGACGAGACCCTTCAGATTGGCCGCCACCCCTCGATCGACCGCGCTACCCTGGTGCTCGCCTTTACGGGATGGATGGACGGGGGCGACGTGTCGTCCGGGACGGTCCAGCGGCTGGTCGATCTGCTCGGCGCGGAGCCGATTGCCGAAATCAATCCCGAACCGTTCTATATCTACAACATCCCCGGTCCGATGGAGGTCGCCTCGATTTTTCGGCCGCACGTGGAGGTCTCGGGCGGTCTGCTCAAGAAGATCGAAATGCCGACAAATCGCTTCTATTGCCATCAGCCGGCGAACCTGGTCCTTTTCCTGGGCAAAGAGCCGAATCTTCACTGGCACAGCTTCGGCGAGTGCATCTTCCGCTTCGCCCGCCAGATCGGGGTTGAGAAGATCCTGTTTGTGGGCTCTTTTGGGGGCTCCGTCCCCCACACGCGGGAGCCGCGGCTCTTCATCACCTGTTCGGATGCGAGTCTGCTGGCGGAGATGGAGCCGTACGGGGTCCGCCGCAGCGACTACCAGGGGCCTGGTTCGTTCACCAACTACTTGATGGCCCAGGCGGCGTCGGCGGGCCTGCAAATGATCTCCCTGGTGGCCGAGATCCCCGGTTACCTGCAAGGCGCCAATCCCCCCTGTATCGCCGCCGTCACGCGGCGGCTGGCGAAGATCCTCCGTTTGCCGCTGGACTCCGATGCCCTTCTCACGGTGAGCACGGAGTGGGAACTCCAGGTCTCCAGCATTGTCGAGCAGGACGAGGAACTTGCCCAGGAAGTCCGCCGCCTCGAGGAAGAATACGACTACGACCTGCTGAAATCCGAAGCGGAGGGACCCGGAATCTGACCGAACCCCATATTACGGGGGTTCTTGGCCGAATTCACGGGCCGATTTCCTGAAAAGACGCCCTTGTTCCGACCGATGCATGCCCCTATAGTATTCATGCGTACAGAGGAAGGCGGCTGCTTTTCGCTCGACTCTTCCGGTATGTGGCGATTGGCGCCGATTCGGGTAAGATAACGGGGCGAAACATGGTCACGGTAACCAAAGGGAAGGCGAGACGCGCAATGGCGAAGAAGCAGACCAAGGCGGAGGCGGGGACCAAGGCGGAGGCGGGGACGGGCAACAGCGAGTCCTCGCTGTTGGAGCACAACCCGATCCTGAAAACGACGGTCGCCCAGATCGAAAAGCAGTTTGGCGAGGGGGCGATCATGGCGCTGGGCAGCGCCTATGCCGTGCGGATCGAGGGGATTCCGACCGGCAGTCTCTCCCTGGACCTGGCACTCGGGGGGCAAGGCGTTCCCCGCGGCCGAATCGTCGAGATCTACGGGCCGGAATCGAGCGGCAAGACGACCTTGGCCCTCCACGTGATCGCCCAGGCGCAGCGCGCCGGCGGAATCGCCGCGTTCATCGACGCGGAACACGCCCTGGACCCGTCGTGGGCGAAGAAACTGGGCGTCGATCTGGAGTCGCTGCTGGTCAGCCAGCCCAGCAGCGGAGAAGAGGCGATGCATATCGCCGAAATGTTGATCCGCTCGAACGCGGTGGACGTGATTGTCATCGATTCGGTGGCCGCGCTCGTGCCGCAGAAGGAGCTTGACGGAGAGATTGGCGACTCCCACGTGGGCCTCCAGGCCCGGCTGATGAGCCAGTCGATGCGGAAGCTCACCGGAGCGATCTCGCGGAGCAAGAGTTCCGTGATCTTCATCAACCAGATTCGCGAGAAGATCGGCGTGATGTTCGGCTCGCCGGAGACCACCCCCGGTGGCCGAGCCTTGAAATTCTATGCGTCCTGCCGGATCGATGTCCGCCGGATCGGCCAGCTCAAGGAAGGCGAAGACGTTGTCGGACAGCGCGTCAAGGCCAAGGTCGTCAAGAACAAGGTGGCGCCCCCGTTCCGCGTCGCCGAATTCGACATGATGCACGCCGACGGGATCAGCTACGAGGGGGACGTGCTCGATTTGGCCATGGCCCACAAGATCGTCACGAAGACCGGCGCGTGGTTCCGCCACGGCGATGAGCAGCTCGGACAAGGGCGCGAGCGGGTCCGCGCCCTGCTGAAGGAGAATCCCAAGCTGACCGAGGACCTCAGGCAGAAGGTCTTGGCGGCGATGGGGCTGGCGGAATAATCGCCGCCGCGGGCGGTTGGCCAGTCGGCCGGCGTGGAAAGGGGCTCAGCATGTTGATTCTGGAGTGTCTATGAGCGGCAATCCGCGGATTGTGTCGGTGCTCGGCTGCGTTCTCATCTTGGCAGGTTCCGCGGCGGCGCAGCCGCCCGCGTCTCCGCCCGCGTCTCCGCCCGCGTCTCCGCCCGCGATCGCCGCCCTGGAGGCGGCCGTAGTCGACGTGGTTGCCGAGGCTTCCCGGTCCGTGGTGGCCATTTCGCTGGTTCGCAAGCGTGTGGCGGGCCAGAGCCTCAATTTCGAAATCCGTCCGGGACCGCTGGGGATGCCGATTGTGCCGCAGAGAATGCCCGCGCCCGAGGACCCCGATTTCATTCCCATCGAGTATGCCACGGGGGTGGTGGTCGATCGCCTCGGCCTGATTCTCACGGCGTACCACGTGCTCGAGGCAGACTCCGAGTATTTCGTGACGACTTGCGAGCACAAGCGATATCCCGCCTGGATCAAGGCGGCCGATCCGCGAAGCGATCTGGCCCTGCTGGCGATTGACGCGAACAACCTGGTGCCGATCCCGCTGGGCGACGGGGCGGCCCTCCGCCGCGGCCAGTTCGTCATCGCGCTGGGCAACCCCTATGCGATCGCTCGCGACGGCCAGGCCAGCGCAAGTTGGGGGATTGTAGGCAATCTGAATCGCAAGGCCGCCCCCCTGCCGGATGAAGAAGACACGGTGGGAAAGACAACCCTGCACCACTTCGGCACGCTGATCCAGACGGATGCCAAATTGAACCTGGGAACCAGCGGCGGCGCACTGGTCGATCTGGAGGGGAAGATGGTCGGCCTGACGACTTCGCTCGCGGCCGTCGCCGGCTACGAGACGGCGGCCGGCTATGCCTATCCGGTCGACGGCACGTTTCGCCGCGTCGTCGACACGCTCAAACGCGGCCGCGAGGTCGAATACGGGTTCCTCGGCGTCCAGCCGGTCAATCTCTCCCCCGCGGAGATTCTCGCGGGCAAGACGGGAATCCGCGTGCGCCACGTGGAACCGGGGTCGCGGGCCGAGAGGTTTGGAGTCTTGCCCGACGATCTTGTCACCGCGGTCGATGGCAAGCCGATCCACGATGCCGACGGGCTGGTTCGCGAGGTCGGCAAGTTGCCGGTGGAGGCGAAGGTCCGGCTGCGCATCGTCCGCGAGGGGAAGGAACAGGAGATCGAGGTCGCCCTGAGCAAGTTTCCCGTCCGCGGCAAGAAAGTCGTCACCAGCCCCAGGCCGGCGTGGCGAGGAATGCAGGTTGAGTACACCACCGCCGCCGTCGATCCGGAGGTGCGGAGGGCGGCGGGCATGCGCTTCTTCGACGATCGCGTGGTCGTCACGGAAGTCGAGGCGGACAGCCCCGCATGGAAAGCCGGCGTCCGACCAGGGAGTTTCATCACGCACGTGGACCGCCAGCCCGTCCGCACGCCGCGCGAGTTCGCATCCGCGGTCGCCAACCGCGACGGCGACGTACGCCTGCGCGTGGCGGTCTCCGGCCAGAAGGAACAAGCGCTGATCGTGGTTCCCAAGTCGTAGCCCGGCCGCCGGGCTCGCCGTGAAGCAGCGGGACGAGCCCCGTCAACTTTTCCGCCGGGCCATGCTAGAATAGCTGGCTTGGCAGCCGATAGTTGCCACCTGGCGGCTTTTCCCCCCAGCGACGATCCTTTTTTTGCCCAGCGGCCGGCGGATCTATGGGTGACCCGGGCCCTCCCCCCCCTTCCATGTTGATCGTTGCGGCCTTCAGCCGTCATGATGGCGCGCTGGACTGGGCCCGGCGCCGTGCCGCAAACGCGTGGGGCGAGCCGGTCCTCGACAGCGGGCGGTTCGACTTCCGCGAGACGGATTACTACCGCCGCTCGATGGGGGCGGGCTTGAAGAAGGAGTTCTGGGGATTCGCGCCAGGATTCAACCCGGCGCGCCTGCCGGAAGTCAAGCTCGAGACGAACGCCTGGGAGGCCGAGTATGCAGACCGCGGCGGCGGACCGGAGGAGCGGCCCCTGAACGTGGACCCGGGGTATCTGAATCTGGGCAAACTCGTTCTCGCTTCGACCAAGGACTTCACCCACCGGGTTTACCTGTCGCGAGGGATCTACGCCGAAGTCACGCTCTCCTACCGGCATGGCCGCTGGCGGCATCACGCGTGGACCTTTCCAGACTATCAACGCCAGGACTACCAGGCTTTTTTCGCCGAATGCCGGCGATACCTGCACGATTGGATTCGGGAAAGGCGGACCGCGTGATGTGGCTCTGGTTGATTCTCGGTTCGCTCTTGCCGAGCATGTTTGTTGCCTGGGCGGCGGCGTTCTGCGTCCGCCGGTTCGGGCCCGCCTGGGGCCTGATCGACTCGCCGGGCCATCGCAAGGTCCATGCCAGCCCGATGCCGACGTGCGGCGGCCTGGCAATCTGGCTGGGGATCATCCTCCCGTTTGCCGCGGGCCAGATCGCGCTGGCGTCTGTCTCCGGCGCCGGCCAGGCGGCCGGGGTCCGCTGGCTGCCCAGCGAGATTTCCATCCACCTGCCCGGCCTGATCGACGAATCGTCCAGGTTGTGGATTCTGCTGGGCGGCGGCACCGTCCTGGTGATCCTGGGGTTGATCGACGACCGCTGGGGGCTTGGCTGGAAGGTCCGGCTCGTCGTCCAGACGCTCGTCGCGGCGATCGTGGTCCACGCGGGCTGGCGGCTGGAGTTGTTCCTCGACGCTCCCTGGTTGACCGGTCTTCTGAGCGTCCTGTGGATCGTCGGGCTGATCAATTCGTTCAACATGCTGGACAACATGGACGGGCTCTCGGCGGGGGTCGCGGCGATCGCCGGGGGGATCCTGGCCGTCGTGATGCTGATCGCCCCCGATCCGGTCACCCGCCAGCCGCAACTCTTCGTGGGTGGTTTTCTGCTGGTGATCGTCGGCTCCCTGCTGGGGTTCCTCTGGCACAACCGGCCGCCGGCCCGGCTCTTCATGGGCGACACCGGCAGCTACCTGATCGGGTACATGCTGGCGACGGCGACGCTGACAGCCACGTTTGCCGGCTACGGCGACGTGCCGCGGCACGCGATCCTCGCTCCGCTGTGCGTCTTGGCCGTGCCGATCTATGACACGGCCACGGTGGTTCTGATTCGCCTCCGCCAAGGCCGAAGTCCCTTCGAAGGAGACAAGAGCCACTTCTCGCACCGGCTCGTGGACCTCGGCATGACCAAACCGCAGGCCGTCGGCACGATCTACCTGGCAACCGCCACGTGCGGCCTCGGCGCGCTGTTGCTCCACCAGGTCGACGCGGCTGGGGCCGCGATCATACTGCTGCTGGTCGCCTGCGTCCTGGTTCTGGTCGGCATCCTGGAAACCGCCGCCAGGCGCGGCAACTCTACCCCACGGATCAAGAAAGGCGATGAAGGGAAGTAAACCTGCCCGATCGAAAGGGCGGCAGCCAAGCCCGCCTTCCACGGCCAGTCCGGCCCGCCCCGTGCTGCGGCGGCCGGCCGCGTGGCTGCCGGGCCCGCTGGTGGCGATCTTTGTGCTCCGCCCCCTCTACCCGAGCGAATCGGTGGCGGTTGAAGGCGACGGTCTGGTCGTCGCAATCCTCTGGCTGCTTCTTCTCGCCGCCTGGGCGTGGGCCCTCCTCCGCGAGCCGCGGGCGCGAATCCTGGCGGGATGGCCCGACCTGGCTCTTGGCCTGCTGGCCATCTGGCATAGCATCGCGGCCGTTCGTGCGTTCTTCTGGGGGAGCCCTCGGCCAGCACTGAATATGCTCTGGGAATGGGTGGGATTGGCCGCGGCCTTCTTCCTCGCCAGGCAGTCGTTCCGCACCGGACTCGAACGCCGCGCCGTGGCGGCGGTGATGATCGCGGTCGCCGCAACGGTGTCGGTCTATGGCCTCTACCAGGTTGCCATCGAGCTGCCGGCGACCCGTGCGCTTTACCAGCAGGCCTCCGATGAGACGCTGCGGGAAGCCGGTCTGTGGTTTCCGCCCGGCTCGCCCCAACGCCAGGTCTTCGAGCAGCGGCTGGAAAGCCGCGAGCCGATGGCCACCTTCGCGCTGGCCAATTCCCTGGCCGGCTTTCTCGCACCCTGGTCGGTTGCCGTTCTCGCGGTCGCCCTGTTCTGCGGCCAGCGTCCTGGATGGAAGGCCCGCGCAGGGGCTGCGGGACTGCTGATTCCGCTCGGGCTCTGCCTTCTGCTGACCAAGAGCCGCAGCGCGTACCTGGCCGTCGGCGCCGGGACGGTGGCTCTCGGCGGCCTGTGGTGGTCCAGCCGCCCCCGGGCCATGCCGCTCCGCCGTGTCCTGCTCGCCGCCGGGCTGGCCGGGTTCCTGCTGGCCCTGGTCGTGGCGGGCGCAATCGGACTCGGACAGCTCGATGCCGAAGTGCTCAGCGAAGCGCCCAAGTCGCTCGGCTACCGGATGGAGTACTGGCGGGCAACCTTGGCGATCATTCGCGACGCGCCGGTCTTCGGATGCGGACCGGGCAATTTCCAGGAGTGGTACACCGCCTACAAGCTGCCGGAGGCGAGTGAAGAGATCGCCGATCCCCACAACTTCCTGTTCGAGGTCTGGGCGACCGCCGGGTCGCCGGCAGCCCTCCTGCTGTGCGTCTTCCTGGCCGCCTTCGCTGTCTGCAATCTGCGAAGTCGCGAGGCCGCCGGGCAGGAAGCTTGCCCGCCAACGATGCGGCCGGGCGCCGACGAGGCCCCCCCCCGCGGCCCGGCCACGATCTACCTGGGCGGGCTTGCCGGCCTGGGACTCCTCCTACCGATTGGAGCGATGAGCGCCGCGCCTCCCAGTCTGGTCGTCGCCCCGCTGGGACTGCTGGCCGGCGGAGCGACGCTCGTGCTCCTCGACGGTTGGGTCCGGCGCGGGGAAGACGCGGCAGCGACCTGGACCGTGGCCGCCGCCGTGATGCTCCTGCACCTCCTGTTTGCCGGGGGGATCGGCTTTCCGGGCGTCGCGGCCAGCCTTTGGCTGCTATTGGCCCTGGCGCTCAACACGCGGGGGTGCGGCTGCCGGGAGGTGCCCCGCCGGGTCGCCTACGCAGCGCTGCTGATTGCAGCGGGCCTGATCGCCGGCTGTTTCTTCACCGGCTATCGCGCGACCGTCCGCGCCCAGGCGGCACTCCAACGAGCCTATGCCAACCCCGCGCGCGCCCGCGAGGCGCTCGCCGCGGCGGCGGAGGCGGACCGCTGGGCCGTCCAGCCGCGCGGCCTGTTGGCCGACCTGGCCTTCCAGGAGTGGCTCGAACAGCCAACTCCGGCGGCGTTTCACCGATTCGAAACGCTCGTCGCGGAAACGCTCCTCCGGGCACCGCGGTCGGCCTCGCGGCGGCACGGTTTTGGGGTAAAATTCGTTGAGGCCTACGCCCGGTCGGGCGATTCGGCGAAACTTGCCCAAGGGATCGAGACCCTTCGTGCCGCGGCGCGATTGTATCCGAACAACTGCCGCTTTCACGCCGACCTTGCCGAGGCCTACCGGCTGGCCGGCGACATGGAGGGATATGCGCGGGAACGCAAGGAAGCGCTCCGGCTGGATCAGGCAACCCCCCATTTGGACAAGAAACTGTCCGACGAACAACGCCTTTGGCTGGAGCGTAATAACCCCGGCTGAGTCTGCGCGCAGCGAGCAGCGGGGAGGTAATCGTTTTGCGATCTGGTAATTCCTCGTCCTGGAATGCATATTGGAACCATGAGACTCACGCTTGTTTTTCTTCTGGCGGCCATCCTCGGGACGGCTAGCGGGGCGGGTCTGGCCGCATGGCGGTTCTTTGCCCATCCGATCATGCCTCCCTTGGCGCGCGTTGACGAATTGCCCGCGGGCGACGAGTCGGCGTCTGTTCCGAAGGCGCATCCCGAGGTGGAGGTCGTCGAGGAAGACTATTTCTTCGGCTCGATGGCCAACCACATGGTGGCATCCCACGAGTTTGAGTTCCGCAACGTCGGAACCGCGCCGCTGAAGTTGACAAAGGGCCAGACCACCTGCAAATGCACACTCAGCGACATCGGCGACGGCGTGATTCCCGCCGGTGCGTCGGGAGTCGTCAAGCTGGAATGGAGTGGCCAGGATATCGTCGGCCCCTATGCCCAGACAGCAACGATCATCACCAACGATCCCCACCGCCCCGCCGTGCATCTGCGGATTCACGGGGAGATGACGGCCAAGGTGCGGTTGTTTCCGGAGGAACTTGTCTACAGTTCGATTACGGCCGGGCAGTCCGCCATCGCAAGTGCTCGCTTGTACAGCTACATGCCCAAGCCACTAGAGATCACCGGCGCCGAGGTCGAGCCGCCAGACCATTTTCAGATCGCTTACTCGCCGCTCCCCCCAGACGAGGTAAGCCAGGAAAAATACGCAAAGTGCGGCTACTTGGTCACGGTAACGGCAAAACCTGGCTTGCCTCTTGGCCCGTTTCGCGGGACAATTCGCTTGAAGGCCGACGCGTCCGACCTGCCGGAGGTCACGATGCCGGTCAAGGGGACCGTTGTCAGCGAGATCACGGTTGTCGGGACGGACTGGATCGACACGGCGGCGGTCTTGAGGCTGGGAACACTGACTGCCGAGCAGTCGATCCGCAAGACCCTGTTCATCAAGGTGGGAGGGAGCCGGCCGGAAGAGGTCGAGTTCGAGGTGGCGGAGGTGTCCCCCGACCTGATCCAGGTCCGGTTGGGCGAGCGGACAAGCCCTTCCGGAGGCCACGCCGCAATCACGCCGATTGAGATCGAGATTCCCGTCGGCAGCCCGCCCTGCAACCACCTAGGTCCCAAGCGGGATTCGATGGGCAAAATCCGATTGAAAACAACCCACCCAACGGCCAAGGACTTGGACATTTACGTCCAGTTTCTTGTCCGCTGACCGACCTGGCCGCGGGGCAGCCATTCGCGTGGACTCTTCAGCTTGTGCCGTCGGCTTCGCCGCGCGCAGAGATGCAGAGACGCATGTGCCGCGACCGGTCGCACCCGTCCCCCTGGAGCCGCCGTGGCGCGGCCGTGGAAGACATCGACAATCAGGCCAAAAGGTCTGGCGGAATCTGGGACCGAACATGGACGTTGCGCGTCGTTGTGGGATCGGCCGCGTTCTGGATCGGCTTTCCGGCGGTTCCAAACGACCCGTACAATCGAGGTCAAACAGATGCTCATTGACAGGTTTTCGTCGCAAGCGGCACAGGCCGTCGCGTTGCTGATCCTCGGCTCTCTGGCAGCCCTGGTCGGCTGCGATTCCCCGCAGCGGGGCCAGCCGCCGGTGCCGCCACCGGCCGGGCCGGAAGGCTCGCAGGACGTCGTGCGCGATCCGTCCACCACAAAAGTCGGCCAGCCGCCCGCGAGTCCGCCCCTCCAGCCCGACACGCCACGGCTCCTCGAACTGGCGGCGCAGACGGACCAGTCGCCGATCCCGCAACGCGCCCCTGCCGTGCCCGGCGAGTTGGGCGGCGTCGCCACGGGAGGCCCCCCCGAGGCGGTCGCCGCGTCGGGGGAAACGCCGACTGCGGTTGGCGCGGAGACGCGGGGCGGCCCGCCGGTCGGCAAGCGGGCCGCCGCGGAGCCAGGCGCGGAGGATCGCACCGCGATTGCGCAGTCGTCGCCGCTGGCGCTGTCGGGGTTCTCGCCAAATCCGCTGCGTGGCGGGGTAGCGCCCTCCCCAGGCACCGTCAAGCCGGGCGTCCTGCCACAGGAGCGGGGCCCCGTGGAACCGCCGGCCGCCAAGACGGTCGAGGGGAAGCCGTTTGGCAAAGGCAAGCACAGCGGCCAGCCGTTTGACCCGATCCTCGAAAATGGGCCGATCTTCGTCGGCTGGGAGCCGCCCAAGCTGGCCCTGGTGATCAGCGGGCGGCAGGACGGGTACCTCGAACCGTGCGGCTGTGCGGGATTGGATCGCATGAAAGGCGGGCTCAGCCGGCGCCACACGCTGTTCGCGAAGCTCGAGGCGGACGGCTGGCCCACCCTCGGGCTCGACTGCGGCGGCCTGGTGAAAGGCTCCGGCAGGCAGGCCGAATTGAAGTTCGGCATGTCGATCGACGCCATGCAGCAGATCGGCTACGACGCGATCGCGCTGGGCAAGAGCGACCTGCGGTTGTCCGCCACGGAACTGCTCGCCCGCGTCGCCTCCACCGCGCAGGTGCAGAGCCCCTTCGTCTCGGCGAACGTGGCCGTGTTCGGGTTCGCGATGGGGATGACCGCCGATCACCGGATTCTGGAGGCGGGCGGCCTCCGCGTCGGCGTCACCACGGTCCTGGGCGGCAAATGGCAGAAGGAGATCAACAACCCGGACATCGAGATGGCCGATCCCCGGGCGCGGCTCCGCGAGGTCCTGCCGAAGTTCGAGGGGAAGTGCGATCTGCTGGTGCTCCTGGCCCACGCCACGATGGAAGAGTCGGTGGAATTGGCGGAAGCCTTTCCGCAGTTCCACGTCGTCGTGACGGCCGGCGGCGCGCCCGAACCGCCGGACAGGGCCCAACCGATCAACGGCAAGACCCTCCTGGTTGAGGTCGGCGAGAAGGGGATGAACGCGATCGTCCTGGGAATCTACGGGGCCGATCAACCGATCCGCTATCAGCGCGTGCCGCTCGACTCGCGGTTCCCCGAGTCCGCGGCGATGAAGATGTTCATGCGGCAGTACCAGGAGCAATTGAAGCAGGACGGTCTGGACGGACTGGGAATTCGGCACATGCCCCCGCATCCCCAGAGGGAAGAGCTGGGCACGTTCGTCGGTTCGGCCGCCTGCGAGAGCTGCCACGAGCCGTCTTACGACGTGTGGCGGAAGACGGGCCACGCCAAGGCCTGGGAGACCCTCAAGGAGTTGGACCCGCCGCGCCACCATGACCCGGAATGCATTAGCTGCCACGTCGTGGGCTGGCACCCGACGCAGTATTTCCCCTACGAGGGCGGTTTCCTCCGCGAGGAAGAGACGCCAAGGCTCGTCGACGTGGGGTGCGAAAGTTGCCACGGTCCGGGCGAGAAGCATGTCGCTGCGGAAATGGGGTCCAACGCGGAGTTGCAGAAGAAGCTCCAACAGGCGATGGTCGTGACCAAGGAGCAGGCCCGCGACTCGAAGGTCCACTGGTGCTTGAACTGCCACGACCTGGACAACAGCCCGGACTTCGATTTCGACGAGTACTGGCCGCACGTCGAGCATCGGGAGTACGAAGACGAGTAGCGCGGATGCGGCCCAGCCGCGGAGCGCGGGCCGCATCCGCCTGCTAGCACTGCTGGCACACCGCAGAGGGATTTCTTTGCGGGGCGTTCCTAGTGGGGTTGCCGATCGGTAAGCGATCGAATAACTTATTCAACGCGGGAGACAACTCGCCCGCCCGAGCGCGTCACGGATGACAGCCTTCGAGTTCCAGGAAGAGAACTCCCATGAACCATTTCCGGATTCAGCCCTGCCCGGCCACGGATGGTCGGGCGGGCCTTCTCGCCTCCCCCGCGGCGGAAACGCCCAGCGATCGCCTGGCCGCGTCGATCCGCCGATCGATCCTCCTGGCGCGGCATTGGCTTCTCCGCGAGCAGCGGCCCGAGGGCCACTGGGTCGCCGAACTGGAGGGAGATTCAATCCTCCAGAGCGAGACGATCCTCCTCCTGGCCTTCTTCGGCCGCGAGACGTCCGATTTGGCCCGCCGCGCCGCGGAACGCCTCCTGGCCACCCAGTTGCCCGGCGGCGGCTGGTCGATGTATCCCGGCGGCGGCGTCGAGATCAGCGGCAGCGTCAAGGCCTATTTCGCGCTCAAGCTCACCGGGCACGACCCGAGCGCGGAATACATGCAGCGCGCGCGGCGCGCGATCCTCGCCCACGGCGGCGCCGACGCCGTCAACAGTTACACGCGATTCTACCTGGCGATCCTCGGGCAGATTCCCTTCGAAGAGTGCCCCGAGGTCCCGCCGGAGATAATATTTCTACCCAAGTGGTTTCCGATTAACTTATACGCGGTCAGCGCCTGGTCGCGGACAATGATCGTGCCGCTCTCGATCGTCTCGGCGCTGCGCCCCACGAAGCGGATCGACGCCGGCCGCGGGATTCGCGAGCTGTTCATCGCGTCGCCGCAAGACTGGCCCGAGCTGCGCTGCCCCGGCCGGACCGCCGGCCGGGGCCGATTTGGTTGGGACCGTTTCTTCCGGGCGGTTGACGCGACATTCAAGTTCCTGCGGAAGCGCAACTGGCTGCCGTTGCGGAAGCGGGCCATCCAGGCCGCGGAGCGCTGGACGCTTCAAAGGACGGAGCGGAGCGACGGCCTGGGCGCGATCTACCCGCCAATCGTCTGGAGCCTGCTCGCGTTTCACGCCCTGGGTTACGGCGACGACAGCCCCGAGGTCCAGGAGTGCTGGAAACAACTCGGCGACCTGGTCGTCGACGACGAGCAGGGCTGCCGCATCCAACCCTGCAAATCGCCGGTCTGGGACACCGCCATCGCCTTGCGGGCTCTTTCGGCAACCGGCCTCGAAAGATCGCACCCCGCCGCCGCGCGGGCCGTCGACTGGCTCCTCGACCGGCAGGTCGACCGGCCCGGCGATTGGTCGGAGACCGTCCAGGCCGAGCCGGGCGGCTGGTGCTTCGAATACAACAACGACTACTATCCCGACTGCGATGACACGGCAATGGTGCTGATGGCCCTCCAGGACCAGTTCACCGAAGCCGCGCCGACCGCGGGGGCGCTGCCCCCCCAGTTGCGGCTGGTGGGCGAACCGGAGGGGGGCAATTCCCACCAGTGGCTGTACCACCACGCGCCCGCCAGTCGGGAGGATGCCTACCGCGGCCTGAAGACAATGGACGAGACGGCGGCTGCAATCGACCGCGGCCTCCGCTGGCTGCTGGCGATGCAGAACCGCGATGGCGGCTGGGGGGCCTTCGACCGCAACAACAACCGGCAGTTCCTCTGCCGCGTCCCCTTCGCCGATCACAACGCGATGATCGATCCGAGCACGCCCGACCTCAGCGGCCGCGTGCTGGAAGCCCTGGGGAAACTGGGGCTCGGCGCCGAACATCCGGCGGTCAGCCGATGCGTGGCCTACCTCCGCGCGGCGCAGGAGGCGGATGGAAGCTGGTTCGGCCGCTGGGGAGTCAACTACGTGTACGGCACCTGGCAGGTGATCACCGGCCTGGTCGCGGTCGGAGTGCCGGCGGACGATCCCGCCATCGCGGCCGGCGCCAATTGGCTGCTCGCCCACCAGCAGCCTAGCGGCGGGTGGGGAGAGTCGCCCGAGACCTATGCCGATCCGACGCTCCGCGGGCAAGGCCCGGTCACCGCCTCGCAGACCGCCTGGGCCGTTCTCGGCCTGCTGGCCGCGGGCATGGAAGCGCATCCCGCCGTCGGCCGCGGCATCCGCTTTCTTGTCGAGCACCAGGGCCCCGACGGCAAATGGGACGAACCGGAGTTCACCGGCACCGGTTTTCCCCAGGTGTTCTACCTCCGCTACCACTATTACCCGCTGTACTTTCCGCTGCTGGCCCTCTCGCGATTTGCCGTCTCCGCCGCCATGGGCATCGCCGGCGCGGCGGCACCTGCCGCGCGGCGGGGCAACCGCGACGGCCAGTCCGCGACCGTTCGCGCCGCCGCCGCCGGATAGCCGGATGATCCATCCCTGCGGCGGGAATCATCCGCAGACGGGGCCCCTGGTGCCACGGCATGGGCCGCGGCAGCGCGGTCAGCGCTTCGGGGGCCGGTTTGCCCCCAAGCGGCGAAACGCGGCGACTGGACCTGCACCAACGACTTCTTGAGGCGGCTTTGCCATGCGATTTCCCCTCTCCCTGACCCGTGCGATGGCCGCCTACGTGATGCGACAGAAGCTTGCCGGCCGCAAGCGGTTCCCCTTGGTCTTGATGCTCGAACCCCTCCATGCCTGCAATTTACGGTGCAGCGGTTGCGGCCGGATTCGCGAATACGCGGCGACGCGCAACCAGCGATTGACCGTGGACGACTGCCTCGCCGCCGTTGACCAGTGCGGGGCGCCGATCGTCAGCGTCTGCGGCGGCGAGCCCTTGATCTATCCGCAGATCGGGGAACTCGTCGAGCGGCTCACGGACCGGAAAAAGCACGTCTATCTCTGCACCAACGGCACGCTGCTCTCCGAACGGCTCGATCAGTTCCGCCCCACGAGTCGGCTGTTCATCAACGTCCACCTCGACGGCATGGAATCGACCCACGATGCAATCGTCCAGCGGGGCGGCGTCTTCGCTCGGGCGGTCAGCGGGATCCAGGCCGCCAAGGCGGCCGGCTTCCTCGTCTACACCAACACCACGGTCTACCGCCAAACCGATGTCCATGAACTCGCCGTGCTGTTTCAGTACCTGGCGGAGTTGCGGGTGGACGGGTTCATGATCTCGCCGGCCTACGGGTACGAAGCGGTCGGGCGCGACAGGCGCGGCAGCGAGCAGATCTTCATGACCCGCGCGGAGATCCACGCCAAGTTCCGCCAGGCCCGGCCGCTGCTGGCCGCGTTCAACCTCGTCACCTCCCCCCTGTATCTCGATTTCCTCTGCGGCGGCCGCGAACTGTCCTGCGCGGCCTGGGCCAACCCCACCTACAACGTGCGGGGCTGGAAAGGGCCCTGCTACCTGATCACCGATCGCCACTATCCGCGGTTCGCGGATTTGCTTGCCGAGACGGAATGGGATAGACTCGCTTCTGGTAGCGATCCGCGTTGCCACGACTGCCTGGTGCACTGCGGATTCGAGCCGGCGGCCGTCCTCGCGGCCGAAAAGAGTCTTCGCGATGTCCTGAAGATGGCCCTCTGGCAGTTCTCCTGATCGGTTCCGTGCCCCGATGGTCCTGCGACATATCGTTCGCCAGTGGTTGGGCTCTTTGGCCCAAGAAAAGGTCCACCAGACGATCGTCCAGGCCGCGCGCGATTCGGTTGCCTCCGCCGTCGAGGAGGCCGAGCGCGACAGCACCGAGCCCGAGCGGCGGAAGTCGGATGTCGGGGTGGTATTCGCCCTGGGGATCGAGGCGGGAGGGTTGGAAGACCTGCTTTCCGAAGTGGTCACGGTCCGCGGCCCCCTGTTCACCCTCCGCCGCGGCCTGGCCGGATCGCGCCGCATCGTTCTGGCGGAGTCGGGGCCGGGCGCCGCGGCGGCCGCCCGCGCCGCTGAAACGCTGATCGCCGCCCATCAACCCGACTGGCTCAT
This sequence comes from Pirellulaceae bacterium, assembly GCA_012744395.1. Classification (GTDB taxonomy): domain Bacteria; phylum Planctomycetota; class Planctomycetia; order Pirellulales; family Thermoguttaceae; genus JAAYCB01. The sequence continues at coordinate 16,845 of JAAYCB010000467.1, forward strand.
CTCGGCCGGCTTCGCCGGCGCCCTCAACGAAGACGTCAAACGCCACGACCTGCTCCTGGCCGACTCGGTGATCCGCCCCGACGGCGCCCGGATCGCCATCCACCTCCCGATTGATCCGGCCAACCTGCCCGGCTGCCCCAACGTCCATGTCGGCGGGCTTTGCACGGCCGACCGCATCATCCGCCTCCCGGACGAGAAACGAAAACTTGGCGAGGAGTCGGCCGCCCTGGCCGTTGACATGGAGACGTTCGCCGTGGCGGAAGTCTGCCGGCGCCGGAACCTGCCGCTGATCGCGGCCCGGATCATCAGCGACGCCGTCGGCGACCAACTCCCCGACGACCTGGAGCAGCTGGCGCGCCAGCAGACGCCGGTGCGGAAGCTCGGCGCGGTCTTCGGCGCGGTGCTGAACCGCCCCGCGAGCGTCAAGGACATGCTCCAGCTGAAGGAGAACGCCCTGCTCGCCTCGGACCGGCTGGCCGGCCTCCTCCAGTCGATCATCCGCCAGCTTACCGCTCCACCGCCCCCTTAAGCGGGTCCGGCGGCGACTGCTCCGCGGCGGGCGACGGCTGCTTGTCGAGTTCGCGAAACAGCGGCAGGTGGCGATAGTAGACTTCGAGCATCAGCAGGCCCATCGCGGTGACATAGTGCCGCCCACCGGCATGGCCCCAGCGATCCGCCACGGGAACGTCCGGGTTCCAGCTCCCGATCAGCGGCCCGCTCTGAACCTGCGTGGCTTCCAGCAGGGGGCGCAGCCGGTCGTTCCACGCCTTCCAGTAATCGCCCTGCATCTGGAACATCACTTGCGTCGCGTAGTAGAGGTAGTAGACGTCGCGGGCGGCGCGCGTCTCCTCCGGCCGCGGCGGAAGACTCCGCTGCAAGATGTTGGCGCCGGCGATCATCTCCGGATGCGTCCGGTGGCGGCCGAGGTAGAGTCGCATCAACAGCCCCTCGGCGGTCATCGCCAGGTTCGGGACCCGCCCCTGCCGCTGGGCGTCCGTATCGAGCGCGTAGGGGTTGTAGCGATACTCGGCGCCCGAGCGGCCCTGGGCCAGGTCGAGCCATCCGGACACCTTTTCCAACGACCCCTGGGGAACCTCCAGACCCGCCATCTGGGCGCTCTTCAAGGCCATCAACTTCCAGCCGGAGACGGACGTGTCGGACTCGACGCCGGCAAGATACCGCCAGCCGCCGCGTTGGGGATGCTGCGCGGCGAGAATGAAGCCGATTGCCCTCTTCAGCGGCTCGTGCAGGTCTTCGTCCCAGGTCATTCCATAGGCTTCGCTCAGCGCAATCGTGGCAATGCCGTTGCCATAGAACTGGGCGTAAACGGTCTGGTCCGTTTGATCGCTGAACAGCTGCCCATCCGCCTGTTGGTTGGCAATCAGCCAGCGGAGGCCGGCGCCGACCTGGTTCCGATACTTGTCGTCAATATGGGTGTATCCCTTGCCGAGAAACGCCAGCAGGGCCAGGCCGGTCGCGGCCGTGTCGGAATTCATCTGGCCCAATCCGGCGTCAACCGTCGGGGGCACGACTCCCGGCGGCAGCCGATCGAGGGCCCAGCGCCCGTCGGGGAACTGGCAGCGGGCAAGGAAGTGCAATCCTTGTTCGACAGCGCGGTCGGAGCTCTCCGTCGCGCCGTGGGCCTTGGCCACTTCGCCGCGCTTGCCCGGAAAACGCTGCTGGAACGGCAAGGCCGGCGGCTTCCCTGCGCTGCTCCCCATCGGCGGCGCGGTCCGATCGAGCATGAAGCGCCCCGGGCTGGTGTGGACCACGATGCTCTCGGGCCGGGCACGGCGGCTGGGGACGCCCAACAGGGGCGAAGGCGGCTCGCTCAGACCGCCCGGCCCGGCCACCGGTCCGGCCAGCACGGCGGGTCCCGCCTGGCGCCGCGCAACCCCCGTGGGACGGGCCTCCCCGCCCGCCACTCGCGCAGGACGGGCCTCTCCGCCCGTCGCCCCGCCATCTTCCGCGGCAACCGCGCCCGGCGGCGCCCCGGCCTGCCCGCCACGGGGCGCTCCGCTCTGGTCTGCTGCTTCCGCCGGCATACCCGCAATCTCCCCGCCAAGACTCCCGGTCCGCGGCGTCCGAGCCAGCGGTTCGCGGCCCCCGCCGCCGGAATCGGCAGGTTCCGTTCGATCCGCCGCGGCGGCGCGGCTGGGCACGGCCGTCGCTACGCGCGACTCCCAGAGACTGCCGGCCGGGGGAGACAGCGACGACCGGCCGATCGTCAGATCGGTCGTCGCGCCGGCAAGCCTCCGTGTCGGCCCGGTCGCGGAGGCCTCGATCGCCGTGTCGGGCTCGTTTCCGACGTCCGCGCCGGTTGATGCGACTTGAGCCAGCCTGGCGGTCTCGTCGCCGGCAATCCGCGGTCCGCGCGGCGACCGCGAGAGCGGATTGCCCGCTCCGTGATCTTCCGCGGATGGCCGCTCGCCCAGGTTCGCCCGCGCCCGGCCCAGGCCCCCAACGCCTGCCGGCGGGAGCGGCATCGCCGCCGGTGACTGCGGCGCGGACGCCGCTCCAGGCAAGCTCGCCACGAATCGCCCGGGCGCGCGGCGCAGGCGGGAACGGGCCTGCTCCACGTCGATCGCCGCCTCGGGATCAGCCGCGGTGTCGGGCGGTTCGACCACTGCCGGGGCCGCGGCGGCATCGAGCCGATCGACCCGGCGGCTCCGCGTCACCGGCGGGCCGGCCGGTCCGGCGGCCGCCCGGACCGGAATTGCCGTCTCCTCGCGGCCTCTCTGGACCGGGAGTGCCGGGCTTGGCAAGACGGAAGCCAACGCACGGCCCAGCGTCTCGCCCGCCCGAGCCGGGCCCAGAGACTGCTCGGTTCGCTGCTGGGACGCGGCCGCGTTCGGCGACAGAACCACCGCCGGATCTTCGGGCGTGGCGGGAGAGGCCGGCTGGGGCAGCGTCTCCCTTGCCTCCAACCGGTCGGGCTTCGCTTGCCGGCTGATCTGGATCCCGCTCGGACTCTCGCCCCGGTGCGGAACCGCCAGATCGGCTTTGTCGGGCTGGATCGGCGCCGGAGGCTGCTCTGCCAGCAGCGGGACCGGCAATGGCCGTTCGGGCGCAATCTCGTGTTCCACGAGCACCTTCTCGATCGCCGTCGGCTGGCTCTCCCGCGGCGGCTCGACTTCGACCGGCTGGGCAAAACTCAGCGGCTCCTCACGGGGCACAATCTGCCAAATGTGGTAGTCGGGAACGACGACCAGGTCGTCCCCCTCATCGAACATCTTCCGCGCCTCTTCGATCCGCTCGGCGATCGCCTCCAGATACTGGTCCCGCAGGATGAGCCCCAACCCGAGATGGAGGATCATCCCCACCAGCAGGCAAAACAACACGCGGCGCGCCACCCAGCGCTGGAGCAGGAGGATCGACAGGGTCGCCGCCAGATAGGCCAGGACGACGGCCGCCAACCGGCCCCAGCCCGTCTGGATCACCGCCCGATCCGTGAAATCGAGCATCGCCGGGTCGGGAAATTCGCTCGTCGCCGCAACCAGCCCGGCAGCCGCGCCGGCCACGGTCAAGACGATCAACTGGATCGGCCAGAGCTGCTCGTCGAAGTCGCCGGGCGGCCGAATGTTGGGCAGCGGGTGGTCGAGGGTCTGCCGTGTCATCTTCCCAGCGCGGAGGGGTTATCCGCTTTCCTTTCGCGTCGTGATCCGGTAGTCGTGAATCTTGGCCTTGTTGCAGGCGTTCATGGCCGCAACCAGAAACTCGACCCGGCCCCGGCGGTCCGCCCGGAGAATCACCGAGGCCCGGCCGGGATTATTGACGCGGACCGCGTTGAGCGCCCGCTCGAGTTCCGCCAGCGACAACTTCTGCCCCGATACGAAATACTGGCCGTTCTGGTCGATGTTGACGATCGTCTCCCGCGGTTTGCTGGTCCGCGGCTGGGCCTCGCTGGCATCCGGGAGCAGCACATTCATCTCGCGCTCTTCATCGGCGAACTTCGTGGCCACGAGAAAGAAGATCAGCAACAGAAACACGACGTCGATCAGCGGCGTGAGCGTCAGGTTGGCCAGCGCTTGGCCTTTATTGAGATTGACTGCCATGGCGGGCTCCTCGGGCGGCTATGGCTTCTTGACCGGGTCCGGCGAACGGCGCGCCGGCTCCACCGCTTCGCGCGCGATCGGATTGCGCGGGTACTCCGCGACGTCGATCGTCTCGTGGTTGCCCCGCAGCCGCCCCTCGAATCGCTCCAGTTGGGGCAACAGCGTCAGGATGAACTCATCGAGCTCGCGGAACAGCCGCTGGATCCGCCCTTCGAACATGTGCGCCAGCAGCGCGGCGGGGATCGCAATCGACAGCCCGGCAAACGTCGTCACCAGGGCCTTGTAGATTCCCTCGGCGAGGTAGTCGGCGCGGTTCGCGCCGGGCTGCAAGTGAACGGTCTCGAAAAACGCCTGGATCATGCCGCCGACCGTGCCCAGCAGTCCCAGCAGCGGCGCGATGCCCACGGCCAGGGTCAGCCAGCGGACGTTGGCATAGAGCCTCCCCGCCTCCCGCTCGTTCGCGTCGCGGTGCGCCTGTTCCACCTCGCCGTGGGGGCGGCCCAGCCGCACGAGCATCGCCCGCAGGACGCGCGACGCCGAGGAGGGATACTTGTTGCAGAGCGCGTACGCCCGCCGCGGATCCAGCCCTCCCTTCTGCCCCGCCAGCCGCCGCAGCCCGTCGAACAGCACGGGCGGCAAGACCTTGCCGCGCCGCAAGGCGATCATCCGCTCCAGTCCGAACGTCACCACCAGCAGCGACACCAGCCCGAGCGGGACCATCAGGAAACCGCCGCGCTTGGTCAAGTCCCAGAGGTCGATTCGCGGCAAGTCGAGCTGGCCGCCCCCCGGCAAGCCGCCCGAATCCTCCTCCGCCTCTTCGCTCTCCAATGCCTTCTCCGCGAGCAATTCCGCGTCGACCGGTTCCGCGGGCGCCGTCACGGTCTCTCCGCCGGCCCCCAGACCGCCCGCCGCCTGGCCGGGCGGCGCGTCCTCTGCCCCGAGTGCCGCCGCTTGCCAGACGGCAACGATCCACGCGGCGGCCAATGCCGATCGCCGCAGCCCTAGGTTTGCTGCTGGAGACATGATCATTCAAACCCCGAAAGTATCGACTTGCCACGCAACGCTATCGTTTCAATTCCGCCAGCCGCTCCTTGGCGGCCTTCGCCGTCTCCGCCTGCGGGTACTTCGCGACCAGCTCTTGATACATCTTCACCGCTTGCGTCCGCTTGCCCAGCACCTCGAAACACCGCCCGGCTTCGTACGTCGCCTCGGCCTGCCAGCGTTCGACGCTGTAACCGTAGGCGACCTTGAAGAAACTCTTCACGGCCTCGGCATGCTCCTTCCGTTCGAACTGGATCTCGCCGATCATGTACTGGGCCTTGGCCGCGGTCTCGCTCCCCGTCTTGGCGATCACCTGCTCGTAGAGCCCGATCGCCTCATCGTACTGGCCCAGGTTCTGCCGGGCCCAGCCCTGTTCGCAGAGCGCCTGGGGCAGGTAGCGCGACCCGGGGCACTCTTCGGCCGCCCGCTTCAACCACGCAAGACTCTCCTCCCAACGCTTCAATTGCCCCGCCGACTCCCCCGCATGGAGCAGCCAGATCGCCCGGAAGTCCTCATTCGTCAGACCATCGACGCGCCCGTAGGCCGCCAGGGCCTCGGCATACTTCTTCTGCTGGTAAAGCGATTCGGCGACCATCAGCAGCCCGTCGGCCTTCAGCGACCCGGAGGGAAACGCCGCCGCCTGGTACGCGAACGCCTCCTCCGCCGACGCATACGCCTGGTTGTGATAGTAGGACCAGCCCAGCTTGTGGGCGGCCTTTTCCGCCAGGGGCGTCTGCCCGGCCGCCTGCATCGCCTCGTAATACGCCACCGCCGCCTTGTCATACTCCTTGCGGTCGTAGAAATACTCGCCGATATGGTGCTGCGCCTCGGCCGCCAGCGGGCTCTCGGGCGAGTCCTTGGCCAGCCGGGCGAACTGCTCGATCGCCTCCTTGCGGCGCTCCGCCAGCAGCAGCGCCCAGGCCAGCTGGTATCGGGCGTTGTCCGCGCCGGCGTAGTCGGGCGACTCGCTGAGCAGCCCGGCGAGCGTCTTGGCGGCCTCCGCGTTCTGTTCCAGCCCGATCTGGCACAACCCCAGCACATACAGCGCGTCGGGCCGCAACGCCGCCGGCAGTTGCCCCCCAACCGCGGCCGTCAGGTCCTCGGCCGCCGGCGCGTATTTCGCCATCTGCTGCCGCGCCAGGCCGCGGAAATACCGCGCCTCCGCTCCGCTCGGGTGGTCCGCAAAGCGGCTCAACAGCTGGCTGGCCGTCGCCTCCGCTTCGGCCGGCCGCTTGTCATTCAACTGGGCGCAGGCCAATTGGTGCAGGGCGTGCGGCACGAGCGGGCTGCCCTCCGCGTGCTCCAGCACCCAGCGAAACTCCTGCTCCGCCGCGGCGTAGTCGCCCTTGGCGAACTTGATCTCCCCGAACCGGTAGTGGGCCTTGTCCAGCAGGCTGCTCTTCGGAGACTCGGCGAAGAGCCGTTCCAGCGCCGCCGCCGCCTTCTCGTCGTTCCCCTGCCCCCGCTCCGCCTCCGCCAGCAGCAGCAGCGACTGGTCCGCGCCCCGCCAGGCCGGCGCGGCGGCCAGCGAAGCCTCCAGGTGCTTGATCGCGGCGTCAGACTGCCCGGCCGCCAGCGCGCTCTGACCGGCCATCGTCTCTGCTTCCGCCAGCAGGTTCTTGTCGCGGATCTCGCCCAGGATCGGCGCGATGAACTCGATCGCCTCGGCGTGCTTTTTCTGCATCTGGAGAGCCGCGGCGCAGCGCACCCGCCACAGCTGCTGATCGGGGTGATTGGCGTGCTGCTCCAGCAAACGGCGATACAGCCGCTCGCTTTCGCTCGCCTCGCCCAGCTGGAGGCGGGCCTCCGCCGCCACGTAGGTCACGTCCGGCGCAAGCCCATGCTCCTGATAGGCCGCGAGGAACTTGGCCGTCTGATCGCGCGCCAGTTCGTAGCGGCCCACCTCGAGGGCCGCGAAACCGGCCATGTAAAGCGCCTCGGGAGCCACGGCGTCCTCGGGATGCTTGGCGGCAATCTGGGCATAGCGATCGACCGATTCGCCGCGCCGCGAAGGCTGCTCGTAAAGCGCGTCGGCCTGGTCCATCATCAACGCCGCGGCAAACGGGGAACTCCCCGCGGCAGCCAGCCCCGCTTCGGCAACCTGGAAGGCCTCCCCCGGTTGGCCCAGCGCCAACAGGCTCCGCGACGCCCAATGGGCCGCCTCGACGGCCGCCGCGCCTCCGGCTTGCAGCACGCCGGCCAGGACCTCGCCCGTGCGGGCATGATTGCCCGCCAGGCAGTAGTTCTTGCCCGCCGCAACCATGGCCGCGGATGCGTGCTTCGACTGGGGAAAGTCGGTGGCGATCGAGGCGTAGAGATCGGCGGCGCGGGCGAACTGCTCCATTCGCGCAAGCGCCTCCGCGCGGCGGAACGCGGCCAGATCCGCCATCGCGAATCCCGTTGCCGCCGCCTCGGCAAAATACCCCGCCGCGTCGTTCCAGCGGCCCACCGCCGCAAGCGTGTTTCCGCGCCGCAAAAAGACCTCGCCCGCCAGGCTGTGCCCCCGGTGCTTGTGCAAAAACTGATCGTACGTCTTGCCCGCTTCCTCCGGCTTGTCGAGTTCCTCCTGCGTCACGCCCAGAGCGTACAGGATGTCGGGCATCAGCTTGTGGTCGGGATAGGCCGCAACGGTCTGCTGGTAAATCTTCTCGGCGCGATCCTTCTCGCCCAACATGTAGGCGCACTCGCCTTGGTAAAACAGCGCGTCGGGCCGATGCGCCCCGTTGGGATACTTGTCGGCGAGGGTCTTCAGCGTCGCTTCCGCCTCGCGGTAGCCGGCCGGCTGCTCGCGCGACGCGAGGTTGAACTGGGACACTCCAAGATACAGATACGCCGAGTCGAGCGACTCGAACTTCGGCCGCTCCTTGATCAATCGCGACAGGGCGTCGCGCGCCGCGGCGTATTCGCCCTGCTGGTACAGGCACACGCCGAGATAGTACATGGCGTGCCCCGCACGCGCGTCGTTAGGAAAATCCTTGACAAACGCGGCCCACGCCTCCGCGGCCAGGTCATAGGACTCGAGGTTCTGAAGTCGAACCGCCGCCGCGTACTGCCGCGCGGCCGCGCCAGCCGGCTCCTGCCCGCAAAAACCCCAGGTCGCCTGGAACCAGCACAGCGCCAGGCAGACGCCCCCCGCCACCCCGTTCCGAAACAAGCCGTTCATCACAGACATCTTCTCTCCATCCAACCCCCTATACAAAGCCCCACGTGCGAGGGGAGGCGTGACAGACAGCCGATCCCATCAGCGGCTCCCCTCCAACACGGGAAAGTTGGCGGCCGCTCCCTGTCGACCGGCCGACCCGGGCAAACCGGCCCCGATCGCCCTGATCCGGGCTTGATCGGGGATGCTCGTTCACGCGTCGGGGATTCTTTTTGCCGATATCCCTTCGAGTTGCCGATGGCGGCAGCGGCGGGTATCGCTCGGCACCGCCTTGTCTGTTTATGATATACCAATACGACTGCGCCGTGGAGCAACTGGCACGTCCAGCCGGCTGCCTTCCGGCCGTGCACCACCCGTCCGGGGAGTGCAAAACAGGCCCCCTCCCCCCAACCGTGGCGGGCGCCCTGCTGTTTTTCTGCGGAGCCAAGCTGTGAAGCACTGCTTTGTCACCGGCGGCGCCGGATTCATCGGAAGTCACCTGGTCGAGCACCTGCTCGGGCAAGGGCATCGTGTCTCCGTCGTCGACGACGAATCCACCGGTTCGATCGACAACTTGAAACAGGTCATCGACCATCCGCACCTTGAATACACCCGCGGCACGGTGGCGGATCGCCAACTCGTCCGCCGCCGGTTGCTCTCGGCGGACGAGGTCTATCATCTGGCCGCCGCCGTCGGCGTGCAACTCATCGCCCGTTCTCCGATCCACACCATCGAAGCCAACATCTACCCCACCGAGGTCATCCTCGACGAGCTTGGCCGCATGCACCAGGACGGGCACAAGGTGAAGCTGTTTCTCGCCAGCACAAGCGAGGTTTACGGCAAGAACCCCAAGCCGATTTACGAGGAGGGCGACGACCTCGTATTCGGCCCCACAACCCGGCCCCGCTGGTCTTACGGGGTGTCCAAGGCGATCGATGAATTCCTCGCCCTGGCGTATTTCACCGAACGCGGGCTGCCAGTCGTCGTCGGCCGGTTCTTCAACGTCGTGGGCCCCCGCCAGACCGGCGCATACGGCATGGTTCTGCCGCGCTTCATCGATGCCGCGCTCGCCGGACGCCCCCTGATCGTCCACGACGACGGCCAGCAGACCCGCTGCTTCGCCCATGTGGCCGATGTCATCTACGCGATGACCGCCCTCATGGACACGCCCCGCGCCGCCGGAAGAGTCTTCAACATCGGCAGCGAATCTCCGATCACGATTCTCGATCTGGCCAGAAAAGTCACCGCGGCGATCCACCCGGAATTGCCGATCGAGTTCCAAAGCTATGAAGACGCCTACTCCGTCAATTTCGAGGACTGCCGGGCGCGGGTCCCAAGCCTGGCCAAGCTCCGATCGGTAATCCCCTACGAGCCCAAGCACACGCTCGACGCGATTATCCAGGAGATCATCGCCTGGAAAAAAGATGAGCCCCACGGGCCGTGATCGGCACGACCCAGAGGTTGCACCCGCCGGCGATCGCCTGCCACAAGACGGTGATCCCCCCAATCACCTCACGGCCGACGCCTTGGCGGCCTGCCGAGCGCGGACGGCCGGGAAGACGGGTCTCCGGCGGTTTGGACGATCGACGCCAACACCTCCGGACAGCCGGACAACGGCAAGCAGCATCCGGCCGACGCAGCCGTGGCGGGCTTGGCGACTAGGGAGGCAGACTTGATGAGACGAGACGCGCGATGCCGCTGCGCGTCAACCGCCCGGCAATCCGGCATTGCCATGCGGACGGACGCAATCATCAGCCAACCATCGACTAATTGTTGCCTGGCCCTGGTTCTGTTCTCGGGAGCAAAAGGGGCGGAGCAAAAGGGGCCACCCATGAATCACGCGGCCCAAAAAAACGCCCACCAGCCCCACCGCGGCCCGCCCCCCTCCACCTCCTCCAGCCTCTTCAACCCGCTACCCCCCCCAAAAAACTCCCCCAACTGTTCAAACAACCTCTCCACAAGACCGCCTCTCCCCACGCTCTCCACACCCGTCCCACCGCACCCTGCCCATCTCTTTTTGCATCCTTCCCATTTTTCGTGTCTTTCGTGGTTCCCTCTTCCACCCTCTTGGCTTCTCTGTGGACATCGCGCCCGCCGACGAGATTCGCCCGAACAGTGCAGAAGGGCGCTTCATCGACGCCGGGGGACGGGAGACGCCGTGCGCGGTGTTGGCAGGTGATCTGAGAGGCGCAAGACGCACCCGATCCCAAGGCGCGTCGGTCGAGACGAACGTGGATCAGGCACTCGACGCTGTTGTCTGCGTTCCCAACGGCTCGATGGATGTCGATGGACGCCCTGGCATTTCCGCCGACGAGTCTCGATCTGATCCGGGCTGAAAGGTGCATCGATCCCATCGGATTCGAACGGGGTCCCCACCAGTGGAAGAAGTACCTCCGGCCAGGCGGCCTTCGCGCCGGGAGGGAGATCTCCCGTCGCGCCGACCGATCCTGCCCGCAACATGCGAGCGGACTGTGGGCCGAGTGTTCATTCCCGGTCAGCCGGTGGGATTGCCGCCGGCCGCGGGCAGCTGGATGAAGAACACGCTCCCCTTGCCGACCGTGGTTTCGACCCGCACGGACCCCTTGTGCGCCGTGACGATGTGCTTGACGATGGCCAGCCCCAGCCCGGTGCCCCCCAACTCCCGGCTCCGGGCCTTGTCAACGCGGTAGAATCGCTCGAACAGCCGCGGCAAGTGTTTCCGCGCGATGCCGCCGCCCGCGTCCTCGACGCCGATCACTAGTTCGCCCCCTCGCTGCTCGGCGCTAATCCGCACTGCCCCGTTGTTCGGACTGTACTTGACGGCGTTGTCGATCAAGTTGACGACCGCCTGTTCCAGGAGCGGCGCGTTGATCTTCGCCACCAGGCCGGCCGGGCACGCAACCTCCAACCCGATCTGCTTTTCCGCGGCCTTCTTCTGGCACATCTCAATCGCCGCGCGGAGCACATCCAGCAGGCATTCCTCGGCCAGCTCGACGGTCTGCTCCTCCGCCCCCCGCTCGATCCGCGAGAGCAGGAGCAGGTCTTCGATGATTGCATCGAGACGATTCACCTGTTTGAAAACGATCGCGAGAAAACGCAGGGATTGCTCCCTGTCCTCCAGGTTCTCGTGCATCAGGGTCTCGACAAATCCCTTGATCGAGGTGATCGGCGTTCGCAACTCGTGGGAAACGTTGGCGACAAAATCGCGGCGGATACTCTCCAAGCGCCGCATTCGGGTTGCGTCGTGAAGGACGATCAGCGCCCCGATCCGCTCCTCCTGGGCGTCGTGCAGCGTTGTCCCGTGCGCATGGATCCAGCGGTCTTCCGCTCCGCTGAGCTCGAACTCCGCCTCGACCGGCTCGGCTTTCGAGAGCGTCCGCTCGATGAAGCCCAACAAGGTCGGCCTGCGGACCACCTCGTGGACCATCCGCCCGCGAACCTTGTCCACTTCGACGCCCAACAGCCCTGCGCACGTTCCGTTGAGATTCAATATCCTGCCTCGCAGATCGACGGCCATGACCCCTTCATTCATGCTTGCCAGCACTCCCTGGTGTTCGTTTTGCTGGCGGACGATTGTTCGAATCCGCTGGTCCAACTGTTCCGCCATCGCGTTCAGGGATTGAGCGAGCATGCTGATCTCCAAGGCGCCCAGGGCCGGCAGGCGGTGCTTGAGTTCGCCGCGCGAGAATCTCTCCGCTCCAGATCGGATTGTCTCCAGGGGGCGGACGATTGCCCGCGCTACGAGCAGGCTGGCGACCGCCACGAACACGGCAGCCACCAGCGCCGCGGCGGCGATCCGCCAGTAGACCGCGCGGAGGGTCTGTGCCAGCGTCTGCACGGAAAACGAAGTCCGGATGGCGGCCGCGACGGCATCACCGCGCCGCAGGGGAATCGCCACGTACATCCGCTCTTCCGCCAGCGTCGTGCTGAACCCCGTCCGCCGTCCCCGGCCGCCGCCGAGCGCCTCGCGGACCTCCGCACGGTCTCGGTGGTTCTCCATGCAGGCCGGGTTCTCCGCGCTGTCGCCGATGACCTGGCCGCTGGGCAGAATCACGGTGATTCGCATCACCAGCGCTCGGCCCAACCGCTCGCAGGCGGACTGCAACTCGTCGGTCGCCGCGTGTTGGATCAGGCCGCCGATTTGGGCTTCGCAGAGCCTTGCCCCAGCCTCCAGCTCCGCGGCCTTTTGGGCAAGATAGAACTGCCGGGCGTGGAGCGAGGCGTACAGCCCCAGCGCCACGAGCAAAGCCGCGGCGACGGCCAGGTAGCCGAAAAAGACCTGCCACAACAATCGGAAGCTGCGCACGGCCTATTCCTTGAAGCGGTACCCTACCCCGCGGACCGTCTGGATGTACCTCCCTGCCGGCCCAAGCTTCCTCCGCAAACCGACAATCTGCACATCCACGGCGCGATCCGTAACCGCGTAGATATCGCCGTGCACCGCATCGAGGATTTGCTGCCGCGTGAACACCCAGCCCGGCTTCCGCGCCAACGCCTCCAGGACTCGGAACTCCGTGGCGGTCAACTCGACCGACCTTTCGTCGACCAGGACCAGGTGCTTCCCCGGATGGATCACCAGGTTGTGGATCGTGAGGATTCCATCCGACTCGGGCGGCGCGGCGGCGGCGCTCGAGCCCGCATTCCGCAGCGCGGCGCGAACGCGGGCGATCAGGACGTTTCGGCTGAACGGCTTGGTGATGTAGTCGTGCGCGCCCGCGTTCAACCCGGCGACCACGTCCGCCTCTTCGCCCTTGGCCGTCAGCATCACGATCGCGGCGCCCGCCGTCCGCGGACTCCTGCGGAGTTGCCGGCAGACCGTCAGCCCGTCGACGCCCGGCAGCATCAAGTCCAGCAGAACAAGGTCCGGCGGCTGCGATTCGGCACTGGCCAGCGCTGCTTCCCCGGACGCCACGCCGGCAACCTCGTAGCCCTCCTTGAGCAGGGTGTAGCTCAGGAGCTTGCGAATATCCTCTTCGTCCTCCACCACCAGTACCGACTTGCTGACCATGGCATCCCTTTTCGCCCGCCGCCGTTTCCGGAACAGGAACCGGCCGCGCGCCGGATGGGTTCCCTGAGAATCTCCCCCGATCGCACGGTGGCCGGCTCCAGCGTTTGGCTATCTTAACGCGTTTCGGTTAATCCGCGGTTAGGCTTCTGTCAGAATTCCGTCACGCCGCGGGCGAGCCGCGCGGCAATCATGCAAGGGGCCGTCTGTTTCGATCCGCCTGCGGGGCGGTGCAGCCCTACAGGGTTTCTTGCCGCGGGAGTCGGGCAAGGCAGTCCGGCAACGTCTCGACAAACGCTCGGATCTCGTCCCGCACGCGGCGGTAATGCGCCAATCGCGCCTCTTCCGTCGCCGCGCCGGCCGCCAGTCGCGGCGGATCGTCAAATCCGGCGTGGATGATTCGGGCTTTTCCGGGAAACACCGGACAGGACTCGTGGGCGCGGCCGCAGACGGTCACCACGTAATCGAAATCGACTTCGCCGAGCTCACCGAGCCGTTTCGAGCGCTGCTCGGAAATATCGACTCCCGCCTCGGCCATCACCCGCACGGCATCCGCGTTCAAACCGTGGGCCTCGATTCCCGCCGAGTAGGGCTCGATCCGGCCGGCCTTCAGGTGTCGCGTCCAGCCCTCGGCCATCTGGCTGCGGCAGGAGTTGCCGGTACACAGGAAAACGATTTTCAACATGCGGTTCTCTCTCGGGGCGGCATGGCTCGCCAACCAGGGGGGCTCGCTGCGGGCCATCAGGCATTGTTGCCTTCCGGGCAGCGCGTGGCAAGCACGCGCCACCGCGGCAAGCGCCCCGAGGAGGGTGCCCTCGCGCTCTGGCAAACGCCGACCGCCGCGATAATAATGACGGTTTGCCCAGCGTCGCTTCGCCAACGATTGCCCCAGTGGGAGCCGTCCTCGGCGCCGCCCCGGTGTGTGAACGTTCCGACTCCGTCCGGAACGCTGACACGCTGCTGAATTGCCAACCGGCCCAGACCCTTCTAGATCAAGGAGATTCCAGCCATGAAATCATCCCATCCCATGACCGACCGACGACCTTCCCTCAGCCGCCGCGGGTTTCTTGCCGCCGGCGCGGCTTCGATCGTCGCCACGGCCGCTAGCGGGGCCCTCGCTCCGGCCGCCGAACCGGCCGCCGAGCCGGCTGACGGGCCGGCCGTCGTCTCCCCGCCGCAAGGCAAGCGGATCCTCCTCTCCTGCAAGCTGGGGATGATCGCCAAGGAGGCCGGAGGCAAGCCGCTCTCGCTGGTCGAGCGCCTGAAGCTGGCCGCCCAGGCGGGCTTCGACGGCGTCGATTTCGACGAGGCCGGCGGCTATACGCTCCAGCAGGCGCGCCAGGCCGTCGCCGAGTCCGGCGTCTTCGTCCACAACGCCATCAACCATGCCCACTGGCAGCAGCGGCTCACCAGCGCCAACGAGGCGGAGCGGGCGCAGGGCCGGGCCAACATCGAGCACTGCATGCGGCTTTCGCATGCCGCCGGCGGCTCCGGCGTGCTGATCGTCGTCGGCCGCGGCGGCGACGGGCCGGCGGAGGTGATCGAAGACCGCTGCCGCGCGGAGATCAAGAAGCTGCTCCCCCTGGCCGCCTCCCTGGGGCAGATGATCCTCGTCGAAAACGTCTGGAACCAGATGTTCTACGACCACGACGCCCCGCCCGAACAGACCGCCGAGAAGTTCGTCGCGTTTATCGACCGCTTCAACAGCCCCTGGGTGGGAATGTACTACGACATCGGCAACCATTGGAAGTACGGCCAGCCGGGCGAGTGGATTCGCGCTTTCGGCCGCCGCTGCGTCAAGCTCGACGTCAAGGGCTTCAGCCGAGCGGACAACAAGTTCACCGACATCGGCGCAGGCGACCTCCCCTGGGACCAGGTCCGCAACGCCCTCGACGAGATCGGCTTCACCGGCTGGGCCACGGCCGAAGTCGGCGGCGGCGGCGTGGAACGCTTGACAATCGTCCGCGAGCAGATGCAGAAAGCCTTCGGCGTGTAGGGTGGCCCAGAGCGGACCATCCCTCGGCGGAGCGCATTCCCACAGCGCGCACCATCAGACGCAACGCCGGCGCCACCATGGGCGTCAGCGGCGGCCCACCACACGCCGACGCTCGACGTTTAACGCGCTCGGTGGGGCGGCGCTCGCGCGCTGGCCTTGCAGATATGTTCGGTTCCCGTAAACCGCCGTGGCTTGAGCCAACCACATCCGACGGGCGCGCTCTGCACCACCCTACAGCCTGTACGTTGGTCCAGCGCGGCCCCCGTGGGCTACGCATTGCCTTCGCGCACCAGCAGCGCCAGCAGCAGCGGCAGCACGACGAGGTTGCCGGCCAAGCCGCCGAGCATCGAGAAGCCCACCAGCGCCCCGAAATAGATCGTCGGCACGAACTGGCTCGTCGAGAGCACGGCAAACCCCGCCACCAGGGCGATCGTCGAGAAAACCACGGCCCGGCCGACCGTCTGCTGCACGGCCCCTAGCGCGTCGGCCAGCGCCATGCCCTGTTCCCGCGCGCGGCGGAAGCTGGTCAGGTAGTGGACGGAAGAGTCGATCGACAGGCCCACCGAGACGGCCGCGATCATCGCGGCGCCCATGTTCAGCTTCAACCCCAGCCAGGCCATCATCCCAAGCACGACGAAGATCGGCAGGATGTTGGGCACCAGCGCGATCAGGGCCAACAGCCACTGGCGCAAAGCCGCCAGCATCATTAGCCAGATCGCGCCGGTCGCGATCAGAAACGCCAGCCACTGGTCGCGGATGATGCTCTCGATCAGGTGGGCCAGGAGCACGAAGAAGCCGCTGACCACCGCACCGGGCTCTGCGGGCGCCGGGGGGAATTCCTCGCGGCAGATGCGTTCGACCTGTTCGATGATCGCCCGCTTCGTCGCCGAGGGCTGGCGTTCTTTGGAGCGGAGCATGATCCGCAGCAGATGCCGCCCGGGCTGGTCCGGATCCTCGCCGCGGAGCGTCGTTTTCAAGGCCGGCATTTTCTCGCTGAAGTGCCGCCAGGCGGTGCTCGCCATCAGGTTGCGGCGGAACGCTGTCCGGGCCCCATCGGGGTCGGAAGGCGCGGCGGCCAGCACGCCATCGACCATGCTCAGGACCTTCGTCAGTCCCGCGGTCGGTGAACCGTCAACGCCTTGCACCACGACTTCCTCGCGAAGCCGGTTTTCGAGGCGGCGAATCCGGCTGAGATATTCCCAGTCGGGCTCGTCGGGACCTGGCGCCATCACGTCCCAGACGCCCGCCCCGCCCAGCCGCGTCTCCACGAACTCGTAGGACCGGACGATCGGGCTGTCGGCGCGAAAGTTCTTGGTGAAATCGCTTTCGATCTCCATCCGCGCGTTGCCCGCGGCGGCCGCGGCGACGACGACGAGGATCGCCATTCCCAGCGTCTTGGGGCGCCGCTGGACAAGGCTGGCGAGGTTGGCGAGCTGGCGTTCGAGCAGCCCCTCTCCCCATGCCCGATGCGGGTCGGCGTCGAATCGGCCCCAGAGCGCCAGGCCCGGCACGATCAGCATCACGCTCGCCAGGACCGACAGGGTGCCGATGGCCATCATCAGGCCGAAATCCTGCACCGCGCCGACGTTGCTGACCA